>NZ_JBEOUW010000055.1:0-21263 GCF_040303045.1 Kitasatospora sp. NPDC096140
CGTGTTGTATTCGTTTATATCCGGGTTTGTATGGGCGTTGGCGTGTGGTCTCAGGCGGGCGGGGGGGGGGCGGGGCCCCCCCGCCCCCCCCGCCCCCCCCGCCGCCGCGCGGTCGACGATCCGACGACCTAGATGAAGCCGTCCAGCTCGCGCAGCAGCGCGGCCTTCGGACGGGCACCGGTGATGGACTTCACCGGCTCGCCGCCCTTGTAGAGGATCAGGGTCGGGATCGAGATGACGCCGTACTGGGCGGCGGTCGCCTGGTTGGCGTCCACGTCGAGCTTGGCGATGGTCAGCTTGTCGGCGTGCTCGGCCGCGATCTCGTCCAGGATCGGGGCGACCTGGCGGCACGGGCCGCACCAGGTGGCCCAGAAGTCGACCAGCACGGGCTTGTCGCTGTCCAGGACGTCGGACTGGAAGGTCGCGTCGGTGACGGTGGTGGTGGCGCCGGCCACGGGGACTCCTCGGGTTCGGACGGAGGGGGCTGCTGCCAGGTGAACAACGGGCGGGCCCGTTCTGTTTCTGCCCGGCGGGGTGCGGGGGTGTTACGGGGGACACCCCCGCGGGGGGTGGGTCGGTGGCCCGGGGTCAGACCGCCACGGTGGCGGCCTGGGCCTCCAGGTCGTCCAGCGCGGCGAGGTAGCGCTCGGCGTCGAGGGCCGAGGAGCAGCCGGTGCCGGCGGCGGTGATGGCCTGGCGGTAGGTGTGGTCCACGACGTCGCCGGCGCCGAACACGCCCGGGATGTTGGTCCGGGTCGAGGGGGCCTCGACCTTGAGGTAGCCCTCGGCGTCGAGGTCCAGCTGGCCCTTGAACAGCTCGGTGCGCGGGTCGTGGCCGATCGCGATGAACAGGCCGGTGACGGCCAGCTCGCGGGTCTCGCCGGTGGTGGTGTCGCGCAGGGTGACGCCGGTCAGCTTCGGGTCGCCGTGGATGGCCTCGACCGCGCTGTCCCACTCGAAGCGGATCTTCGGGTCGGCGAAGGCGCGCTCCTGCATCGCCTTGGAGGCGCGCAGGGTGTCCCGGCGGTGGATGATCGTGACGCTCTTGGCGAAGCGGGAGAGGAAGGTCGCCTCCTCCAGGGCGGTGTCACCGCCGCCGACCACCGCGATGTCCTGGTCGCGGAAGAAGAAGCCGTCGCAGGTCGCGCACCAGGAGACGCCGCGCCCGGAGAGCTTGTCCTCGTTCGGCAGACCGAGCTTGCGGTGCTGGGAGCCGGTGGTGACGATCACGGCACGGGCCTTGTGCACGTTGCCCTCGGAGTCGGTGACGGTCTTGACGTCACCGGTGAGGTCGACCGCGACGATGTCGTCGGGGATCAGCTCGGCGCCGAAGCGCTCGGCCTGAGCCCGCATGTTGTCCATCAGTTCGGGGCCCATGATGCCGTCCCGGAAGCCCGGGAAGTTCTCGACCTCGGTGGTGTTCATCAGCGCGCCACCGGCGGTGACGGCCCCCTCGAAGACCAGCGGCTTGAGGGAGGCACGGGCCGTGTAGAGCGCAGCCGTGTACCCGGCCGGGCCGGAACCGATGATGATCACGTTACGGACGTCGCTCACTGCTTCTCCTGGTTCGCATCGCGACCCGCGTTTGCTGCGGGGAGGGCGGTCCTGCTCCGCCGCCCGGGACAACGACTGACCAGTGTCTCGCATTCCCAGGCGGATCAGTACCAGGCGCCCGAACTCCGGAAGCGGCGTGCCGCACTGGGCGTGGATCGCATGGGAACCGCTGGTCAGCGACTGGGAACGCTCTGGTGCAGGACGATCCGGCCGCAGTCGGGGGCGCGCAGGTAGACGTCCACGAGGTCGGGCCGGCCGGGCACGGGGTAGACCAGGACGTCCACCGGGGCGCCGTCGAAGCTGCCCCGGTCGGTGGCCACCGGGGCTCCGGGGGCGGGGGCCGGGCAGCCCGGCGACGGGGCGGGGGAGGCGGAGGAGGACGGAGCCGGGGAGGAGAGCTCCGGCCGGGCGCCCTCGGCGGGCAGGACGCTCTGGGGCTCGGCCTGCCCGGTCGACTGCAGTCCCGGTGCGGTGGCGGCGTTCCCCGAGCGGGCCAGCAGCTGCTGGATCTGGGTGGCGAGCACGTCGGCCCGGTAGACGGTGCCGGCGCTCGCCGCGTGCGGGGTGCGCCCGTTCTGCGCCGCGGCGGCGGTGGTGTCCGCCGGGGCCCCCGCACTGACCGCGGTGCCGCCGGCCCGGTCGTCGGGGTGGAGCAGCACCGCCCCGCCGATGCCGACGGCGGCCAGGGCGGCGGCGGCACCGAGCAGCAGCGCGAACCGTCGGCGGGGGCGCGGGCGGCCGGGCCCGGCGGAGGCCGCGGGCCGGGACGACGGCGCGGAGCGTCCCGAGGCGGCGCGGGCGGGCGGAGCCGGGGTGCCGGGACGGCGGCCGGGGAAGGGCTCCTGCGGGCCCGCCACGGCCGCGTGGCGGGCGCCGGGCGCGGCGTCCGGGGCGTCGGCCGCCCCGGGCACGTCGGTGGCTTCGTCGGCGGCCTCGGCGGCGGCGCGCGCCAGCGCGGCGTCCAGTCGGGCGGCGACGTCGGCGGGCATCGGCGGGGTCTCGACGGTGCCGAGCAGTTCCTGGACCTCGGCGAGGGCGTCGACGGTCTCCCGGCACTCGGCGCAGTCGGCGAGGTGCCGGTGCAGTGCCTCGACGGCCGCGGGGGAGTCGATCAGCCCTTCGGCGAGGTCGGCGAGTTCGTCGACCGGGGGGTGCCCCCCGGCGTGGTCGGGGGAGGAGGGGGTGGCGGTCATCGTGTGCTCGCGTCTCCTTCCAGCATCGTCCGACCGGTGCTCGGGCCTGTCCCTCTGACGGTGCGGGGGCCCGTCGGGTTCCCCGGGGTGCCCCGCCCCGGTGGGGCCGAGCCCGGGGCGCCCGGTGTTTCACGTGAAACATCCGGCCCGCCGCCGCCCTCGCGCAGGTGCCGCACCAGCGGGAGCAACCGGGCCCGGCCGCGCGCGCAGCGGCTCTTCACGGTGCCCACCGGGACGCCCAGCAGCTCGGCGGCCTCGGCGACCGGGTAGCCCTGCATGTCGACCAGCACCAGCGCGGCCCGCTGTTCGGGGGGCAGTTCGTCGAGCGCCGCGGTCACCTCGCGGTGCAGCTCGGCCCGGACCACCGGGGAGTCGGCCGGCTCGGCGGTGCCGACCAGGGTGTCGAGCCGCTGCGGGTCCTCGTCGAGCGGGGTGGTGCGGCGGGTGGCGCTGCGCCGGGCGCGGTCCAGGCAGGCGTTGACCACGATCCGGTGCAGCCAGGTGGTGACGGCCGAGCGGCCCTGGAACCCGGCGGCGGCGCGGAAGGCGGAGACCAGGGCGTCCTGGAGCGCGTCGGCGGCCTCCTCGCGGTCGCCCAGGGTGCGCAGGGCGACCGCCCAGAGCCGGTCGCGGTGGCGGTTCACCAGCAGACCGAAGGCCTCCCGGTCGCCGGCGACGTGCCGGGCGAGCAACGCCGCGTCGTCGTCCGTCCGGTCCACGCTGTCCGTCACCGCCACCTCTTCGTCTCGCCGTGCGGGTGTCGCCCCACGGCCCGCCGCGGGACCGTCGGGTCAGCCGGTGACCTTGACCTCGGCGACGCGGCCCTGGAACTTGCCCTCGGAATTCTTCGGCAGGCCGGTCAGCCAGATCAAGAGGTAGCGGGTGGTGACCGGGTTGTCCAGGGAGAAGTCGGCCGCGGGGCCGCTCTTCTTGCCCACCACCGAGTAGTCGCTGAGCGGGGCGCCCTTCGGGTTCGCCGTGGCCGCGGCGTTGGGCACCCGGAGCTCCGCCGTGTGGTTCCCGACGAACTGGACGTTCACGGAGTTGACCGGCTGCGGCGAGCCGAGGTCGATCAGCAGTCCGGTGCCGGCCTTGTAGAGGTTCGGGGCGAACTGGTCCTCGTACCACTGGGTGATCCACTGCGTCTCGGGCTTGCCGTCGATCGCGTTGGCCAGGGTGTCCTTGCCCTCCGCCCCGTCGCCCAGCGGGTTGTACGACTGCGCGTCCTTGATGGCGATCGGCGCCGGGTTGTGGTTGCTGGCCTGCGGACTGGGCGCGGTGCTGCTGACCGAGGGCAGCGGGGACGAGGTCGCGGCGGTGCCGCCGCCGTTGTTGGTGTGGCGCAGGTGGTCGACGAACTGCCACGAGGCGACGCCGATCGCGCCGAGGGCGACCGTCCAGGCGGTGGCCTTGGCCACCCGGCGCAGCCGCCGCTTCATCCGGCGGGAGGCGGTCGGCCGGGAGGAGGCGGGCAGCGGGGCGACCGCCGGGTCGGCGACCCGGGTCGGGTTGGGCGCCGTCGGCAGGGAGTGGGTGTTGTGCCGGGGCGGCACGGGGTAGGCGGGCAGCTCCGGCTCGGGCTGGCGGATCCGGGGCATCTGCGCGATCGCCCGGACCAGCTCCTCCGGGGTGGTGATCGGCTCGGCGTGGTGCGGCGGGTGGTCGAACAGGGCCCGTGCGGCCAGCTCGGACAGGCCCTTGTGGACCCCGGCGCGGACCTGGTCGGGCGCGACGTTCTGGAGGCCCTTGGGCAGGCCCCGGAGGTCGTAGCGGTCCTCCGGGTACGGCCAGCGGTGGGTGAGCGCGGCGAACAGCAGCGCGCCGATCGCGCGGGTGTCGGTGCGCTGGGCGTCCTCGGTGGAGTCCTCCGGGGGCAGCCCGCGCAGGGCGGCGTCCACCGCGATGCCGTTGATCCGGTACTGGCCGCTGTCGGTGCGCAGCACGCAGCGCGGGGTGAGCCGCAGGTGGGCCTGGCCGCGCCGGTGGGCGGCCGCGACCGCGTCGGCGACCTGGCGGACCATCTGGTACGCCTCGTGCGGCTCCATCGGCCCGTTGGCGAGCAGCCGGGCCAGGTCGGAGGAGTGCGGCAGCCACTCCCGCACGACGACGACCAGCTCGCCCTCCTGGACGGCGTCCAGGACCTGGACGAAGCGCGGGTCGCCGAGCAGGGCGGCGGACTTGGCCGCGGCCAGCACCTTGCGGGCCCGCTGGTGGCCGGAGGCCATCAGGTGGATGCCGACGGCCCGGCGCAGCTTCTCGTCGACGGCGCGCCAGCTGCTGAAGGTGTCGGTCTCGGAGATGCACTCCTCCAGCAGGTAGCGGTGGCCGATCATGTCGCCGCTGCGGTGCTGGGGGGCGGGGAGGGTGCGCGGGAGGGTGGCGGTGTCGCGCGGGTCGACCGTGGGCTGCGGGTCGGTGGGGCGGCGTTTGGCGGGTGCCGGCGCGGCGGCGGGGGCCGGCTTCTTCCGGGCGGCGCCCGCGGCGAGTTCGGCGGCGATCTCCTGGACCGAGAGCGGGGCGGTGATCTCCGAGGTCTCCTCGCTCACGGAGGCCTCCGGTCCTCGCACGGCGGCGCCCCCGGGAGCGTCCCCGTCGGTGCTCCCGTCGGTGCTCCCGTCGGTGCTCCCGTCGGTGTTCTTCCCGTCGACGTCCGCGCGGTTCTTCCCGGGAGCGGCGGCAGCGGTGGGGGCGACCTCGCCGTCGACGGCGGAGGCGCGCCCGGCGGTGTCCTTCGCGACGGCGAGCTCGTCGATCGCCGCGGCCAGCGCGGCTTCGTCCGCCGCCGCGTCAGCTGTTGACGTGTCGACGACCGCCTTGGTGCCATCAGCCACCGTGGTCCTGCCTCCCCTTGTGTCGCCCCGGCTGAGAGAGTCGCTGGAGCCCGCGGGTTGGCGGCCCTGTGCTCCAGGACAATTGTGCCCACTCTTCTCCACCGGGTACGACCGCTGAGGGGGCGTCTCGGTTGCCCACCGGTGGAGAGATGTGGTGCAGATAGGACACCGGGTCACCATCAGGCCGCCGGGCGGACCCGGGGCGACTGGCGGCCCAGCAGTCGGCCGGACGAGCGGCGGAGCTGTCCGCTCCGGTTGACGCCCGCTCAGGGCGCCCGCTCGTCCGGCCGTCGAAGAGTCGGTCAGCGGCCCAGTCGGCCGCGGACCATGCCCAGCATGGCGTTCAGTTCCTCGATCCGCAGGCGCTTGGCGATCAGCACGAAGACCGCCAGCTGCAGGCCGCCGGCCACGACGAGCGAGGCCACGCTGCCCGGCCAGCCGCCGAGCACCTGCTGGACCGCCAGGCTGGCGCCGAGGCCGACCAGGGCGGCCGGGACGCAGGCGGCGGCCAGCCGGCTGTACGTCTTGCCGATCCGCTTGGTGTCCAGCCCGCCGATCTTCTTCTTCAGCTTCGGCACGGCCACCATCACCCCGATGGCGTAGGCGAAGCCGTAACCGAAGGCCATGCCGATCACCGTCCACTGCGGCGGGAGCAGCAGCCAGCACAGCACCGAGAAGGTCGCCTGGCAGACGGCGACCCAGACGGTGTTGGAGAACGGGGTCCGGGTGTCCTCGTAGGCGTAGAAGCCGCGCAGCATCACGTACTGGGCCGAGTACGGGATCAGGCCCAGGGCGAAGGCGGAGAGCATCAGACCGACGTTGGTGGCGTCGTTCAGGACGGACTCGTTGCCGCCTACCGCGTAGATCGAACGGCCGATCACCGGGCCGAGCGACAGGAACAGGAACGCGGCCGGGACGACCGCCACCGCGGTGGTGCGCAGACCGTAGGAGATGTCGTCGCGGACGGCTCCGGCGTCCTCGTCGGCGGCCGCCCGGGACAGCCGGGGGAGCACCGCGCTCATGATCGAGACGGTGATCACGGCCTGCGGCAGCTGCCAGATCAGCAGGGCGTTGGAGAACGCGGCCAGGCCGACGCCGGAGTGGCCGGCCGCTGCGGCGGCGTCGCCGGCGTTGGTGGACAGCTGGGTGATCACCAGGTAGCCGGCCTGGTTGGCGAGCACGAAGAAGAACGTCCACTTGGCCAGCCGGGCGGCCTTGCCCAGGCCGTGGCCGCGCCAGTCGAAGCGGGGCCGGAAGCGGAACTCGGCCGCCCGCAGGTACGGGATCATCGCCAGCGACTGGACGACCAGGCCGATCAGGGTGCCGAGGCCGAGCAGCCGCACGCCCTCGGGCGAGATGGCCTCCGGGGTGACGTGGGTGGTGCCGAACCCGCCGTAGACCCAGATGTAGGCGGCGAAGGTGAAGATCACCACGATGTTGTTCAGGACCGGGGTCCACATCATCGCGCCGAACCGGCCGCGGGCGTTGAGGATCTGGCCCATCACCACGTGGATGCCCATGAAGAAGATCGTGGGCAGGCAGTAGCGGGCCAGCGCCACCGTGGTGTCGGCCCGCTCCGGGTTGGACATCATCGGGTGGGCGATCATCTGGACCAGGACGGGCGCCCCGAGGACCGCCAGGAACACCACGCCGCCGAGCCCGACCATCACCAGGGTGAGCAGCCGGCTGGCGTACGCGGTGCCGCCGTCCTCGTCGTTCTTCATGCTGCGCACCAGCTGCGGCACGAAGACCGCGTTCAGCGCGCCGCCGCCGATCAGGATGTACAGCAGGGTCGGCAGGGTGTTCGCCGCGTTGTACGAGTCACCCATCACGCTGACGCCGATGGCCAGGGTGATCACCATGGTCCGGACGAAGCCGGTGCCGCGGGAGACCAGCGTGCCGGCCGCCATGATCGCGCTGGAGTTCAGCAGGCTCGCGACCTTGCCGCCCCCGCCGGCCGCCGGGGCGGCCGCGGGCTCCGGCTGTGCGACGTGTTCCTCGGCGGCGAGGTCCGCCAGCGGCTCGACCGCCGGGGGCACCGCGACGGCGGCCACCTGCATGGTGGCCTCCTCCTCGGAGAGCGGCGGGTCGAACTCGATCGGCGGCACGAAGGGGCGCTGCCCGTCCGGACCGCCGTGCTGCTGCCGACGGCCCGGGTGGCCGCCCGCCGGCGGGTACGGCGCGGGGCCGCCCGGCGCGCCCGTGCCGCCGGGCGGCACGGCTCCGGGCATGCCCGGGTGGGCGGCCTGCGGGGGCTGCGGGGCGTGCGGGGCCTGCGGCACCGGCGGGGCCGCGGCCTCCGCCTGGCGGCCGCCGAAGAGCGCGTCCACCCCGACGTACTCGGTGGTCTCGGTGTCCCAGGCGGAGTGCGCCGGGCCGGGCTCCCACTGCTGCTGCGGCTGCTCGGCGCCGCCCCAGTGGGGGACGGCCGCGGGGGCCGGGGCCGGAGTCGCCTCCGGCTGCCAGCCGGCCTGCGGCGGGGTGTCCCAGCCGGGCTGCACCGGCGGCACCGGCGGCGAGAACTGGTCCGCCGCCTGGTACGGCGTCGGCGGCACCGGCGTGGGGTAGCCGCCGCCCTGCGGCGGCAGCTGCGGCGGCACGTCGTACGCGGCGGCCTGCTGCTGCGGCTCGGCCGGCCGGCCGGCCCGCAGACCGTACGGGTCCTGGCCGTCCTGCGCGGTCCCGTAGGCGTCGGCCGCGTACGGGTCCTGGGCGTAGGTGTCGGCCACGTACCAGTCGCCGGACGGCGACTCGGCACCCGGCCGGCTCTCACCGCGGCCCGGCGGCCGCTCCTCGCTGCGCCCGGTCATGTCACCTCTTCGATGTCGTGGGGGGAGGCCGGCCCGGCGTCACGGGGGGTCGGCGGTATCAAGGACCAACCTTCTCATCACTGGCGGCCCGATCCCGGCCATCCGGGCTGCTGGCGCGCAGTGTCTGCGCGGGACCCTCACCAGCGGCATCGTCCGCCGGTCCGTCCCCGTCGGACCCGTCGGACCCGTCGGACCCGTCGGAGCCGGTGTCCCCGGTGGCCCCGGTGTTCCCGTCGGACCCGGCGTTCCCGCTGGCCCCGTCCGCCGTGGGCTCCCCGGCCTCGGCGCCGTCCGCGGCCGGGCCGTCCCCGACCGGTTGGTCGCCGTCCTGGTGGGGCTGACCGCCCCGCCGCTTGCGCTGGCGCACGAAGCGCACCGCGGCCAGCAGCAGCAGGAGGCCGGCGCCCGCGAAGACGTACAGCACCCCGTTGGTCACCGAGGTCACCTCGACCGTGAACGTCCGGGCCTCGCCGTACGGTCGCGGGTTCGGGCCGGTGGTCCACAGCTGGGCGGTCATCTGGACCGGCCCGTTGTTGTGGGCCTCGGCCTGGTAACGGAGGGTGGCGCTCTGCGAGGCCGGGAGGACCAGGTCCTCCGCCTTGCTCACCTGCAGCCTGTTCGGCTGGAGCGAGGTGAGGACCAGCTTCAGGTTGGTGACCGTCTGGGTCAGGTCGTTGCGGACGCTGACCTGCAGCAGGCCGGTGTCGCCGGCCAGGGTGACCGAGGTCTTCTCCGGCACCTGGACGGCCTTGGTCAGCTCCTTCAGGTACTGCGTGACGCCCGTGCGGTAGGCGCCGCCGGCCGGGGCCTGGGAGCGCCACTCGGTGGACAGCGAGCGGACCATGGCGGCGTTGAACGGGCCGCGGACCCGCTGCGGCAGGGTGAGCACCCGCATCAGCGTGTCCAGGTCGTACTGGATCCGGTTGGTGCTGTCCAGGTCGGTCGCCGTCAGCTCCGAGGCGCGGGCCTGGGTCGGGTAGTCGGTGGCCGCCGGGACGCCGGTGTTGGCCTTCTCGTCGGGCGAGGACTGGGCCACCGCGTCCAGCTTGACCGGGGCGATCCACTTGCCGCTCGCCTGCTGCAGGGCGTTCGCCAGCACCTTGGCGGTGGCGACGCTCAGCTCGCGCGGCGGCATGATCAGCAGACCGCGCTGGTTCTGCGGCTGCTCGTGGGTGATCGCGAAGGTCTCGGCGAGGAAGCGCTGGGTCGACTCGGTCTGGTCCGTGCCGGCGCCCAGGTCCTTCTGGAAGAGCCCGGAGACCGTCTCGTCGGCGACCACGGCGCTCTGCCCGTTGCCGACCGGACGCGCCGCGCTCGGGGTGTAGTTCAGCGCGTCCGGCTCCGGCATGCTCGCCCCGTTCGCCAGCAGCAGGCCGCTGCCCGCCTGCTGGGCGAGCGAGGCGATCTGCTGGTCGACGTAGCCCTGGTAGGGCCAGGCGATGTCGGAGCGGGTGTCCACGGAGAGCCGGCCCTCGACGGTCAGCCGACCGGCCGTGGCCGCCTTGTTCAGCGCCGTGGGCATCCCGGGCAGGTCGGCGCCGTTGTGCGCGATCGAGGCGATGTCCGGGTCGGCGTACGGCAGCGCCACCACCTGGCTGTCCGGCTTGGCGACGGCGGCCCGCAGCTTGTCCAGCCAGGCGGCGGCCGCCGCCGAGCCGTTGCGCGCGACGGTGTTGTCGTCCCTGGCCGGCTTGCCCGCGGACTCGGTGCCCGGGTTCTGCACCCGGTACGGCTTGGTCATCGCGAGCGCGGCGTCCAGCAGGTCCGGGTCGACCACCCAGGTCAGCCCGGGCAGCTTGGCGCCGGTGTCGACCAGCTCGTACAGCCGGCCGCCCGGGGCGAACTCGGCGGCCAGGCTGTCGTCGCGCAGCACCGGGACGGACTGCTCGTTGTCGGCGACGGTCTGTGCGGCCAGCACCGGCGCGTGCACCAGCGGCCACAGCGTGGCGACCTTCGTCGGCTGCGCCTCGGCGCCGCCCGGGTTGTACGGCAGGAAGCTCCGGGCGATGCCCAGGGCCCGGTCGTGCCCGTTGTCGGCGGTCGAGCCCCAGGCGTCCACCGCGAGCTCGTACACCCCGCTCGACGACAGCCCGAGGTCGTTCACCGCGACGCTCAGGGTGTACGGCAGCGTCTGGCCCGGGTTGAGCTCCGGCAGGGCGTACTGCGGGCTGTCCAGCTCGACGCCGTCCCGCTCGATCGGCGTGGTGCGGCCGGCCACGTTGGCCAGGTCGCTGCGCCGGTCCAGCGGCCTGCCGGAGTACGGCTTGCGGACGGCCGCGTGGGCGTTCTTGAGCGCGGACTTGCCGGCGTTGGTCACGTGCCCGGTGATCGTCACGGTGCCGTTGGGCACGGCCACCTGCGGGGCCAGCGACTCGATGCTCAGGACCACCGGGTACTCGGCCGAGGCGGTGGAGCCGGCGGTCGGGTGGGTGTCTCCGCCCGCCGGGTGGGTGCCTCCGCCGGCCGTCAGCGCACCGGCCGGGGCGGCCGTGAAGAGGGTCAGGGCGGCCGCGCAGGCGGCGGCGAGGCGCAGGCCCGCCCGGCGCACCGGATGACGTCCCCCGGCGGGGCGTTCGGCCCCTCCAGGCTGTCGGTGCGCCCCCAGGCCCGAGTGCCGTGCCGGCTCACTCACTCGCTTCGCCCTCGCCGTTCTCGATCGCTGCTGATGCTGTCCGTCCCGTCCGGCGCGGTCCGCCCGACGGTGTTCGCTTGGAACTCTTGAAATTCTTGAAACGCTTGAACTGTTCGCCCGACGCCGTCGCCGCACCGCTTCCGCGGGAGTTCCGCAGGCCGTGGCGGCACGCGACACCGCATCCCCTGTCCGGTGCCCGAGACTCGTCCACCGGCATGGTAACGATGCAGCCTGCGGTGCAGTGTTGCGGGCTGTGGGGTGAGACGCCCAAAACGCGCGGGCGGTTGACCTTCCGGGGCACGTACCCTTGTGAGCCGTGTCCACTGCCAATGAGCCCACCACGCGCACCGACCGTCCCAGCACCGCCGTCCGGGCCGTACCAGGCCTGAGCGAGGCCCAGACCCTGGGTCTGCAAGAGCTGCTGCGGGTGTCGCCGGTCGCCGACGAGATCGCCCGCCGCTTCCAGGCGGCCGGTCACCGGCTGGCGCTGGTCGGCGGCTCCGTCCGGGACGCGCTGCTCGGCCGGCTCGGCAACGACCTGGACTTCACCACCGACGCCCGCCCGCAGCAGGTGCTCAAGCTGGTGAAGGGCTGGGCGGACGCGGTCTGGGACGTCGGCATCGCCTTCGGCACGGTCGGCGCCCGCAAGGACACCGCCGAGGGCTCGTTCCTGATCGAGATCACCACCTACCGCTCCGAGGCGTACGACCGTACCTCCCGCAAGCCCGAGGTGACGTACGGCGAGAGCATCGAGGAGGACCTGGTCCGCCGGGACTTCACGGTCAACGCGATGGCCGTCGACCTGCCCGGTCGCGGCTTCGTCGACCCGCACCACGGCCTGGAGGACCTGGAGGCCCGGGTGCTGCGCACCCCCGCCACCCCCGAGGAGTCCTTCTCCGACGACCCGCTGCGGATGATGCGGGCCGCCCGCTTCGCCGCCCAGCTCGACTTCGACCCGGCGCCCGAGGTGGTCGCCGCGATGACCGAGATGGCCGAGCGGATCACCATCGTCTCGGCCGAGCGGGTCCAGGCCGAGCTGAACAAGCTGCTGCTGGCCAAGCACCCGGTGAAGGGCCTGCGGCTGCTGGTCGACACCGGCCTGGCCGGGCACGTGCTGCCCGAGCTGCCCGCCCTGCGGCTGGAGCGCGACGAGCACCACCGGCACAAGGACGTCTACGAGCACTCGCTGACCGTCCTGGAGCAGGCCATCGGCCTGGAGCAGGACGGCCCGGACCTCACCCTGCGGCTGGCCGCGCTGCTGCACGACATCGGCAAGCCGCGCACCCGCCGCTTCGAGTCGGACGGCCGGGTCTCCTTCCACCACCACGAGGTGGTCGGCGCCAAGATGACCCGCAAGCGGATGCGCGAGCTGAAGTACTCCAAGGAGCTCACCGAGGACGTGTCGCGCCTGGTCGAGCTGCACCTGCGCTTCCACGGCTACGGCGGCGGCGAGTGGACCGACTCCGCGGTGCGCCGCTACGTCACCGACGCCGGGCCGCTGCTGGAGCGCCTGCACAAGCTGACCCGCTCCGACTGCACCACCCGCAACAAGAAGAAGGCGGCCACCCTCGCCCGCACCTACGACGGTCTGGAGACGCGGATCTCCGAGCTGAAGGCGCAGGAGGAGCTGGACGCCGTCCGCCCGGCCCTGGACGGCAACCAGATCATGGAGCTGCTCGCCATCAAGCCCGGCCCGCAGGTCGGCAAGGCGTACAAGCACATGCTCGAACTCCGGCTGGAGCACGGTCCGATGGAGCACGACGAGGCGGTCGCGGCGCTGCGCGCCTGGTGGGCGGAGCAGCAGGGCTGACGCCGGCCGGGGCTTCCGGCACGACGCGAGGGGTGGTCCCGGCACCGGCCGGGGCCACCCCTCGCGTCGTGCGGCGGGCTGTCCGAGCTGCCGGGGCAGCCCGGGCCACGAGAGCTACGAGAGCTTCTTGAGGCAGAGCACGTAGTTCAGGGACGGGAAGTTGGTGTAGGTGCGGGTGTACCAGCTGTCCGACTTCGACTGCTTCTCGCAGACCTTCTCGTCGGACGTGGCGAGGTACTTGTAGATCACCTTGTACTGCGCCTTGGCGTCGGTGCAGGGCAGGACCGAGACCTTCGGGTGGGTGTCGGTGGTCTCGCCGGCCGGGCCGTTCTCGTTGTGCAGGCAGTCGCCCGCCTTGGCCTGGTCGACGCTGTCCGTGTCGGGGGTCGGGGTGGTGACCGGCGGCAGCGTGATGCTCGGCACCGCCGGCATCGTGAAGGTCGGCGACGGGAAGGCCGGCGGCGGCGAGGGCGTGAAGGTGAAGGACGAGGCCGACGGCGAGGGAGCCGCGATGATCGGGTCGGACGGGTCGTCGTGCTTCGCCGGGCCGAGCACGCCGGTGGCGGCCAGGGCGACGGTGACCGCCAGCGAGACCGGCACCACCAGCATCGCGATGTGCGGGCGGCGGGTCAGCGGGACGCCCGGGTCGAGTTGCGGGCCGTGGCTGCCCGGGACGGGCGGCTGCAACTGCTTGAACCGGTTGTGCGGGCCGAGGTTCATCAGCAGCGTGATCGGGGTCAGCAGCCACGACACCAGGCTCCACCAGCCCTGGACCAGCGTCCGGGCGGACATGTCGCGCACGGTGGCCGTGCCGCAGGTGCGGCAGAACGGGCCGGACATCCGCAGCATGCGGTAGGCCACGAGCAGGCCCTGGTGGCCGCGGACGGTGGCGTTCACCGCCGGGTAGCCGCCGCAGAACCGGCAGGTCAGGCCGTCCACCGGGCCCTGGGGCGGGTACCCGTAGCCGTAGCCGGCCGGGGGCTGCTGGTAGCCGTACGGCTGCTCCGGCGGCGGGGCGCTCGGGTAGCCGTACCCGGGCTGGCCGGGCGGCGGCGCACCGTAGCCACCGCCGGAGGAGTAGGGGTTGCCGTCGCCCGGCGGCGGACCGTACGGCATCTGGGGCGGAGGCGGAACGGACAAGTGGTCCCCCGGGGACGGAGTGGCGGAAGGGTTCAGGACTTCTTCACCGGCGGGACGCCGGTGGAGGCGGGTGTCATCGGGCCGAGGCAGAGCACGTACCGCTTCTTGTTCCAGCGGCGGCCGCTCTTGCCCGAGACGGCACTCGTGGTCTGCGGCGTCTGCTTGCACCGGTTCACGTCGGTGGTGCCTTCGAACTTCGACAGTACGCGGTAATTCGCTTTGGAATCAGTGCACTTGATGATGTCGACATCACGGGAGCCGCTCACCCGCACACAGTCGCCGGGCTTGGCGCTGCTGACGCTCGGCCCGGCGACGAAGTACCCGACCGCCAGGGCTATGCAGCCGCCGACCAGGCCCACGGCCTTCAGCTTGGACTTGGTGCCGAGCTTCTTCGCGGGGGCGTTCGGCGCTGCGGGCGCGGGCTGCGGGTAGCCGTACGCCCCGGCGGGCGGCTGCTGCCCGTACGGGTTCTGCCCCGGAGGCTGCTGGCCGTACGGCTGCTGCCCGTACGGAGGCGGCGCTCCGTAGCCGCCCGGGGCGGGCTGCCCGTAGCCGGGCGGCGGACCGTACGGAGCTGCGGGCGGGGGGACGGGCGCACCGTACGGCGGCGCGCCGGGCGGCCCCGGCGGGGCCGGTTGCGGCGGCCCGTACGGGTTGGGCGGTGTGCTCATCAGTTCGTCCCCCGAGACAGAGTGCTGTCGCTCCGACAGGTCTGACACCTTAGCGACTCGGTCGGACGCCATCCGTCCCGAGCCCCGGGGATCCGGTGGGAGCAGGTCAGGCGAGCGGCCGGCGGCGGGCGGCGCGCAGGTAGACGACCGCCGTGACGGCGTACACCGCGGCGACCCCGACGACCACCGCGACGGAGCGGCCGGACATCGGCAGCACCAGCGCGGTGACCACGGCGGCGGCCACGAAGGCGACGTTGAACAGCACGTCGTAGATGGCGAAGACCCGGCCGCGGTACTCGTCCTCGACCGTCTCCTGCACCACGGTGTCGGCGCAGATCTTGGTGCCCTGGGTGACCACCCCGAGCAGCAGGGCGGCGATCAGGCACGGCACCAGCGTGAAGCTCAGGCCGAGCGCGGGGACGAAGACCACCGGGGCGACCAGGCAGGCCGTCATCCAGCCGGTCAGGCCGAGCTTCCGGGTGCACCAGGGGCTGATCACGGCGGCGACGAAGAAGCCTGCGGCGGAGAGGGCGACCGCCTGGCCGAGGGTGACCAGGCCGGCCGCGGGGTCGGCCGGGTCGTTGAAGGTGTACCGGGCGAGTATCACCACGACCACGATCAGCACGCCGTAGCAGAACCGGGCCGCGGTGACGGCGGCCAGCGCGTGCACGGCGGGCCGGCAGTCCCGCACCAGGTGGCGCACCGCGGCGCCGAGTTCGACGGCGGCCCGGGCCAGCGCCTGGCCGAGTGCCGGGCGGTCGGCGTGCTGCTCCGGTCCGAGCAGGTCGCGGTCCATCCGGCGGGCGGCCAGCGCGGCCGACAGGTAGAGCACCGAGGCGACCGTGACCAGTGCGGCGTCCGCCTTCGGGCCGGGGGCCGTCACCTGGTGCAGCAGGAAGCCGATGCCACCGCCCGAGGCGGCGGCGACCGTCCCCAGGGTGGGGGAGAGCGCGTTGGCGGTGACCAGGTGGTCCTGCTCCACCACCCGGGGCAGGGCGGCGGAGAGGCCGGCCAGGATGAACCGGTTGAGCGCGGTGACCAGCAGGGCGGAGGCGATGAACAGCCACCTCGGCGCCCCGGCCAGGAGCAGCGCGCCGGTGGCCAGGCCCAGCCCGAAGCGGGCCAGGTTGCCGAAGTACAGCACCTGGCGGCGGCGCCAGCGGTCCAGCAGCACCCCGGCGAACGGGCCGACCACCGAGAACGGCAGCAGCATCCCGGCGAGCACCGTGGCGATGTCGGCGGGGGAGGACTGCTTCTCGGGGGAGAAGACCACGTAGGCGGCGAGCGAGACCTGGAAGACGCCGTCCGAGAGCTGGGAGAGCACCCGGGCGGTCAGCAGCCGCCGGAAGTCGCGGCCCCGGAGCAGGTCCAGGAGCGTGGCGCGGTGCGCGGGCTGGTGGGTGCTGCCGTTCTCGGTGATCGCCACCCGCCCAGGGTGCCATGGAACCGGTGGCTGTTTCACGTGAAACATTGGCCGGGAAAAGGTGAAGGGCCCACGATCCGGTGATCGTGGGCCCTTCCGAGGAGCTATCGAGCGGTCAGCTGCTCAGCGCTCAGCGCTCGACAGTCGCGAACCTCGCTGCGCTCAGCGCTCGACAGTCGCGAACCTCGCTGCGCTCAGCGCTCGACCTCGCCGCGGATGAACTTCTCGACGTTCTCCTTGGCCTCGTCGTCGAAGTACTGGACCGGCGGGGACTTCATGAAGTACGAGGAGGCCGACAGGATCGGGCCACCGATGCCGCGGTCCTTGGCGATCTTCGCGGCGCGCACCGCGTCGATGATGACGCCGGCGGAGTTCGGGGAGTCCCAGACCTCCAGCTTGTACTCCAGGTTCAGCGGGACGTCGCCGAACGCACGACCCTCCAGGCGGACGTAGGCCCACTTGCGGTCGTCCAGCCAGGCCACGTAGTCCGAGGGACCGATGTGGACGTTCTTGGCGCCCAGCTCGCGGTCGCGGATCTGCGAGGTGACGGCCTGGGTCTTGGAGATCTTCTTGGACTCCAGGCGCTCGCGCTCCAGCATGTTCTTGAAGTCCATGTTGCCGCCGACGTTCAGCTGCATGGTGCGCTCAAGGATGACACCGCGGTCCTCGAACAGCTTGGCCATCACGCGGTGCGTGATGGTGGCGCCGACCTGGGACTTGATGTCGTCACCGACGATCGGCACGCCGGCCTCGGTGAACTTGTCCGCCCACTCCTTGGTGCCCGCGATGAACACCGGCAGGGCGTTCACGAAGGCGACCTTGGCGTCGATGGCGCACTGGGCGTAGAACTTGGCGGCCTTCTCGGAGCCGACCGGCAGGTAGCAGACCAGGACGTCGACCTGCTGGTCCTTGAGGATCTGGACGACGTCGACCGGGGCCTCGTCGGACTCCTCGATGGTCTCCAGGTAGTACTTGCCCAGGCCGTCGAGGGTGTGGCCGCGCTGGACGGTGACGCCGGTCGGCGGCACGTCGCAGATCTTGATGGTGTTGTTCTCGCTGTTGCCGATGGCGTCGGCCAGGTCGAAGCCGACCTTCTTGGCGTCGACGTCGAAGGCGGCGACGAACTCCACGTCACGGACGTGGTAGTCACCGAACTGGACGTGCATCAGCCCGGGGACCTTGCCGGCCGGGTCGGCGTCCTTGTAGTACTCGACACCCTGCACCAGCGAGGCGGCGCAGTTGCCCACGCCGACGATGGCTACGCGAACCGAACCCATTTCCGGTTGCTCCCTGTGATCTCATGAGGACCGCCGGGACCGGCGGAACTCGTCCTGCTTCTTCGATGACTGCTTGTAAGGGCGCGCGAGGCGCCCACTCCTGCCGCGCGGCACAGGGCTGGCGCGGTGTCAGCGCTCCTGGGCGGAGCGCCCCGGGCGGTCGTACGGTGGCCCGGACGGGTCCGAGGACCCGGTCTCCTGGCCACGGCCGTCCGAAGTCTTGTGGGGTACGGCGGAGGGGTCGCCGCCGGTGGCGGGACCGGTCCGGCCGGTGCGGTTGGACCGCTCGGTCTCGATCAGCTCGTTGAGCCAGCGGACCTCGCGCTCCACCGACTCCAGTCCGTGCCGCTGGAGTTCGACGGTGTAGTCGTCGAACCGCTCGCGGGCACGGGCGAGCGAGTTGCGCATCCGCTCCAGGCGCTCCTCCAGCCGGCTGCGGCGCCCCTCCAGGACGCGCATCCGGACGGCCCGGTCGGTCTGGCCGAAGAACGCGAAGTGGACGCCGAAGTGCTCGTCCTCCCAGGCGTCCGGGCCGGAGTCGGCGAGCAGCTCCTCGAAGCGCTGCTTCCCCTCGGCGGAGAGCCGGTAGACGATCTTGGACCGCTTGCCGTTGAGGGCGGTGGCCGGGACGTACTCGACGTCCGGGTTGTCCTCGACCAGGAAACCCTGGGCGACCAGGCTCTTCAGACAGGGGTAGAGCGTTCCGTAGGAGAGTGCCCGGAACGTGCCGAGCAGGATGTTGAGCCGCTTGCGCAGCTCGTAGCCGTGCATCGGAGCGTCGTGGAGCAGGCCGAGAACGGCGAACTCCAGCACTCCTGAGCGCCTGCCCACTGCCGTGGTCCTCCTCCCTCTCGGCCCTCGTCCGGCCGCTGCATCCGGCGGTATTCCGCTTCGATGTATCGGCTCGATATATCGAGAACAGTAAACCCGACCCCCGGAACGGGCAAGGGGGGCACGCGTGAATGTGATCACAAGCCGACGCGCAGGTGAGCTTGGCAACGGGCGTGTAATGATCTGTCGCCGTTTTGCGGTTATTGGCGACTGATGCCCGATTAGTTGTGATTCCGTGCTGCGTACGCTGTCGCGTGTGCACGAGGACCACCTCCGGGAGTCAGGGCGGTTTTGCGGGCATCGGACGTGAACCCTGCCTTCAGGCTGGAGACGCCTGGCGAGGAGTGGCTGGAAGATGAGCGAACGACGGCGAAGGACGCCCGACCCGGGCGGTGACGGGCAGCAGCCCCCGGGAGGCGGCGGCCGTCGGGGAGGGCCGACGCCCGACGAGTTGACCTCGGACGGGATCGGCCGCCGGCGTCCGTCGGGCGTCCGGGAGACGGCTCAGCAACCCCGGATGACCCGTGCGGAGATGCGCAAGGCCGGACAGAACAAGGACAAGGGCGGAGGCCGGCGCGGCGCCGCCGGTGCTTCCGGCGCGCCCGCAGGGCCCGGCAAGAAGCGCTTCATCGACTACCCGCGGTTCGGCAAGACCGGCGTCCGGCGCTGGCTGCCGTCGTGGAAGCAGCTGCTGAGCGGCTTCCTGCTGGTCTTCGCGTGCTTCGTGGGCGTGGTGTTCTACCTGTACCAGACCACCCAGATCCCCGACATGAACAAGCTGGTGCAGGGCCAGAACACGATCTACTACTGGGCGGACAACACGGAGATGGCCCGCAAGGGCCAGACCAACCGTCAGATCGTCCCGCTCCAGGACATCAGCCCCAACCTGCAGAACGCCGTCATCGCCGCGGAGAACCAGGACTTCCGCAACGACCACGGCATCGACCCCAAGGGCATGCTCCGCGCCGTCTACAACATGGCGAAGGGGGGTGAGACCCAGGGCGCCTCGACCATCACCCAGCAGTACGTCAAGAACGCCTACCTGAGTCAGGAGCAGACCCTCAGCCGCAAGGTGAAGGAGTTCTTCATCACGCTGAAGGTCGACCAGAAGCAGAGCAAGGACGAGGTCCTCACCGGCTACCTGAACACCAGCTGGTTCGGCCGCGGCGCGAACGGCGCCCAGGCCGCCGCCCAGGCGTACTACGGGGTGAACGCCAAGGACCTCAACGCCTGCCAGAGCGCCATGCTGGCCGGTCTGCTGAAGGGCGCGGCGTACTACGACCCCACCAACCCGGCCAACAAGGAACGGGCCCAGGGGCGGTGGTCCTGGATCCTCGACAACATGGTGAAGACCAAGGCCCTCACCCCCGAGGAGCGGGCCAAGTGCACCACGTTCCCGGACCCGATCGCGCTGAAGCCCAGCTCCAACCTGAACGGTGAGATCAGCTACCTGGTCGACACCGCCAACAAGTACGTGATGAACACCGACAAGAACATCACGCAGCAGGTGCTGGACAAGGGCGGCCTGAAGATCTACACGACCTTCGAGAAGGACAAGGTCGACGCCCTGAAGAAGGCCGTCGACGACGTCAAGGCCGAGAACCTCGACCCGCAGAAGCGCCCGGACAACGACACCAACATCCAGTTCGGCTCCGCCAGCATCCGCCCCGGCGACGGTGCGATCGTCGCCCTCTACGGCGGCGACGGCGTGGAGAACGGGCACTTCGACAACAACGCCGACGCCACCGGCGTCCAGGTCGGTTCGACCTTCAAGCCGTTCGTGCTGGCCACCGCCATGCAGGTCGGCGTGCAGACCGCGAAGGGCGACGACGGCAAGCCGAAGCGGATAAACGCCGACAGCCGCTACCTGGCCGACGACCTGTCCGAGATCCGCAAGCCGGACGGCTCGCTGGTGATCGGGGACGACGGCAAGACGTACCACCAGAAGAACGAGGACTCCAGCAAGCACGGCTACGTCTCGCTGCGGCAGGCCATGCAGTACTCGTACAACGTGCCCTTCGTCCAGCTCAACCAGGACGTCGGCGGCCAGAACGTGGCCGACATCGCGGTGCAGATGGGCATCCGGAAGGACAGCCTCGCCGACCCGAAGACCGCGACCTTCCCGCTCGGCACCTCCACCATCAGCCCGATCCGGATGGCCACCGCCTACGGCACCCTGGCGGCCAGCGGCAAGGAAGCCGAGCCGTACTCGGTCACCAAGGTCGAGTGGGACGGGGTGGCGCGCACGGGCTTCGCCAAGAAGGAGGCCAAGGTCGCGCTGGAGCCCGCGGTCGCCGACAACGTCACCGACGTGCTGGTGAACGTGGCGGCGAAGGGCACCGGTACCAAGACCCTCGCGCTGGGCCGCCCGGTGGCGGGCAAGACCGGTACCACCGACGAGAACAAGTCGGCCTGGTGGGTCGGCTACACCCCGCAGCTGGTGACCAGCGTCGCGATGTGGCGCGAGGACCCGGCCCAGCACCAGCGGCAGTCGCTCAACGGCACCGGCGGCAAGGCGTCCATCCACGGTGGTGACATCCCGACGGACGTCTTCACCCGGTACATGAAGGTCGCGCTGGCCAACGAGAAGAAGCTGGACTTCCCGAACCCGCAGCCGATCGGCTCCGAGGTCGACTCCTCCGGAGCGCCGTCCACGGCCACGGCCGTGCCGACGCCGACCACGGCGGACACCCCGTCGGCCACGGCGCAGACGCAGCAGCCGACGCAGCCCGCCCAGCCGCAGCCGCCGCAGCCCACCCAGACCTGCGTGCCCGGCGTGGACTGCCCCGGCGACCAGCCGAGCCCGACGAAGACCAAGCCCCCGCGCCCGACCAACACGTGTCTCCCGGTGATCGGTTGCCCGACGACGCCGGCGCCCACGGACACCACGACGCCGGGCGGCGGTGGCAAGCCGACCGGTGGCGGCAAGCCGACGTCGACCATTACCGGCGGGCCGCCGGCAGTGGGGGGCTAGTAGCCCACGGCGAGCATCCGGAACGGCGGTGGCGGTCCTCCTCGGAGGGCCGCCACAGCGGAACAGCCGGGGGGCGGGTCACAAGGTGCCAAACAAGCTGTAGAAAACGGTGGGCGC
>NZ_JBEOUW010000055.1:21273-54473 GCF_040303045.1 Kitasatospora sp. NPDC096140
TCGATGACTGGTCGTCACCTCCCCTCAGCCGCGGGGCCCCCGGCGGGGGGGGGGGCCCCCCCCCCCCGGCGCCCCCGCCCCGCGGGGGGGGGGCGCCCCCCGGGGGCCCCCCCCCACCGCCGTTTTCGTCACGGTTCGCGGACCCACCGGCCCGCGGACCTCCGCAGACCGTTGCGGGGTCCTCCTCGTCCCGGCCGGGATGGTGCGGCAGGATGTCCGGCATGACGTCGAGCGATCGTGACGAAACCACCGGCCCGGTCGGGTCCGGCGGTCTCGCAGGGCCCACCCCGGAAGCCGTCGCCGCGGCCGCGCCGCCGGCCAACACCGTGGTCGTCCCGGCCGACGAGGACCCGGTGGCGGCGGCCGGCAGCGAGGTGATCGGCGGGCCGCCCGGACGCCGGGCGCTGCTCGGCGTCTCCTGGTGGATCCCGGCGCGCTTCCTGGCGCTCGCGGTGATCGTGGTCTCGGTGCTGGGCATGGTGCAGAAGCTGCCCTGCTACGAGCAGGCCTGGTTCCAGCCGGGCTCGCCGCAGTACATCCACGCCTGCTACAGCGACATCCCGCACCTGTTCTCCGGGCGCGGCTTCGCGGCCGGGCTGCACCCGTACGTGGACCGCATCCCGGGCTCCACGGGGGACCTGCAGTACCTGGAGTACCCGGTGCTGACCGGCCTGTTCATGCAGGTCGCGGCCTGGCTGACGCCCGGCGGGGGCGACCAGCAGAGCCAGGAGCAGTGGTTCTGGGCGATCAACGCCGGGCTGCTGATGGCCTGCGCGGTGGTCGCGGTCGTGGCGCTCACCCGCATCCACCGCCGCCGCCCCTGGGACGCGCTGCTGTTCGCGCTCGCGCCCACCCTGCTGCTCAACGGCACCGTCAACTGGGACCTGCTCGCGGTCGCGCTCGCCGCCGTGGCGATGGCCTGGTGGGCCGGCTCCCGGCCGGGCTGGGCCGGCGTCTTCATCGGCCTGGCCACCGCCGCCAAGCTCTACCCGCTGCTGCTGATCGGCCCGCTGCTGGTGCTCTGCTGGCGGGCCGGCAAGTGGCGCGAGTTCCGGGTGATGCTCGGCGGCGCGGTGGGCTCCTGGCTGCTGGTCAACCTGCCGATCATGCTCGCCAACTGGCAGGGCTGGTCGACGTTCTACGTGTTCAGCAAGCACCGCGGCGAGGACTACGGCTCGTTCTGGCTGATCCTGATGCAGGTCCGCGGCGTCGGCCTGGCCGACCTCGACCTCTACATCGGCGTGCTGATGGTGCTGGGCTGCCTGGCCATAGCGTGGCTCGGCCTCTCGGCCCCGCGCCGCCCGCGCTTCGCGCAGCTGGCCTTCCTGGTCGTCGCACTGTTCGTGCTGGTCAACAAGGTGTACTCGCCGCAGTACGCGCTCTGGCTGCTGCCGCTCGCGGTGCTGGCCCGGCCGCGCTGGCGGGACTTCCTGATCTGGCAGGCCTGCGAGGTGCTCTACACCCTGGGCATCTGGTCCCACCTGGGCTTCGTCACCGGGCCCAAGCAGCACGGGATCGGCGAGGCCTGGTACCACTTCGCGATCGGGCTGCACCTGATCGGCACGCTCTACCTGGTCGGCCTGGTGGTCCGCGACGTCCTGCACCCGGAGCACGACCCGGTCCGCTGGGACGGCAGCGACGACCCCTCCGGCGGGGTGCTCGACCACGCCCCGGACGTGGTCGTGCTGGGCAGCGCCCGACGGCTGCGCGAGGAGGAGAGCTACGCCGCGTACGCGCCGGCCGGCCCCGAGCAGTGGCTGAGCGAGCCCGAACTGTCGGAGCCGGCCGAGAGGCCGTGACCCGTCACGCGTGACGGGTCCGGAGGTCTAGCGGTCCACCACGCGGTCGAAGTGCGTGGTGGTGTGGCGGACCTGGAGACCGAGCTCCTCGCCGATCGCGGGGGGCTTGGTCTCGCCGTCCAGGAACAGCAGCGAGACCTGCATGTGCGGGGGCTCGGCGAACCAGAGCTGCTTGCCGGCCCAGTGGAACGGCGACTTGGTCTTGTTCACCGTCGCCAGGCCGGCCCGGGCGATGCCCTTGGCCCGCGAGGCCATGCTCGCCACGTACTTGGGCGCCTCCAGGCCGATGCCGTGCGCGGTGCCGCCCGCGACCACCAGGAGGTGGCCGTCGGCGGGCGCCGGGTGCTGGCGGTAGCCGTAGCGGTCGCCCTTCTTGACCGGGGTGACGTCCAGGACGGTGGCCCGGACCTCCAGCGCGGCGTGGTCGCCCAGCCAGAGCCGGGTGCCGATCCGGGCCCGGAAGACGGTCTCCGGGTAGCGCTGGGCCAGCTGCTCCATGCCGGCCGCGCCGAGGTGGCTGACGAACACGGTGTGCACCGGGATGCCGGCCGCACGGGCGGTGTCCACCCAGTACGCGACCTCCTCGACCGGGTTGGAGCCGTCCGGCCGGTCCATCGGCAGGTGCAGCGCCAGGCCCTCGAAGGAGACGCCGCCCAGCTCGGCGGCGACGGTCTGCAGGTCGGCGGCGCTCACGCCGTGGCGGCGCATGGTGGTCATGCACTCCAGCACCACCCGGGTGCCGTGCAGCGTCCGCAGCGCGTCCACGCTCGCCACCGTGCGGATCACCCGGGCGTGCGGCAGCGGGAGGACCTCCTCGCCGACCCGGTACGGGGTGAGCACCAGCAGCTCGCCGCCGTACCACTCGGCGGCGTCGGCCGCCTCGTACGCGGTACCGACGGCGAGCACACCGGTGCCCAGCCGTGTCGCCTCCTCGGCCAGCCGGTGGTTGCCCAGGCCGTAGCCGTTCCCCTTGGCGACCGGCACCAGGCCGGGGAACTCGGCGAGGACGGAGCGCTGGTGGGTGCGCCAGCGTTCGGTGTCGAGGTAGAGCGACAGCGTCATCGGGTCAGCCTCCTCAGCGGCGGGACATGTAGAGGTCGAGGGCCTTGTGCAGCAGCTTGTTGAGCGGGAAGTCCCACTCGCCGAGGTACTCGGCCGCCTGGCCGCCGGTGCCGACCTTGAACTGGATCAGTCCGAACAGGTGGTCGTTCTCGTCCAGGGTGTCACTGATGCCGCGCAGGTCGTACACCCCGCCGCCGAGGGCGTAGGAGTCGCGCATCATCCGCCACTGGATGGCGTTGGACGGCTTGACCTCGCGCTTGTGGTTGGCCGAGGCGCCGTAGGAGTACCAGACGTGCTCGCCGACCACGAGCATCGTGGTGGCGGCCAGCGGCTCGCCCTCGTGGTACGCGATGTAGAGGCGCATGCGGTTCGGGTCCTCGGCGGTGAGGGCCTTCCACATCCGCTGGAAGTACGACAGCGGGCGCGGGGTGAACTTGTCGCGCTCGGCGGTGACCAGGTAGAGCTGGTGGAAGATCGGCAGCTCGTCGTAGCCGCCCTGGAACACCTCGACGCCGCTCTTCTCGGCCTTCTTGATGTTGCGGCGCCACAGCTGGTTGAAGTTCTTGTGGATGTCGTCCAGCGAGCGGTTGGCCAGCGGCACCTGGAAGACGTAGCGGGGCTGGACGTCGCCGAAGCCGGCGCCGCCGTCCTCGCCCTGCAGCCAGCCGGCCTTGCGCAGCCGGTCGGCCACCTCGAAGGCGCGCGGCTCGTACCAGTCGGCCTCGACGTCGCGCAGCCGCTTGGCCTGCTTGGCGGCGATGGCCTCCTTGATGGTGGGGGCGTTCCAGCGGCGGATGACCACCGGCGGGCCCATCTTCACCGAGAACGCGCCCTGCGACTTCAGGTGCGCCAGCATCGGCGAGAGCCAGCGGTCGAGGTCGCGGTCGAACCAGTCGATGACCGGGCCCTCGGGCAGGTAGGCGAGGTAGCGCTTGAGCTTCGGCAGCTGGCGGTAGAGGACCAGGCCGGCGCCGACGAGCTGGTTGGCGTCGTCGAACCAGCCGATCGACTCGGACCGCCACTCGGCCTTCACGTCACCCCACGACGGCACCTGCATGTGGCTGGCCGAGGCGCGGCTCCTGATGAAGGCGAGGTGCTCCTCGCGGGTGATCGTCCTCAGGCGCAGGCTCATTGCTCGGTGCTCCTCGTCGGTCGGGCTGCATTGGGCCCCGGGTTCTCGGGCTGACCTTATCGTCCGGGGCCCGGGCGCCCGTCGCTGCGGGCACGACGGCGCCCCCGTCGCGTACCTGTCTTCTTCCAGATACGCGGCGGGGGCGTCAGGGGTTCCGGCGGGGCCGGCCCGGAGGGCCCGGATCAGCCCCAGAGGCCGCCGCGGGCGATGCCGAGGTAGAAGCCGACCGCGGAGGCGCCGAGCGAGACCATCAGGACGAAGCGCTCGGCGGTGGTGACCGAGACGAACACGCCCCAGAACCCCGTGACGATCCCGGCCAGGCCGGTCCACGACGTCAGCAGGTGCAGGTTGTAGAAGAACGAGGTGGTGAAGGCGATCACGCCGAAGACGGCGGTCAGTGCCACCAGGGTGTTCTCGCGGGGGTGCGGGTGGCCGTCGGTGTTCAGCGTGAGCGCGGGCATGTGGTGGACGGACTGGGCCATGAGTCCCACCTCCAGGCGTGGAGACGAACGGGCAGGAATCCCGTTCCGTCCAGACTGCGGTGGTTGCGCCGGTCTCACAACCCCTGTGCGTTTTGTTCGGCCGTACGGGTGCGGGTAGGCTGTGCCGTCTGCACTGGTGTAGTTGTGCCCCCTTGCGCCCTCTTCCGGGCGACACCCCTCCGGGGTGTGCGGGGCCGACTGTCGGACCCGCCCGCTACGGTGGGCCGGAGTCGTCACCGCGCCGGTGCCGACGCTACGCACAACCCTCCTGCCACGGAGAGACCGTGGCCGCTGAGTCCAAAGGAGGTGGGTTACCCATGCGTCACTACGAGGTGATGGTCATCCTCGACCCGTCGGTCGAGGAGCGCGCTGTCTCCCCCCTGATCGAGAACTTCCTCACCGTCGTCCGCAACGCGGGCGGCAAGGTGGAGAAGGTCGACACCTGGGGTCGTCGCCGTCTGGCTTACGAGATCAACAAGCAGTCCGAGGGCATCTACTCGGTCATCGACCTCAAGGCCACGCCTGAGGTCGTCAAGGAGCTCGACCGCCAGATGGGCCTGAGCGAGTCGGTTCTGCGGACCAAGGTCCTGCGCCCGGACACCCACTGAGCCACCTCTGAGGCCTTCGGGTCTCGGGTAGCTCGCGTCCGCTGTTTCACGTGAAACAGCGGTGAACGGACATCTTCCCGAGAGGTCATCACCACCATGGCAGGCGAGACCGTCATCACCCTCGTCGGCAATCTCGTCGACGACCCCGAGCTGCGCTTCACCCCGTCGGGTGCGGCGGTCGCGAAGTTCCGCATCGCGTCCACCCCCCGCACCTTCGACCGTCAGACGAACGAGTGGAAGGACGGCGAGAGCCTCTTCCTCACGTGCAACGTCTGGCGGCAGCCGGCGGAGAACGTGGCCGAGTCGCTGCAGCGCGGCATGCGCGTCATCGTGCAGGGCCGACTGCGCCAGCGGTCTTACGAGACCAAGGAAGGCGAGAAGCGGACGGTCTTCGAGGTCGAGGTCGACGAGGTCGGCCCGAGCCTGCGCTCGGCGACCGCCAAGGTCACCCGGGCCAACCGGTCCGGCGGTCCCGGTGGCGGCTTCGGCGGCCAGCAGGGCGGCGGCCAGGGCGGTGGCAACTGGGGCGGCGGTGGCGGCCAGCAGGGCGGCGGCTGGGGTGGAAACTCCGGCGGCCAGTCCGGCCCCTCCGACGACCCGTGGGCTTCCAGCGCCCCGTCCGGTGGCAACCAGGGCGGCGGCTGGGGTGCCCCGTCCAGTGGTGGTGGTGGCGGCGGCTACTCGGAAGAGCCCCCGTTCTAAGAGCTGACAGATTTCGTGCGGCCCGGCCGCCGGCGTCCCCGGACGCCCGCCGGGCCGTGAACCCCAAATGGAGCACACAATGGCGAAGCCGCCTGCTCGCAAGCCGAAGAAGAAGGTTTGCGTCTTCTGCAAGGACAAGGTCAACTACGTTGACTACAAGGACACGAACCTGCTGCGGAAGTACATCTCCGACCGCGGCAAGATCCGTGCCCGCCGGGTCACCGGCAACTGCACCCAGCACCAGCGTGACGTCGCCACGGCCGTGAAGAACAGCCGTGAGATGGCGCTGCTGCCCTACACCAGCACCGCGCGCTAAGAGAGGGTGACCGAGTAATGAAGATCATCCTCACGCACGAGGTGCCGGGTCTCGGCTCCGCCGGCGAGGTCGTCGAGGTCAAGGACGGCTACGCCCGCAACTACCTGGTCCCGCGCGGCTACGCCATCCGCTGGACCAAGGGTGGTCAGAAGGACGTCGACGCCATCCGTCGCGCCCGCAAGATCCACGAGATCCAGACCCTTGAGGCCGCCAACGAGGTCAAGGGTCAGCTGGAGGGCGTCCAGGTCAAGCTGGCCGTCCGTTCGGGTGACGCCGGCCGTCTGTTCGGCTCGGTGACCCAGGCCGACGTCGTCGAGGCCATCAAGGCCGCCGGCGGCCCGGCTGTGGACAAGCGCGCCGTCGCGATCGCCTCGCCGATCAAGACCGTGGGCACCCACAAGGTCTCGGTCAAGCTGCACTCCGACGTCCAGGCCAACCTGGACATCGCGGTCGTCGCTGCCTGAGTTCCGTAGCAGTGGCTTGAGGGCCGGACTCCTTCGGGAGTCCGGCCCTCGGTCGTTCCCGGGGACGGGTGCCGCCGCCGCTGCGGGGGCGGGGTGCCGCTCCGGGGTGCGGGCCCGCTACCCGCGGACGGCTCCGGTGACCAGCCACTCGCCGCCGCGGGCGCGCCAGACCAGGAAGCCCGCGCGGACCAGCATGAACAGGTTCATCGCCCACCAGAGCCCGGCCAGCCCGGCGCCGGTGGCGGGGACGGCGACGGCCGCCGGGGCGAACACCGCGAGCGTCGCGAGCGCCGCCCGGGCCAGGTACGGACCGTCCCCGGCGCCCATCAGCACCCCGTCCAGCACGAAGACCAGGCCGGAGACCGGCTGGCTGAGAGCGAGCAGCAGCAGGGCGGTGTCCAGCTGCGCCTGCACGGCCGGATCGGGCGTGAACAGCGGGACGTAGAGCGGGCGGGCGGCCACCACCAGCAGGCCGAGCACCACGCCGGAGCCGATGCCCCACTCGACCATCCGCCGGGTCGCGGCCCTGGCACCCGGGACGTCCGAGCCGCCGAGGTAACGGCCGATGATGGCCTGGCCGGCGATCGCGATGGCGTCGAGCGCGAAGGCCAGGAAGCTGAACAGCGTCATGGTGATCTGGTGCGCGGCCACCTGGTCGTCGCCCAGCCGGGCGGCCACCGCGGTGGCGATCATCAGCACCGCGCGCAGGCTGATCGTCCGGACCAGCAGCGGGCCGCCCGCCCTCGCGCAGGCCCGGATGCCCGTCGCGTCCGGCCGCAGCGAGGCCCGCTCGCGCCGTGCGCCGCGGACCACCACGACCAGGTAGACGGCGGCCATCCCGGTCTGCGCGAGCACGGTGCCCCAGGCCGAGCCGGCCACCCCCAGCCCGGCGCCGTAGACCAGGCCGGCGTTCAGGCCGATGTTGGCGGTGAAGCCCGCGACGGCCACCAGCAGCGGCGTACGGGTGTCCTGCAGGCCGCGCAGCACGCCGGTGGCGGCCAGCACCATGAGCATCGCCGGGATGCCCAGGGAGCTGATCCGCAGGTACGTCACCGCGTAGGGCGCCGCGGTCGGCGAGGCGCCCAGCACGTCGGCGACCCAGGGGGCCACCAGCAGGGTCAGTAGCACCACCGGTACCGCCAGCCCCAGGGCGAGCCAGATGCCGTCGACGCCCTGCTGCACGGCGCCCCGGCGGTCCCCGGCGCCGATCCGGCGGGCCACCGCCGCGGTGGTGGCGTAGGCGAGGAAGACGAACACGCCGGTCGCGGTGGTGAGCGCGGCGGAGGCCACGCCGACCCCGGCCAGCTGGGCGGTGCCGAGGTGGCCGACGATCGCCGAGTCGGCCATCAGGAAGAGCGGCTCGGCGACCAGTGCGCCGAAGGCCGGGACGGCCAGGGAGAGGATCTCCCGGTCGTGGCGGCGTCTGGAGGGCGTGGCGGTCATGGCGTCCAGGCTACTCATCCACAGGTAACGACTGCCAGGGGTATGTGGTCATTACTCGAAATCCTGACCGGGGCCGTTCGACCACTCTGTGCCCACAGCCATTCGGAGGTGTGTGAAGAATTTCTCATGCACAGGCCCGGGAAGAGGTAATCCCAGGTCAGCAAGTTGACGGTGGATCGATGGTCCGGTTATCCACAGGGACGTCCACAGGGGTGTCCACAGCTTTGCGGCAGTTCTCCACAGGTCGGGGCCGCTCATCCACACCCCCTGTGGATAACCGCCTTGGCGCAAGGGCGTCCGGCGCTTTAGCGTGGGCCCTCCGCCCGACACTCGCACCGCCCCGGCGTCCGATTTGTCGGAGCCGTGGCGTACAAAGAGGAGCGGATCCGCTTCACCCAGCCACCGGCAAGCCCGCTCCAACTCGCACCACTCGCTGATCGGGGAACACGCGTGACCGGCCCCCAGTACGACGACCACGACGCCCCGCCGCCGGAGGAGGACTGGCAGACCGCCGAGGACCCCTTCCCGGCCGGTGCCTTCGACGACGCACCCTTCCCGGACGGCCCCGGCGACCGCCTCCCGGTCTCCCGCGGCCGCGGCGGCCAGGGCGGCGGCCGCGACGGCTTCCAGAAGGACGGCTTCCAGAAGGGCGGCTTCCAGGGCGGCAAGGGCGGCCGGAACGGCTCCTCGCGCGAGGGCGGCCAGCGGGACGGCGGCTGGCAGCGCCGGGGCGAGGGCGACGGCGAGAGCGGGGCGGACGGCTTCGAGCGCGTCCCCCCGCAGGACCTCGCCGCCGAGCAGTCCGTCCTCGGCGGCATGCTGCTCTCCAAGGACGCCATCGCCGACGTGGTCGAGGTGCTCAAGCCCGCCGACTACTACCGGCCCGCGCACGAGATGATCCACGGCGCGATCCTCGACCTCTACGCCCGCGGCGAGCCGGCCGACCCGATCACCGTGGCCGGCGAGCTGACCAAGCGCGGCGAGCTGCAGCGGGTCGGCGGCGCCTCGTACCTGCACACCCTGGTCAACTCCGTCCCGACGGCGGCCAACGCCGAGTACTACGCCCAGATCGTCGCCGAGCGCGGGGTGCTGCGCCGGCTGGTCGAGGCCGGCACCCGGATCGCGGGCATGGGCTACGCGGCCGAGGGCGACGTGGACGAGATCGTCAACTCCGCCCAGGCGGAGATCTACGCCGTCACCGAGCAGCGCACCAACGAGGACTACGCGCCGCTGGCCGACATCATGGAGGGCGCCCTCGACGAGATCGAGGCGATCGGTTCCCGCAACGGCCAGATGTCCGGCGTGCCGACCGGCTTCGCCGACTTCGACGCGCTCACCAACGGCCTGCACCCCGGCCAGATGATCGTCATCGCGGCCCGCCCCGCCATGGGTAAGTCCACCCTGGCGCTGGACTTCGCGCGTGCCTGCTCGATCCACAACAAGCTGCCGAGCGTGATCTTCTCGCTCGAAATGGGGCGCAACGAGATCGCCATGCGTCTGCTCTCCGCCGAGGCCCGGGTCGCGCTGCACCACATGCGCTCCGGGAACATGACGGACGACGACTGGACGCGGGTCGCCCGGCGGATGCCCGACGTCAGCGAGGCCCCGCTGTTCATCGACGACTCGCCGAACCTGTCGATGATGGAGATCCGCGCCAAGTGCCGCCGGCTCAAGCAGCGCAACGACATCAAGCTGATCGTCATCGACTACCTCCAGCTGATGCAGTCCGGCGGCTCCCGCCGGGCCGAGAACCGCCAGCAGGAGGTCTCGGACATGTCCCGTAACCTCAAGCTGCTGGCCAAGGAGCTGGAAGTCCCCGTCATCGCGCTCTCCCAGCTGAACCGTGGCCCCGAGCAGCGCACCGACAAGCGGCCGATGGTCTCCGACCTGCGTGAATCGGGCTCGATCGAGCAGGACGCCGACATGGTCATCCTGCTGCACCGCGAGGACGCCTACGAGAAGGAGTCCCCGCGCGCGGGCGAGGCCGACCTGATCGTCGCCAAGCACCGTAACGGTCCGACCGCGACCATCACGGTGGCCTTCCAGGGCCACTACTCGCGCTTCGTCGACATGACCCGGGACTGACCGGGGGCGCCCCCGGGACTGATCCGGAACCGGGCTGACCAGGGGCCGGCCGGGGGCTGGCCCCGGCCGGGCTGCGATCCCCCGGATGGGCTAGTGTCCGGCGGATGACGATCAAGGGGCCACTGGCCCGACGGGGGCTGCGGCCGGTCGGGCGGCGCGAGCGCGCCGCCGCACCGGGGAGCCGGCTCGGGTGGCTGGACGCCCTGCGCGGGATCGCCGCGCTGGCCGTGACGGCCCATCACTTCGACATCCTGAAGCTGGTCCCGCACGGCGGCACCGTCGCGGCCCACTTCGACCTCGGCTTCTACGGGGTCATGGCGTTCTTCGTCGTCAGCGGGTACATCATCCCGGCCTCCCTGGAGCGGCGCGGTGACGTCCGGGCCTTCTGGATCGGCCGGATCTTCCGGATCTACCCGGCGCTGATCGTCACCGTGCTCTTCGCCGAGCTGGTGCTGCCGCACGCGTACCAGGTCCTCACCTTCGACGGCTACGGGCACGACCTGCTCTGGCTGGGGGGCAACGGCCTGATGCTGACGGACGTGCTGGGCGTGGTGAACGGGCTCGGCATCATGTGGACCCTGACGTACGAGATGCTCTTCTACTTCTTCGTCAGCAGCCTCTTCACGTTCGGCCTGCACCGGCGCAGCGCACCGATCGCGGTCGGGGCGGCGGCGATCGCCCTCGCGCTGGGCGTCCTGATCCCGTCCTACGGCCTGCAGACCAGCCTCGACGCGATCAGGAACCTCGTGGTCGCCGCCGTGGTCATCGTGGTCACGGGCGTGTTCTGCATGCTCAGCGGCCGTGCTTCCCTGGCCCGGACCGGCGGTCTGCTGCTGGGCGGGTTCGGCCTGCTGCTGGTGTTCACCAACGGCCGGACGCCGGCCTACGAGACCTTCACCATCTTCGCGACGATGTTCGCGGGCACGGTGGTCTACCGCGCGCAGCACGGGCAGGTCGAGCGGATCGAGGCCTGGCTGACGGTCGGTTTCGTGGTGGTGGCGGGCGCCCTCGTGGGCCCGATGTACAACCGGGGCGCGATGGCGGACGCGACCTCGACCTTCAGCTGGTCGGCGTGGACCTTCGCCTACCTGGCGGCGTGGGCGTCGTTCGGCGTGTTCTTCCTGCTGCGCAACCGGCGGTTGGCCCGCCCGCTGGTCCGGCTGGGGGCGGTGAGCTACTCGGTCTACCTGCTGCACTGGCCGGTCAAGAGGTTCCTGCTGTGGCGGCTCGGCTGGGACGGCACCCGCTACCCGGAGAAGCTGGCCGCGATGCCGTTCGTGGAACGGTGGTCGTGGGTGCTGGGGTACTTCGCGGTGCTGCTGGCGGTCTGCTGGGCGGTGTACCGGCTGGTGGAGCTGCCGTTCCAGAACCTGGGCCGCAGGCTGACCACGGCGGCGAACCGGCGGTGGCCGCCGCAGCTGCCGGAGGGGCCGGCACCGGCGGCGGCGGTGGCCGTCGTCCCGGCGCAGGCCCCGGGCCCGGCGGCGGAGCCCGAGCCGGCGCTGGTGGCGGCGGGCCCGGGCGGTGAGGGATCGGAAGGGCCGGGGAAGCCGGGCGACTGAGCGGGGCCGGGCAGCGGGAGGGTTCCCGCTGCCCGGCCCCGGTCGGTGGCGCGTCGGTGTCCGCCGGTCAGATGGTCACCGTGGCGCGGAAGACGGTGCCGGCCGCGCTGGAGAGGCGGGTCGGGGTGCCGGTCGCGGGGAGGAAGGCGGAGCCGCCGCGGGCGAGCTCCAGGACGCTGCCGTCGGCGGCGGTGAGCCGGACACCGCCCTCGGTGCAGAGCAGGATCTGCGGGGTGCGGCCGTCGATCGTGCGCTCGACGCCGTCCAGCGTGAACCGGGAGAGCCGGAACTCGTCGATCGGGACGGGGTAGAGCTCCTCGCCCGGGGTGTCCCCGACCTGGACGGGGGCCACCACCTCGGGGGCGCCGCTCTCGAAGACCACGACCTTCAGCAGCTCCGGCACGTCGATGTGCTTCGGGGTGAGGCCGGCCCGCAGCACGTTGTCGGAGTTGGCCTGCAGCTCGACGCAGACGCCGGACAGGTAGGCGTGCGGCACCCCGGCGCCCAGGTAGAGCGCCTCGCCGGCCCGCAGCCGGACGTGGTTGAGCAGCATGCCGGCGATCAGGCCGCGGTCGTCCGGGAAGTCCTTGGCGATCCGGGCGTACGGGGCGTAGTACCAGTCCGGGTCCCCGGTGTCGTACTCCGCCAGCGTCTCGGCGGTCTCCCGGACGGTCTTCGCGGCCGTCTCGTCGTCCATGGTGAGGATGGCGGCCAGGGTGCCGCGCAGCGCCTCGGCCTCGTCCTCGACGCCCAGCAGGTCGATCAGCGGCTCCAGGCCGTTCACTGAGAGCCGGGCCATCAGCTCGGCCGCCTCGGCGGGCCCGCGGAAGCCGCACAGGCCCTCGAAGTCGCCCAGTGCGCAGACCATTTCGGGCTTGTGGTTGGCGTCGCGGTAGCTGCGCTCGGGGGCGTCCGGCGGGATGCCGAGGGCGTTCTCGGCGGCGAAGCCGGCGCGGGCCTGGTCGAGCGTGGGGTGCGCCTGGATCGACAGCGGGGTGCCCGCGGCGAGGACCTTGAAGAGGAACGGCAGGGTCGGGCCGAACCTGGCGACGCTCGCGGCGCCCAGCTCACCCTCGGGATCGGCCGCGATCAGCTCGTCCAGCCGGCGCGGGCCGTCCCCGCGGTCGGCGCGGGACGGGTCTCCGGGGTGGGCGCCCATCCACAGCTCGGCCTGCGGCTCGCCGGTCGGCTGCTGCCCGAGCAGTTCGGGCAGGGCCGTGAGCGACCCCCAGGCGTACGGGCGGACGGTGTTGACGAGCCTGTCCATGCGCGCGGTCCTACTCCTTCACGGTCTGTGCGGGCGTGCCGGATCGCCGGGGGCGAGCCCGGCGGTGCGGGCGGTCCGGGCACGGGCAAGGGCATCGACCCTAGCCGAACGGTGTCACCCACGGGGAAACGGTGGGCGTCCGGTGGGAGTGCCATGGGCGGACCGGTGGTTCCCGGGCGCGGTAGTAGGATGCCAGCACGCAGTAGTCTCCGCCCTGCGCGCAGTTCTCCACCGTGACCACCCCGTCGGAGGGCAGCCGGTGGAGCCGCGTTCCAGCGTGCGGGCGACGGTGCTGTGAGATTCCCCGCCATCGGCCGAGAGGTTTGTACGTGACCGTGAACCAGCAGAGTTTTGCTGATCTCGGCAGGGTCCTGGTGATCATCCCGACCTACAACGAGGCGGAGAACGTCGAGCGGATCGTCGGCCGGGTCCGCGCCGCGGTGCCCGAGGCACACGTGCTGGTCGCCGACGACAACAGCCCCGACGGCACCGGCGAGCTGGCCGACAAGCTGTCCGCCGAGGACCCCAACGTGCACGTCATGCACCGCAAGGGCAAGGAGGGCCTGGGCGCCGCCTACCTGGCCGGCTTCCGCTGGGGCATCGACAACGGCTACGACGTCCTGGTCGAGATGGACGCGGACGGCTCGCACCAGCCCGAGGAGCTGGACCGGCTGCTGGGCGCGCTGCGCGGCGCCGACCTGGTGCTGGGCTCGCGCTGGGTGCCGGGCGGCCGGGTGGTGAACTGGCCGAAGTCGCGGCTGCTGCTCTCGCGCGGCGGCTCGACCTACTCCCGGCTGATGCTGGGCGTGCCGATCAAGGACGTCACCGGCGGCTACCGGGCCTTCCGCAAGGAGACCCTGCTGGGCCTGGGCATGGACGAGGTCGCCTCGGCCGGGTACTGCTTCCAGGTCGACCTGGCCTGGCGCACGGTGAAGGCCGGGTTCAAGGTCGCCGAGGTGCCGATCACCTTCGTCGAGCGCGAGCTGGGCGCGTCCAAGATGAGCCGCAACATCGTGGTCGAGGCGCTGTGGCGGGTGACCTCCTGGGGTCTCTCCGACCGGCTGGCCCGGCTGCGCGGCGCCCGGAAGCGCTGAACGACCGGCGCGGGAAGCGCCGATGACAACGGATCCACGTGTGTGAGGGGCCCGTCCGCTGGTGACAGCGGGCGGGCCCTTCCGCATGTCCGGGCGCATGTCCGGGCGAGTGCGCGGGCGCATGCGAGCGCGAGGGCAGGGCCCGGCGCGCGGTGGCGCCGGCAGGCCCTCCGGGGTCAGCAGCCGCCGTTCTTGAGCGCGCTCTCCGGCAGGTAGCGGTCGGCCCAGACGGCCAGTTCGTTCAGCGCGGGCTTGAGCGCGATGCCGCCCTCGGTGAGCCGGTAGCTGACCCGCAGCGGCGGGCCGGCGTCGACCTCGCGGACCACCAGCCCGGCTTCGGCCAGCTCCGTCAGCCGGTCGGAGAGCATCCGCTCGCTGATGCCCGGGACGGCGCGGCGCAGCTCGGAGAAGTAGGCCTGGCCGCTGTTGTTGAGCACGCCCAGGAGCATGCCGGTCCAGCGCTTGCCGAGCAGGGTGAACACCCGGCCGAGGGCCAGGTCGACGTTCTGGCAGGCGTCCCGGGCGGCGGCGTCGCACGCGTCGGGGGCGGTCGGGGCTCCGTCGGTCACTACCTCGTGCTGGGCCATGGACCCAGGGTACTCGACCGGCACTAGTGACTGCAGAAAAGTAAGCTGCTACCGTACTTACAGTTGCAGCGAAATCAGCAGCTACTTATTCTCTGGAGGCCCTGCCATGCCCACGCTCCTGCACATCGACTCCTCCGCGATCACCGACGGCTCCGTCTCCCGCGAGGTCACCGCCGCGTTCCGGGCCGCCTGGGAGGCCGAGCACCCCGAGGGCACGGTGATCTACCGGGACCTCGCCGCCGCCCCCGTCCCGCACCTGGACGCGCACGGCATCACCGCCGGATTCGCCCCGGCCGAGACCCACAGCGCCGAGCAGGCCGCCGCCTTCGCGCTGCGCGAGGAGCTGATGGCGGAGCTGGAGGGGGCCGACGCCGTCCTGATCGGCAGCCCGATGTACAACTTCACGATCCCGTCGACCCTCAAGGCCTGGCTGGACCAGGTGGTCCTGATGGGCCGCACCGCCGGCGAGGCGCCCTCCGCCAAGGGCACCCCGGTCACCGTCGTCGCCTCCCGCGGCGGCTCGTACGCGCCCGGCGCCCCGCGCGAGCCGTTCGAGTTCGTCACCACCTACCTGGAGAAGGTCCTGGCCGACGGGCTCGGGCTGGAGGTCGACTTCATCGTCCCGGAGTTCACCATGGCGCCCGTCGTCCCGGCGTTGGCCGAGTTCATCCCGAACGCCGCCGAGTCCAAGGCCCGGGCCCTGGAGCAGGCCGCCCTGCGGGGCAAGGAACTCGCCGCCCGGGCCGCGGTGTGACCGTGACGTGAGCCGGAGGCGTGCCCCGCCGGGCGCGCCTCCCGCGCATTCGGGCACCGGTACTCCCATGCTGTAGGGCGCAGGAAGACCGTCCGCCGACCAGAGGGAGCAAGCCCGTGACGTCGTCCCCGCCCGAGGAGAGCGCCGGCGCGGAGCGTGCGGGCGCCTCATCCGCCGTGCCCCCGGAGGCCGAGCGCTCCGCCCGGCCGCTGGAGGTCGCCGTCTTCACCGGGCCCGAGTCGGCGTTCTTCGCCACCTCCACCCTGATCCTCGGCGAGCGGACCGCGATCCTGGTCGACGCCCAGCTCACCCGCAGCGCCGGGCGGGAACTGGCCGAGTGGGTCGCGGGCAAGGGCCGCCGGCTGCTCGCCATCGTCGTCACCCACCGGCACCCCGACCACTACTTCGGTGCCGAGGAGGTGCTGAAGCTCTTCCCCGACGCGCAACTCCTGGCCGCGCCCGCGGTGGTCGAGGGCATCCGGACCACCGCCGCCGCCAAGGTCGCGCAGTGGAAGCCGGTGTACGGCGACGACATCCCCGACCACCCGCTGATCCCCGCCCCGCTGCTGCCGCAGCCGCTCATGCTGGACCGCCAGGTGATCCCCGTCCTGCTGCTCGGCCAGGGCGACTGCGCGGACTCCACCGTCGTCCACGTGCCGAGCATCCGGACCGTGATCGCCGGGGACTTCGTCTACAACGGCACCCACGTCTGGACCGCCGACACCACCCCGGCCCAGCGCACCACCTGGGGGCACAACCTCGGCCGGATCGCCGACCTCGGCGCGGACCGGGTGATCGCCGGGCACCGCGCCCCCGACCAGGGCGACGACGCGGCCCGGGTGCTCGCCTTCACCGGCGAGTACCTGAAGGACTTCGACCGCCGGCTGGCCGAGCACCCGCACGACCCGGAGGCGCTGGTGACCGCGATGAACCGGCGGTACGGCGAACTGACGCTGCCGGCCATCCTGGAACTGGGCGCGGCGGCCAACACCGCCCGGGCGGCGGAGGAGGACGGGATCATCGACGCGGAGATCGTCGAGGACGACCAGGACGAGTAGGTCCCGCCACGGCGGGGCGGATACTGGCCGCATGACGCCGTACGACGTGATCGTTCCGGCGGGCGGGGCCGCGCGGCGCCTCGGCGGGGCCGACAAGCCCGGCCTGACGGTCGGCGAGACCACCCTGCTCGACCGGGTGCTCGCCGCCTGCGCGGACGCCCGCACCACCGTCGTGGTCGGCCCCGCCCGGCCGACCGTGCGCACCGGCGTCCGCTGGACCAGGGAACAGCCGCCCGGCGGCGGGCCGGTCGCCGCCGTCGCGGCCGGTCTCGACCTGGTCACCGCGGACACCGTGCTGCTGCTCGCCGCCGACCTGCCGTTCCTGGACCGGCGGACCGTGCACCGGCTGGTCGAGGCCCTGGACGGGGCCGGGCCCACCGTGGACGCCGCCGTGCTGGTCGACGCGGGAGGTCGCGACCAGCCGCTCGCCGCCGCCTACCGCACCGCCCCGCTGCGCGCCGCGCTGGCCGCCCTCGGCGACCCGGCGGGCCGACCGCTGCGCCGCCTGGTCGGCGGGCTGGCCCGGCTGAGGGTCGCCGACATCGACGACGTCGCGTACGACTGCGACACCTGGGAGGACCTGGAGCAGGCCCGCGAGCGGGACCGGAGCTGAACCTCACGACGCGGGCCGCCGGACTGTGAGGGAAACGACGCGCCCCGCACACGGGGCGAACACCTCCGGGAAACCGCCGATCAGGCAGCATGGGCGCATGGAGCGCACGCTGGATGACTGGATCGCCGAGGTCAAGGCCGACCTGGGCATCGACCTGGACGTCGACGTCCGAGGTCTGCTCGACACGGCCCGGGTGGTCGCGCACGGGGTGGCCCGGCCGGCCGCGCCGCTGACCGCCTTCCTGGTCGGCTACGCGGCCGCACAGCGGGGCGGCGGGCCGGAGGCCGTCGCCGAGGCCGCCCGGCGGACCGAGGAGCTCGCCGAGGCGTGGGTCGCCGCCGACCGGCCGGGCGAGCAGTGAGTGCGGTCGGGCAGACCACCGTGGCCGCCCCGTCCGCCGACCCCGCCGTACCCGGCTGGTCCCGCGCCCGCGAGACCGCGCGCCGGGCCGGGCTGCGCCCGCTGCCCGGGATCGGACTGCCGCTGGCCGAGGCGCTCGGCCACACCCTCGCCGAGCCGCTCGGCGCGCTGACCGACCTGCCCGCCTTCGACACCTCCGCGATGGACGGCTGGGCGGTCGCCGGGCCCGGCCCGTGGCGGGTCGCCGGCCGGGTGCTGGCCGGACCGGCCGAGCCGGCGCCGCTGGCCGACGGCACCGCCGTGGAGATCGCCACCGGCGCCCAACTGCCGCCCGGCGCCACCGCCGTCCTGCGCCGCGAACACGGGCGGACGGAGGGCGCGCTGCTGCGCGACTGCGGCCCCCGGCAGTTGACCACCGGGCAGGACGTCCGGCCGCGCGGCCAGGAGTGCCGCCGGGGCGAGGAACTGCTGCCGGAAGGCACCCCGGTCGGGCCGGCCGTGCTCGGCCTGGCCGCCGCCTGCGGCCACGACCGGTTGGTCGTGCGCCGCCGACCGCTCGTCCAACTGCTCGTCCTCGGCGACGAGTTGCTCGCCTCCGGGATCCCCGGGCCGGGCCTGGTCCGGGACGCGCTCGGGCCGCTGCTGCCGCCCTGGCTACGGGCCGCCGGCGCCGAGGTCGCCGAAGTGCGCCGCGTGCGCGACGACTTCGGGCTGCTCAGGGACGCGCTGCGGCACTCCACCGCCGACGTCGTGGTCACCACCGGCGGGACGGCCGCCGGACCGGTCGACTTCCTGCACCGGGCGCTCGCCGAGGCCGGCGCCCGCCTGCTGGTCGACGGCGTCGCCGTCCGGCCCGGGCACCCCATGCTGCTGGCCGAACTGCCCGGCGGGCGCCACCTGGTCGGCCTGCCCGGCAACCCGCTGGCCGCCGTCGCCGGGATGGTCACGCTCGCCCTGCCCCTGCTGCACGCCCGCAGCGGCCGGGCGGTCGGCGCCCCCGCCCTCGCACCCGCCGCGGCCGTACTGCCCGGGCACCCGGCGGACACCCGGCTGCAGCCCGTCCGGCGCACGGCCGAGGGCGTCGTCCCGCTCGCCTTCGACGGGCCCGCGATGCTGCGCGGTCTGGCCCGGGCCGAGGCGCTGGCCGTGGTCCCGCCCGGCGGGGCGGCGGTGGGGGAGACGGTCGAACTGCTGGAGGTCCCGTGAGCCGGCGAAGCCGGTCGGGCGGATGAGCCGGCCCCGACGCGTCCGGGAGGCGGGGGCCGAGCCCTGGGCGGACGCCGGGATCGTGCTGCCCGCCCGCCGGGCCGCGCCCGCCCTGCGGCAGGTGGGCTCGCGGCTGCTGCTGGCGCTCGCGGTGCTGGTCGTCACCACACTGCTCGTCTACGCCGACGGGGCCGGCTACAACGACAACGCCGGCGGCGGGGTCAGCTTCCTCGACGCGGCGTACTACGCCACCGTGACGCTCTCCACCACCGGGTACGGCGACATCACCCCGTACAGCGACAGCGCCCGGCTCACCAACATCTTCGTGATCACCCCGCTGCGCGTGCTGTTCCTGATCATCCTGGTCGGCACCACCCTGGAGGTGCTCACCGAACGCACCCGCCAGCAATGGCGGTTGAACCGCTGGAGGTCCACCGTGCGCGAGCACACCGTCGTCATCGGGTACGGGACGAAGGGCCGCAGCGCCGTCGACACCCTGCTGGGGCAGGGGGTGAAGAAGGAGGAGATCGTCGTCGTCGACCCGCAGCGCAAGGTGGTCGACCAGGCCGCGCAGCACGGTCTGGTCGGAGTGGTCGGCGACGCCACCCGCACCGACACCCTGGTGCGGGCCGCCCTGCCCACCGCGGCCCGGGTGGTGGTCGCGCCGGAGCGGGACGACACCGCCGTGCTGATCACGCTGACGGCACGCCAGTTGAACAAGGGCGCCACCGTGGTCGCCGCCGTGCGGGAGGACGAGAACGCCCCGCTGCTGCGGCAGAGCGGCGCCGACGTCGTGGTCACCAGCTCCAGTTCGGCCGGGCGGCTGCTCGGGCTGTCGATGCTCAGCCCGCGCGCCGGGGCGGTGATGGAGGACCTGCTGACGTACGGCACCGGGCTGGACGTGGTGGAGCGCCCGGTCACCCGGGCCGAGGCCGGGCACGGCCCGCGGGAGTGCGCGGATCTGGTGGTCGCGGTGGTCCGCGGTCGGCGGGTGATCAACTTCAACGAGCCGGAGGCCGCCGTGCTGCAGCTCACCGACCGGGTGATCGTGATCAGGTCGAACGGTTGACGCGGCGTCGACGGGCCGGTGCGGCGCCGAAGGCGCTCGCGGCGTCGGCCGGACGGCGCGGGCCCCGCCCAGCGGACCGCCCTGGCCGGTGAACCGCCCTGACGCGCAGTAGGTTCGGGGCATGCATGCGATGACGATTCCCGTACCCGGCGGCCCCGAGGCACTGGTGTGGGCCGAGGTGCCCGATCCGGTGCCCGGTGAGGGCGAGGTCCTGGTCGAGGTGGCGGCCACCGCCGTCAACCGTGCCGACCTGCTCCAGCGGCAGGGCCACTACAACCCGCCGCCCGGCGCCTCGCCGTACCCGGGGCTGGAGTGCGCCGGGCGGATCGTCGCGCTCGGGCCGGGCGTCGCCGGCTGGGCGGTCGGCGACGAGGTGTGTGCGCTGCTGTCCGGCGGCGGCTACGCGCAGCGCGTCGCGGTGCCGAGCGGGCAGCTGCTGCCGATGCCCGCCGGGCTGAGCGCGGAGCAGGCCGCGGCGCTTCCGGAGGTCGCCTGCACGGTGTGGTCCAACGTCTTCCTCACCGCGCACCTGCGGCCCGGCGAGACCGTGTTGCTGCACGGCGGTGCGAGCGGCATCGGGACCATGGCGATCCAGCTGGCCAAGGCGGTCGGCGCCCGGGTGGCGGTCACCGCGGGCAGCGCGGCGAAGCTGGCCCGGTGCACCGAGCTGGGCGCGGACATCGTCATCGACTACCGCGAGCAGGACTTCGTCGAGGTGCTCCGGGAGGCCACCGGCGGGGCCGGCGCGGACGTGATCCTGGACATCATGGGCGCCAAGTACCTGCAGCGGAACGTGGACGCGCTGGCGGTGAACGGGCGGCTGGTGATCATCGGGCTGCAGGGCGGGGTGAAGGGCGAGCTGGACCTCAACGCGCTGCTGCGCAAGCGGGGGGCGGTGATCGCCACCAACCTGCGCGGGCGGCCGCTGGCGGAGAAGGCGGCGATCGTGGCGGCGGTGCGGGAGCACGTGTGGCCGCTGGTCGAGTCCGGGGTGGTGAAGCCGGTGGTGGACCGGGTGCTGCCGCTGACCGACGCGGGCGAGGGGCACCGGGTGCTGGAGGCCGGGGAGCAGGTCGGGAAGGTCGTGCTGCGGGCCTGAGACGGCGGCGGGGGTGCGGCGGTCGGCGCCGATGCTGCCCGAAATGCCCGGATTGTCGGATCGTGCGAGGCTGGTCCGGAGCTGTCCCGCCGCCGACCCCGCCCCCGGGCGCGGTCGGCCGTCGGAAGGACTCCGACCGTGGCCGCATCTCCGCACGCGTTCCTCGGGCCGCTGCCCGTGGCGCCGCACCACCGTCGTACCCGCCGCATCCTCCGTACCCGTCGCCTGCCGTGCCCGGTCCGCGCCCAGCGGCTGTTCGCGGCGGCCGTGCTGGGGCTCGCCCTCCCGCTGGCCGCCGCGACGGCGGCGGTGGGGATGCCGTCGCCTTCGGCGGGGGTGTCGCCGCTTCCGTCCCCCTCTCCGGCTTCTCCGGCGTCTCCGGCGTCTCCGGCTTCTCCGGCGTCTCCTGCCTCTCCCGCTTCTTCCGCTTCTCCCGCGCCGATGCCGGGCAGCGATCCGGGCGAGGCGGGGGCGGGGGCGGAGGTGGACTCCGAGGAGCCGGCGGTCGCCCCGACCGCGCACAAGCCGGCCGCCGCGCCGCCGCAGCACCCGGCACCCCGCCCGTACCAGGGCGACGACCTCGCCAAGCTCCACCGGCACCGACCGGCGTCGCTGCCGGAGCGCCCGGACGCCACCGTGGACCAGGCGCCGGACCAGGCGACCGGCCGGGCTCCCGACCAGGCCGCCGGCCAGGCCGCCGATCAGGCCGGGGCACAGGCTCCCGGCCAGGCCGCCGGACAGGCTCCCGACCAGGCCGGCGCACAGGCTCCCGACCAGGCCGGCGCACAGGCTCCTGACCAGGCCCAGGCCCAGGACCAGAGCGCGGAGGCCGATCCGGACGGCTCGGACCCGGCGGCCGCCGGTGACGCCGTCGCACCGGACGCCGTCACGGCCGCCCCCGGCCGACCCGTCGCGGCCGTCACCATCCCGGTCGTCCTCCCCGCCCGCTGGCAGGACGCCTCCACGACCCAGCTCCCGCTCGGCGTCGGCCTCGGGCTGATCGGCTGCGGCCTGGGGCTGATCGGCGTGAAACTGCGGAAGGGCTGAGCCCGCCGGCCGGAGCCGGGAGCCGGGAGCCGGGAGCCGGGAGCCGCGGCGGGCGGCGGGGGCGGGCGGGTGTCACCCGCCGTGGCCGGGTGGGTACGGGCGGGATCGACGTGCCCGGCGTCCGGTGCGGGTGGGGGTGGAGGTTCGGTGCGGGTTCCGTGCGGCGGGAGCGTCGGCGGTCGGTCGGCCTGCGGGGTGCGGGATCTGAGTAGCCGTACGGATTCCCGCGCGGCGGGCGGGGGCGTACCGTCGTCACGGGTGTCGCAGGACGGCGGGACGAGCGGGGGCTTCCGCCCGACCAACCCCAGTGAGAGAGAATGTTGTTCATGACGAATCCGATGAACGAGCGCTCGTCGCAGGAGCCCTACCAGGCCGCCGGCGGGCAGCCGCAGGACGGCCAGAAGGTGCTGATCGTCGGACCGGACGGGTTGCCCGTGGGCCAGGGGTTCACCGGCCCGGCGGGGGACGGGGACGACGACGGCGACATGCCGCGTGAGCTCCCGGTGACCGAGATGGTCGAGCAGCCCGCCAAGGTCATGCGCATCGGCAGCATGATCAAGCAGTTGCTGGAGGAGGTCCGGGCGGCTCCCCTCGACGAGGCGAGCCGGGTCCGGCTGAAGGACATCCACGCGAGCTCGATCAAGGAGCTCGAACTCGGTCTCGCCCCGGAGCTGGTGGCCGAACTGGAGCGGCTGTCGCTGCCGTTCACCGAGGAGACCATCCCGACCGAGGCCGAGCTGCGGATCGCCCAGGCCCAGCTGGTCGGCTGGCTGGAGGGCCTGTTCCACGGCATCCAGACCGCGCTGTTCGCCCAGCAGATGGCGGCGCGGGCCCAGCTGGAGCAGATGCGGCGGGCGCTGCCGCCGGGACTGCACGGCGGGGACCCGGACGAGGACGACCCGGGTCAGGGCCGCGGCATCCGCTCCGGTCCGTACCTGTAGCCCGGCACCCGGCGTAGCCCGCGCCCGGAGCCGGCGTCCGCCGGTGGGCCGGGGCGGTCCGCCGGACCGGACGTACCACGACGATCCGCCCCGGGCCGTCGCCGCCGGGATCCGTCGCCGGCGGCCCGGGGCCAGGACCGGCCCCGGGGCCGGTCACCGTCGGCGCGAGCCGATACCCTGACCCCTGTCGCAGGCCGGTCGAGCCGCCGCGACAGGGGTCCGCCAGGCCAGCGGGCCGGGCCCACCAGCACGGACGAGACCGAACGTCACGGTTGCGGCAGTACGGCCGCGCCGAGGGGGAGCAGAGGACCATGAGCGAGCACGGCAACGCGGCGGTCGAGGGCTTCTCCCTGGGCAACGGCCGTTATGTGCTGCAGCGGCTGCTGGGCGAGGGCGGCATGGCGTCCGTGCACCTCGCCTACGACAGCGTGCTGGACCGGCAGGTCGCGCTGAAGAGCATGCACAGCGAGCTCGGCCGGGACGACTCGTTCAAGGAGCGGTTCCGCCGCGAGGCCCAGGCCGTGGCCCGGCTGGAGCACCCGAACATCGTCACGGTGTACGACAGCGGCGAGGACGTCGCCCCGGACGGCTCCAGCACGCCGTACATCGTCATGCAGCTGGTCGACGGCAAGGGCCTGCGCGAGGCGATCAACGAGGCGGTCGCCCAGTACGGCGCGATGCCGACCGAGGAGGCCCTGAAGGTCATCGTCGGCGTGCTGAACGCGCTGGAGGCCTCGCACGACATGTCCCTCGTGCACCGCGACATCAAGCCCGGCAACGTCATGTTCGACCGCAAGGGCAACGTCAAGGTCATGGACTTCGGCATCGCCCGGGCGCTGGAGTCCGGCGTCACGTCGATGACCCAGACCGGCATGGTGGTCGGCACCCCGCAGTACCTCTCGCCCGAGCAGGCGCTCGGCAAGCCGGTCGACGCCCGCTCCGACCTGTACTCGGTCGGCGTGATGCTCTTCGAGATGCTCACCGGCCAGCTGGTCTTCGACGGCGACTCGGCGTTCTCGATCGCCTACAAGCACGTCCAGGAGGAGCCGCCGGCCCCCTCCACCCTCAACCGGTCGGTCACCCCCGAGGTGGACGCCTTCGTCGCCCAGGCGCTGCGCAAGGACCCGGCGCACCGGTTCCAGAGCGCGGCGGCGATGCGCGACGAGGCGGAGCGGCTGATCGCGGCCGCGAAGGGCGGCGGCAGCGGGCACCCGCTGCAGGCCAGCACCCCGCTGGTGATCAACGAGGGCCCGCGCTCGGTGCACGCCGCCCCGCAGGCCCCGCACACGCCGCAGCCGCAGTACCTCCAGCAGGGCGGTCCGCAGGCGCCGCAGTACCAGACGCCGCCGCCGGCCTACCAGGCGCCGCGTCCGCAGGCGCCGCACACGCCGCACCCCTTCCCGCAGCCCCAGGCGCCGCAGTACCAGACGCCGCCGCCGGCCTACCAGGCGCCGCGTCCGCAGGCGCCGCACACGCCGCACCCCTTCCCGCAGCAGGCGCACACCCCGCCGCCGCAGCCGATGCCGCCGTACCAGCAGCCGAAGGCGCCCGGCGGTGGCGGCTGTTCCACGGTCGTGGTCGTGGTCGGGATCATCATCGGCGTGCTCGTGCTGGCCGGCATCATCATCGCGATCGTGGTCAACAACGCCGACAAGAAGACCAACGGCAAGTTCAGCCACTCGGCCCGCCCCGCGAACGTGCTGGTGGTCGACCTCGCAGCCGACCGGAATGGCCGGCTCTGACGGTTTCCGACCGGTTGGCGGGTGCCGGGGCGCGCGCCGGAAGCGGTAGCGTTCGGGGATACGTAAGCGACAGGGCACCGCGATCCGAGCGAACGCCCGGGGCGAGGAGCGATGGCACAGACGCAGCATCCGGACGACGACGCTGGTGCCCGAGCGGTCGGCCGGACCGGCGGGACGCCGAGGATCCCCGAGCCGGGCAGCGAAGCCCCGACCTCGGCGCTGCCGCCCTTCGCCGGCGGGCCGCACACCCCCGGTCGCGGGTCCGCCGTGCCGCTGGGCACCGTCGGTGACGGCCGCTACCGGCTGACCCACCGGCTGGGCCGCGGCGGCATGGCCGAGGTGTTCGCCGCCGAGGACGTGCGGCTGGGCCGCACCGTCGCCGTCAAGCTGCTGCGCGGAGAACTGGCCCAGGACGACGTCGCCCGGATCCGCTTCACCCGCGAGGCACACGCCGTCGCGGCGCTCAACCACCACTCGATCGTCTCGGTCTACGACACCGGCGAGGAGTACGTCGGGGACGAGTCCACGCCGTACATCGTGATGGAGCTGGTCGAGGGCCGGACCGTCCGGGAGCTGCTGGCGGACGAGGACGCGCCGCCCGTCGACCAGGCGCTGATCATCATCGCCGGGGTGCTGGAGGCGCTCGCCTACAGCCACCGGAACGGCATCGTCCACCGGGACATCAAGCCCGCCAACGTGATCATCACCACCACCGGCGCGGTCAAGGTGATGGACTTCGGCATCGCCCGGGCGCTGACCGGCGGGGCCACCACGATGACCCAGACCGGCATGGTCATGGGCACCCCGCAGTACCTCTCGCCCGAGCAGGCGCTGGGCAAGCCGGTCGACCACCGGTCCGACCTGTACGCGGCCGGCTGCATGCTGTACGAACTGCTCACGCTGCGCCCGCCGTTCACCGGCGACACCCCGCTCTCGGTGGTCTACCAGCACGTCCAGGACCTGCCGATGCCGCCCTCGCAGGCCAACGGCCGGGTGCCGGTCGGCCTCGACCCGCTGGTGCTGCGCTCGCTCGCCAAGAACCCGGACGACCGCTTCCAGGACGCCGACGAGTTCCGCGCCCACGTGCAGCACGCGCTGCGCGAGATGCACGGCGCGGCCGGGGCCGGCTGGGTCGGCGTGCCGGGGGGCACGGGCGACACCGGTGCGACCCAGGTGCTCCGGCCGGACCAGACGGCGGCCACCGCGGCCTTCGGCGTCGTCCGCCCCGGTGACAAGACCTCCGCACTGCCCTACCAGAGCGACTCGCAGACCCCCTTCACCCCCTACTCGGGGCACGGCGGCCCGTACGGCGGCGGTGGGGACGACGGCGGGGACGACGACGGGCACCGCCGGCGGCGCGGGCCGTGGGCCTGGGTGGCGGGCGGCGTCGCCGTGCTGGTCGCGGCCGGTGCCGGGATCGCGTTCGCGCTCAGCGGCACCGACCACGTCACCAAGGACCCCGGGGTGCCCACGCCGCCGGCGCCGGTGGTCAGCACGTCCGAGCCGACCACGCCGACCCAGAGCGGTCTGCCGAGTCCGCCGGCGTCGGTGTCCGGCAGCAAGAAGCCGCAGCAGCCGACCGACACCGGCAACAACAACAGCAACAGCAACAACACCGGCAGCAACAGCGGCAACAACATGTCGCCGTCGCCGAGCACGGGCAAGCACACCCCGACCCCGACGCCGACGGGTACCTCCCCCCACACGGCGACGGGCAGCGCCTCCGCGACCCCGACCGGCGGGTCGACGGGCGGATCGACGCCGACCTCGGGCGGGGGCGGCGGTGGCACGCCCACCAACCCGCCGCCGAAGCCGGACCCGAAGCCGACGGGGACGCTGCCGGCCGGGGGCTGACCCGGTCAGTTGGCGAAGGCGTCCAGGACCTGCTCGTACTCCTGGCACCACCACGCCAGTTGGCCCGCCGAGGCGGGGTAGAGCGGGTCGGCCCGGTGGTCGGCCCGCTGGTACCGCCACTGCAGCATCCAGAAGTCGTTCAGCCGCTCCCACCACACCCGGTGGGCGGCGGCGGCCAGGTGCTCGGCGGTGGCGGCGCCGGAGGCCCGGTAGGCCTGTGAGTAGCGGCGGACCCGGACCAGGTCGAGGGCGCCGGACACGCGGTCGTTGAACAGCAGCGTGGCGGCCCGGACGGCCTCCTCGGCGCGCGGCTGGGTGCCGAGCTTGTCCCAGTCCAGGACGGCGGCCACCCGGCCGCCCGCCGGGTCGTCGCCGTACAGCAGGTTGAGGCCGTGGAAGTCGCCGTGGGTCCAGCCGGTGGGCGGCGCGGCCTGCGGGGCGGGGCGGCGGTGGGCGTGCTCGGCGAGCAGTTCCAGCCGTTCCGTGAGCCGTTGCTCGACCAGTGCGTCCAGGTCCCCGTGCGGGCGGTGCTCGCGGGCGCGGTGCCGCAGGTCACGGGCCAGCCCGGCGCTGTCGGCCGGGTCGGCGCTGCGGTAGCCGGCGGGCTGCTCGAAGGGGGCGCAGACGTCGTCGAGCGCGCCGTGCAGCCGGCCGAGCAGCGCTCCGAGCGCCTCGCACTGCGGGAGACCGAGCTCGGTACCGTGCCGGTGTCGGCCATCGGTCCACGGGAACAGCGCGAACATCCGGCCGCCCCGGCCGGCCACCGTGCCCGAGCGTTCGGCGCAGGCCAGCGGCGGTGCGACGGGCAGCCCGAGGGTGTTCAGCGCGGCCATCGCGCGGTGGTGGGCGAGGATCTTCGGTCGGCTGGCGGTGGCGGTGTCGACGTAGCACTTCAGGAAGTAGTGGCCGGCCTCGGTGGTGACCCGGTACCCCCGGTTCAGCAGGCCTTCGGCGACCGGTTCGGCGGTCAGTGGGCGCCCCACCCGGTAGCGGGCCAGGACCTCGACGAGCGCGGTGTGCGGGACGGGCGGGCTGAGGGTCCCCATCGGCGGTGCGGAGAGATCGGGGCGGGCCGGGGCGCAGGCGAGGGTCTGGCTGAAAGTCACAGCCAGAGGGTATGGCCCCCTCGCGGGGGCCCTTGACAGATCGTCAGTTGTGTGCAGCCCTAAGGTCAGTACTGGTGGTCGGCCTGGTGCCGCGCCACGAAGGCGGCCGCTTGGGTGCGTCGCTCCATGCCCATCTTGGCGAGCAGACTGGAGACGTAGTTCTTCACCGTCTTCTCGGCCAGGTGCAACTCGTTGCCGATCTGACGGTTCGTCATCCCCTCGCCGATCAGATCGAGGATCCGCCGCTCCTGCTTGGTGAGTTGGGACAGCCGCTCGTCCTCCTTCCCGCCGCCGTCGCGCAGCCGGGCGAGCACCCGGCTGGTGGCGACCGGGTCGAGCAGCGAGCGGCCCGCCGCGACGTCCCGGACGGCGGTGATCAGGTCGGTGCCGCGGATCGCCTTCAGGACGTAGCCGGAGGCGCCTGCCATGATCGAGTCGAACAGCGCCTCGTCGTCCGAGAACGAGGTCAGCATCAGGCACTTGATGTCCGGCAGCAGGGACCGGACCTCGCGGCAGACCTCGACCCCGTTGCCGTCGGGCAGCCGGACGTCGAGCACCGCGACGTCGGGGTGGACCGCGGGGATCCGGGTCAGCGCCTCGGCGGCCGTGCCGGCCTCGCCGACCACCTCGATGTCGTCCTCGACCGAGAGCAGATCGTGCACGCCCCGCCGGACGACCTCGTGGTCGTCGAGCAGGAATACCCTGATTTGTCCGTTATCAGTCACGTCCAAAGCCTCCCATAACACCGTACGAAAGACCTATCGCTCACATCGCCGTAAAGACGTGATCCGGCCAGAGACATCCGAAACCGATACCGAGAACCCCCTTACGTACGGGCGTCCGCCCGGATAACGTGCGCTGGTGTCCTGAAGGCGCTCGAATTGAGAGCTGCGTCACGTCGCCCGTCACCCCCACCCTTCCGACGGCGGTCCGAGCGCGGCACCCTCGGGGTTGTGACCCTGAACAAGTAGGACGTCCTAGCGCAAGCGCGCCAAGGGCGGACGCTGGGTAACGTTCTCGTGAGGGACGCCGTCGGAACAGGATCACCACCTGCCCCGCAGTAGGTGCGCACACCCACGCGCGCCCCGCGGGGCGGTGACCGGACCGGTCACCGGCGACCCCGGGCGGCCGGACAGACCGAGGAGTGAACGTGACCGTCAAAAGCACGGCGAGGACCCGCAAGAAGGCGGCCCCCGCTGTCCCTGACACCCTCCGCGCCACGGGTAAGGACGCCCAGCCGGAGCTCGTCCAGCTGCTCACGCCGGAAGGCGAGCGGGTCGAGCACCCGGACTACCCCCTCACCACCACTCCGGAGGAGCTGCGCTCCCTCTACCGCGACCTGGTGCTGGTGCGCCGGTTCGACGGCGAGGCCACCGCACTGCAGCGCCAGGGCGAGCTGGGCCTGTGGGCCTCGCTGCTCGGCCAGGAGGCCGCCCAGGTCGGCTCCGGCCGCGCCATGCGCACCGGCGACTACGCCTTCCCCACCTACCGCGAGCACGGCGTGGCCTGGTGCCGCGACGTCGACCCGCTGAACCTGCTCGGCATGTTCCGCGGCGTGAACCACGGCGGCTGGGACCCGAACGAGAAGAACTTCCACCTGTACACCATCGTGATCGGCTCGCAGACCCTGCACGCCACCGGTTACGCGATGGGCATCACCAAGGACGGCGCCGACGACGCGGTCATCGCGTACTTCGGCGACGGCGCCTCCAGCCAGGGCGACGTCAACGAGGCCTTCACCTTCGCCTCGGTCTACAACGCTCCGGTGGTCTTCTTCTGCCAGAACAACCAGTGGGCGATCTCCGAGCCCACCACCACCCAGACCAAGATCCCGCTGTACCGCCGCGCCTCCGGCTTCGGCTTCCCCGGCGTGCGCGTCGACGGCAACGACGTGCTGGCCTGCCTCGCGGTCACCCGCTGGGCGCTCGACCACGCCCGCAGCGGCAACGGCCCGGTGCTGATCGAGGCGTTCACCTACCGCATGGGCGCCCACACCACCTCCGACGACCCCACCCGCTACCGGCACGCCGAGGAGACCGAGGCCTGGAAGGCCAAGGACCCGATCACCCGGCTCCGCGCCCACCTGGAGAAGGAGGGCCTGGCCGACGACGAGTTCTTCGCCGCGGTCGACGCCGAGAGCGAGAAGCTGGGGCTGCGGGTGCGCGAGGGCGTGCGCAGCATGCCGGACCCGGACCCGACCCTGATCTTCGACCACGTGTACAGCGAGCCGCACGCGCTGGTCGATGAGGAACGGGCCGAGTACGTCGAGTACGCGGCCTCCTTCGAGGCGGGGGAGAACCTCTGATGGCCGGTCAGCTGAGCATCGCCAAGGCGCTGAACGAGGCGCTGCGCAAGTCGCTGGAGAACGACCCGAAGACCCTCCTCATGGGCGAGGACATCGGCAAGCTCGGTGGCGTCTTCCGGATCACCGACGGCCTGCAGAAGGACTTCGGCGAGGGCCGGGTGATCGACTCCCCGCTCGCCGAGTCCGGCATCGTCGGCACCGCGATCGGCCTGGCACTGCGCGGCTACCGCCCGGTGGTGGAGATCCAGTTCGACGGCTTCGTCTACCCGGCCTTCGACCAGATCGTCTCCCAGCTGGCGAAGATGCACGCCCGCGCGCTCGGACACGTCAAGATGCCGGTCACCATCCGCATCCCCTACGCGGGTGGAATCGGCGCGGTCGAGCACCACAGCGAGTCGCACGAGGCGTACTTCGCGCACACCGCCGGTCTGCGCGTGGTCACCCCCTCCAACGCGCACGACGCGCACTGGATGCTGCGCCAGGCCATCGAGTCGGACGACCCGGTCATCTTCCTGGAGCCCAAGCGCCGCTACTGGGACAAGGGCGAGGTCGGCGACGCCGCCGACCTGGGCATGCACGACGCCCGGATCGTCCGCCCCGGCACCGACGCGACGCTGATCGCGTACGGCCCGATGGTCAAGGTCTGCCTGGAGGCCGCCGCGGCCGCCGAGGAGGACGGCCGCCGCCTGGAGGTCGTCGACATGCGCTCGCTCTCCCCGGTGGACTTCACCACCCTGGAGGAGTCGGTCAAGCGCACCGGTCGGGCCGTCGTGGTGCACGAGGCACCGGTCTTCCTGGGCATGGGCGCCGAACTGGCCGCCCGGCTCACGGAGAAGTGCTTCTACCACCTGGAGGCACCGGTCCTGCGGGTCGGCGGCTACTACGCGCCGTACCCGCCGTCCCGGGTCGAGGAGGCCTTCCTCCCCGACCTGGACCGCGTGCTCGACGCCGTCGACCGCGCGCTCGCGTACTGATCCAGGGGAGCGAAGATGACCACCGAAGTTCGCTCGCTCCGCGAGTTCAAGATGCCCGACGTGGGCGAGGGCCTCACCGAGGCCGAGATCCTCAGCTGGTACGTCAAGCCCGGTGACACCGTCACCGACGGGCAGGTCGTCTGCGAGGTGGAGACCGCCAAGGCGGCCGTGGAGCTGCCCATCCCGTTCAACGGGGTGGTCGAGAAGCTGCACTTCCCCGAGGGGACGACGGTCGACGTCGGCACCGTGATCATCTCGATCGCGGTCGCCGGGGAGGCGGGAGCCGCGGCCCCGGCCGCCCCCGCCGCGGCTCCGGCGGCCCCGGCTCCCGCCGAGGAGGCCGAGCCGGAGCGCCGCGAGGTGCTGGTCGGGTACGGCCCGCGCACCGGCGGCAGCCAGCGCCGGGCCCGCCGGACGACCACCACCACGGTCACCGCGACCAAGCCCGCCGCGGCGCCCGTCGCGCCCGCGCCGGCGGCCCCGGTCGTCCAGCCCGCGCCGGCGGCTCCGGTCGCCCCGGCACCGGCAGCCGGAGTCCCGGCCGGCGAGCGGCCGCTGGCGAAGCCGCCGGTCCGCAAGCTGGCCAAGGACCTGGGCGTCGACCTCCGCGAGGTGACCCCGACCGGCCGCGACGGCGTGATCACCCGCGAGGACGTGCACGCGTTCGCCGCGGCCAAGGCCGCTCCGGCGGCGCCGGTCGCCCCGGTGGTCGAGGCCGCCGTGGCCGAGCCGGCCGCGGTGTCGGTGCCGGCGTCCGGCGCGGGCGACGTCCGCGTGCCGATCAAGGGCGTCCGCAAGGCGACCGCGCAGGCGATGGTGGCCTCGGCCTTCACCGCCCCGCACGTCACCGAGTTCGTCCAGGTCGACGTGACCCGCACGATGAAGTTCGTCCGCCGGCTCAAGGAGAGCGGCGAGCTGGGCCGGGACGTCCGGGTCAGCCCGCTGCTGCTGGTCGCCAGGGCGCTGCTCACCGCGGTCAAGCGGCACCCCGAGATCAACGCGCAGTGGGACGAGGCGGCCCAGGAGATCGTCATCAGGGGCCAGGTGAACCTCGGCATCGCCGCGGCCACCCCGCGCGGCCTGATCGTCCCGAACATCAAGGACGCCGGGTCCAAGACCCTGTCGGGGCTGGCCGTCTCGCTCGGCGAGCTGGTCGAGACCGCCCGCCAGGGCAAGACCTCGCCGGCCGACATGCAGGGCGGCACGATCACCATCACCAACGTCGGCGTCTTCGGCGTCGACACCGGCACGCCGATCCTGAACCCGGGCGAGGCCGCCATCCTGGCCTTCGGCGCGGTCCGGGAAATGCCGTGGGTGCACAAGGGCAAGGTGGTCCCGCGTCAGGTGACCACGCTGGCGCTCTCCTTCGACCACCGCCTGGTGGACGGGGAGCTGGGCTCCAAGGTGCTGGCCGACGTGGCCGCCCTGCTGGAGCGCCCGAAGCGCCTGATCACCTGGGGCTGACGGCCCGCGCGACGACGAAGGGGTCCCCCTGCTCCGCACTGTGGTGCGGAGCAGGGGGACCCCTTCGTGTGCCCGTTCGTCGGCTAGCGCTGGGGACGGAGTCGGCGGACGGCGATCAGGACGCCGGCTCCGAGGGCGAGGAGCGCGGCGGAGGACAGGGCGAGGAAGGTGTTGGTGGAGGAGGCGCCGGTCTGGGCGAGTTCCGGGGTGCCGGCCGGGGCGGTGGTGGCGGGTGCGGTGGAAGTGGCCTGCGGCGCCGGGGACTTGGTGGTCTCGGCGACGGGCGCGGTGACCTTGGCGGGGGTCTTGTCGGCGGCGGGCTCGGCCTTCTTCGCCGGGGCAGTCGGCGCCGGCTTGGTGGTCTTGGTGGGTGCCGGCTTGGCCGGGGTGGTGGGCTGCCCGGCCTTCGACTGGGGGACCGTCACGGACATGTCCTTGAACACCCAGGGCGCGTGCTCACCGTCCTCGGTGTTCGCCGTCACGCCGACCCGGATCCGGTGCAGGTCCGCGGGAGCCTTGGCGGAGAGGCCGATCCGGAAGGTGAAGTGGGTGGCCCGGCCGTCGGACAGGGACTCGCCGGACGGGGAGGACGCGAAGAGGTTCGGGTCGCAGCCGCGGACCAGCGGGACCTTCTGCCAGCCCTTGGGGCCGCCGACCTCCACGGTCAGGTAGTCGCTGCGCAGGGGAGCGCCCTCCTCGTTGTAGAGCGAGAGCGCGGGCTTCACCGTGCGGTACGGAGCGCCGGTGAAGTTGGCGACCTCGACCGGGACGTCCACCGCGGCGCCGCCGGCGCGGACGGTCAGGCTCGGCGTCATGAAGAACCCGGCCTGGACCGTGCCGTCGTGCTTGGCGGCCGCCGTGTCCGAAGTGGCCGCGGCGGTCCGCTTCGACGCGGCCGCCGTGTCCGGGGCGCCGCAGGCCCAGGCGCTGTCGGTGGCGAGGAACTGGATGCCGCCGGCGAGGACGGTGGTGGCGGCGAGGACGGCGATGCGGCGGCGGCCGGAG
>NZ_JBEOUW010000056.1:0-54400 GCF_040303045.1 Kitasatospora sp. NPDC096140
CGACTGGCTCCACACCTACAATCACCACCGCGGACACACCGCACTCGCAGGCAAGCCACCCGCCAGCCGCGTTCCCAACCTCACGGGCCAGAACAGCTAGCCGACGGGTCCGAGCCGGTGACGCGGACTCAACTGACGGTCTCGTCGGGGCGGTCGGCCGCGTCCTTCCGGGCCGCACCGCCCCGGCCGCGTCCGCTCGGCGTGCCTTCGCCAGGTACGCCGTTGCCCGGTGCGCCGTCGGCCGGCGGGTCCGGCTCGGGCGTGCCCTCGGCCTGCGGGGCGTCGTCCGGGTGGTCCTCGTCCAGTGGGTCGACGGTCCGGGCCGGTCGGCCGGACGACACGATGACCCGCTGAACCCTGGGCCTGGTGCGCCAGTTGACCCGCCGTACGTCGCGGGCCAGCGCGCCGGGCCGCCAGAGCTCGATCACGGTGGTCACGGCACCCAGCACGATCCCGGCGGCCAGCCAGCCGCCCAGCACGTCGCTGGGCCAGTGCACACCGAGCGCGATCCGGGTCCAGCCGATGGTCAGCACGGTCGCCGCCGCCACCGCGGAGGCGGCGGTCCGGCCCCGGCGGCGGACCCGGTACCAGAGCAGACTGACCAGGACGGCGCAGGTGATCGTCGAGGCCATGGCGTGGCCGGAGGGGAAGGCCGGGCCGCCGGCGTGCGAGACCGGGTCGGAGAAGCCGGGCCGCGCGCGGTCGAAGGCCAGCTTCAGGGCCCACTGGGCGCCCCAGCCGACCAGTGTCTGGGCGGCCACCCAGCCGGCCAGCACCCGCGCGCCGATCAACCAGAGCCAGGCGGCGGCGATTCCGAGGAGTGTACGCATCGTGACGGTGCCGCCGATGTCCGAGAGCGTCTGCACCGAGGCGGTCCAGATCCGGTGTTCCCGGGCGTAGATGTGCAGTTCGTCGGTCCACTCCTGGTCGAAGCGTTCCAGCGGGCGCCAGTGGCCCGTCACCAGGGCCGCCAGGAGACTGAACAGTGCGGCACAGACCAACATGACCGCGGCGTCCCGCAGGAGACTGCGATTACGCGCAGTGGCGGAGGTCGTGCTGTTGGTCAGGTGCATGGCTGACACCTTCCCAGTGTCCTGTGCCGATCGGGAGCTGGAGCGATAGCGATTCGGCATCGTTTGTGCGGAGGTCCTGCGTGCGCCGGGGCGTGGGCGCGGGCGTGCGGGCGGGGGTGCGCGGGAACGCCGGCGGCCGTTCGCGGGTTCAACCAGTAGGCGACCGGCGCGTGAGGGTCGGGTGAAGAAATCGCTCCGTGAACGGTCGCCGGAATGCACGGGTCGTGCCCGAGTGGTCACCGAGCGTCCAAAGCTGGAGTGAAAACCGGCAGGATACTGCATCACCGGGAAGAATCGGAGTGACTTGGGAATGTTGTCCGGAATCTGTTCGTTGGATCGTTACGTGTGAGCCCCGTGGGGCCCGCACTTCTTGCCCTCGGGGCAGGCAGGCAGACCTCGGCAACACCAGCAAAGGGAGCAAGCATGGCCACCCGTGCCGTCGTTCGCGACAGGGCCGACCGGACTCGCGCGGCCCGCCCGACCAACCTTGAGGCCGACCGTGACCTGGTCGGCATGTACCTCGACGAGATCGCCAGGACGCCCCTGCTCGATGCCGCCGAGGAGGTCGAGCTCTCGCTGCGGATCGAGGCCGGGGTGTACGCCCAGCATCTGCTGGACGAGGACGAACTCCCCGACGGCATCACGCGCGAGGAGCTGGAGACGATAGCCGCCGACGCGGAGCGCGCCAAGGACGTCTTCATCCGTTCCAACCTCCGGCTCGTGGTCGCGGTCGCCCGCAGGTACCCGCGCAGCGGCCTCCCCCTGCTCGACCTCATCCAGGAGGGCAACGCGGGCCTGGTGCGCGCCGTCGAGAAGTTCGACTACGCCAAGGGCTTCAAGTTCTCCACGTACGCGACGTGGTGGATCCGGCAGGCGATCACCCGGTCCATCGCCGACCAGTCCCGCACCATCCGGCTGCCCGTGCACCTGGTGGAGGAGCTGGGGCGGATCCGCCGGGTGCAGCGCGAGAAGTCCAAGGAACTGGGGCGCGAGGCCGAGCCGGCCGAGATCGCGGCCGAGTTGGACACCACCGAGGCCCGGATCAAGGACGTGCTGGACTGGGCGCGTGACCCGGTCAGCCTGAACATGTCGGTGGACGACGAGGGCGAGACCCAGTTCGGCGACCTCGTCGAGGACACCGGGGCGACGTCCCCCGAGGACGCCGTGATGGTGATGCTCCGCCGTGAGGAACTGGACGACCTGATCGGGCGGTTGGACGACCGCACGGCCTCGATCATCCGCTCCCGCTACGGGATGGAGGACGGCCGCGAGCGCACCCTCACCGAGGTGGGCAAGCAGCACGGCCTCACCCGTGAGCGGATCCGGCAGATCGAGAAGCACGCGCTGGCCGAGCTGAAGAAGATCGCGGACCACGCGGGCTTCGAAGCGGCCTGACCGGCCCGAGCCCGGCCGGTCGCCCGCGCCCGGCCGTCGGGCCCGCCCTGACCAGCCCGTCCGCCGGCCTGCCGGACGGATCTGCCGCCGCCCGCCCGGGCCCCGGTACGGAGCGCTCCGCACCGGGGCCCGAGTCGTGCCACGGGGCTCTTAGGCTGGAGGGACAGGACGGGCGGCCAGGACGACGCGAACGACGGAGTGGACAGGGTGAGCGAGCAGGGGCAGGAACAGCCGGCGGAGCAGGGCACGGGCGAGGTCCGGGACCAGAGCCGGAACCAGGGCCAGGGCCAGGACCAGAGCGGGAACCAGGACCCGACCCGGGACGGCGAGCCGCAGCAGAAGCCCGCGGCCAAGGCCCGGCTGGTCTTCCGGGACCCGCTGGACCAGCAGTCCCGGGACGACACCGACACCGGCTGGGGCGAGCGCTCCGGGGCGGGGGAGAGCGGTGGGCGGGGGCTGGACTGGTACCTGAGCCAGCGCCCGCCGCACCACGGGGGCTGAGGGGCGGACGGGGAAGGTCTGCGCGTCAGCGCAGGGGCGCGACCAGCGCGTCGCGGATCTCGGTCAGTAGTTGGACCTCCTTGGCTTCGGCCTCCGCCGCGACCTCCCCGGGGGTCTTGCGGCGGGCCGCCATCCGGTTCATGGGCACGATCAGGACGAAGTAGACGACGGCCGCGGTGATCAGGAACTGCAGGGCGGCGCTGAGCACCGATCCCCACAGGATCTGGACCCCGGAGGTGACCTCACCGGTCGGGCTCACCACACAGGGCCCCTTGAGGCAGGAACTGTAGGAGCCCAGGTCCTTCGTTCCGAAGACGCCGATGATCGGGTTGATCACGCCCTTCACGAAGGCGTTGATGATGTTGGTGAAAGCCGCGCCGATGACCACGGCGACGGCGAGTTCGACGACATTTCCGCGCAGCAGGAATTCCTTGAAGCCCTTCATGCCGCCTCGAACGACGAAGTCGTTGCCGGGTTACGGGTGATCTTCCGCAGTCCCGGATTGACAACCCGTCCGGCCCAGCGCGCCCCCGCCGGACGGCGGCAGGCCGGCCCGCGCGGGCCCGAGCGCGAGCGCGGCGGCCACCGCGAGCAGCACCAGCGCGGGCACTCCGGCCCGTCGCCGGACCGCGCTGCGCAGACGGTGCCACCCGCCGCACCCGCGCCGGATCGGCGGGAAGCTGGGCACCTCCTGCCGGGGTGGAACGGCGGGGGCGGGCAGCGGGACGGAGAAGCCCACGGTCGTCATCGACGCACCTCCGGAGGGTCCGGCAGCCGACCCCCGGTGGGCCGGCTGACCACCCACACGATGCGCGCTCGGGCCGGGCCCGGAAAGCCGTTTCCCCAGCCTGTGGACAAACCCGCCCCTGTGGACGACTTCGTGCACCCACACCGGTCGGCCGGGTCCTCCGGAGTTGACGAAAGCGGGCCGAACATATGCGGAAAGGCCCGCCGCCCCCGCGTGGAAGCGGGGTCGACGGGCCTTTCCGAGGACTGCTGTGCGCCGGGATTCCCTCCGGGCGCCCGGGTCAGCTCGCGGCCGGAGCCGGGCTGGAGGGGGCCGAGGAGCCCGTGCCCGACGCGGGGGCCGAGGAGGTCGTCGTCGACGAGGTCGAGGACGACCCGGAACCGACCGAGCTGCTGGAGGAGGAGCGGCTGTCGGTCCGGTAGAAGCCGGACCCCTTGAACACGACACCCACGGCCGAGAAGACCTTGCGAAGCCGTCCCTGGCAGTCGGGGCACGTGGTCAGTGCCTCGTCGGTGAACTTCTGCACCGCCTCCAGGCCGTTGCCGCACTCGGTGCACTGGTACTGGTACGTGGGCACTTGTCTTCCTCCTGGCACTCTCGCCTGATGAGTGCTAACGATGGTCAATGATGCGGCATTCCGCGGGATCAGTCCAGCGACTCCGGTGTGAGATCGGCCCCGCCCCGGCCCGGGATCGGCCGCGAACCACCGCCCCGCTCAGCCCTTGGCCGCGCCCACCAGCTGCGCAGCACCGGCGGACTCCACGGAGCCCGCCGCGGAGCCGGCGACGATCCGGTTCGAAGTCCGCGGCGCCACCAGCAGGTGCCGCAGCGAGAACAGCGCGAGCAGCCCCAGGCCGGCGCCGACCAGCGGCACCAGGAACCCGGTGGACGGCCCGTGCCCGTCGATCAGCCGGCCCGCCACCATCGAGCCGACCGCGAGCCCCAGCCCGATGGCGCCGGTCAGCCAGGTGAAGGCCTCCGTCTTGGCGCCGTCCGCGACCAGCGTCTCGACCAGGGTGTAGCCGCTGATCAGGGTCGGCGCGATGGCCAGGCCGCAGACCAGCCCGGCGACGGTGAGCGCGACCAGGTTCGGCATCGCCCACAGCGTGGAGCAGCCCAGCACCAGCAGCGCGTAGCTGATCAGCATCCGCTTGTGGACGGGCCGCCGCCAGGCGATCACGCCGTAGAGCACGCCGGCCAGCATCGAGCCGCCCGCGAAGATCCCGTACACGGTGCCGCCCGCGTCGTGCTGCCCGACCGAGTCGGCGAAGGCGTTCACCGAGACCTGCATGCCGCCGAACACCGCGCCGACCCCGAGGATGGAGCCGGCGAGCAGCCGCACGCCGGGGGAGGCGATCGCCGAGACGCGCTCGGCGCCGGGCTGCGGCACGATCCGGGCCGGGGCGGTGCGCCGCTGGGCGGCGAAGGCCAGGCCGCCGACGACGGTCAGCGCGGCCTCGGCGACCAGGGCGGTCGCCGGGCTCGCCATGGCGGCGATGCCGGAGGCCAGGATCGGGCCGATCACGAAGGTGAACTCGTCGGTCACCGACTCGAAGGCGAACGCGGTGCTGACCCGGGCCGCCGAGGCGTCGGACGGGCCGTCGGCGGTGAACCGGGCGACCCAGCGGGCCCGGACCATCGCACCGATCTGCGGGACGCTCGCACCGGCCGGGACGGCGGCCAGGAACAGGCTCCAGGCCGGCGCGTGGCCGAGCGCCAGCGCGATCAGTACGCCGACCGAGGCGCCGTGCACCAGGACGGTCGGGACGAGCACCGAGGCCTGGCCGTACCGGTCGGCCAGCCGCCCGGTCTGCGGCCCGACCAGGGCCTGGGCGACGGCGGCGACGGCGGTGACCGTACCGGCGGTGCCGTACGAGCCGTGGGTCTTGGAGACGAGCAGCAGGATGCCCATGCTGAGCATCGCGTACGGCAGTCGCGCGACGAGGGCCGGGGCCAGGAAGGTCCAGGCTCCGGGGGTGCGCAGCAGCTCGCCGTACCCGACGCGGGCGGGGGCCTGGGCTGCGCTGGTGTCCGCGGTGCTGTCCGCGGAGGTATCGACCGTTCGGCGGGCCGTCACGGTCGGTCCTTCCTGCTGCCTGGTAGCGCGGCAGGGCATGGTGTGGCCCCGACGGCGCCGAGAGTCGTCCTCTCGCGCGTCGACCGGGGTAGATACCGGGTCGGCCCGGTGTGGTTGCCGGGGGCCGGACCGCGGCCGCCGAGCGGTCGCGCCAACTCTGCGTCAGGCAGATGCTGGGGGTGGTCTAGCGGTGGTTATACGGCGTGGTCGAACCAGCATACAGTTACGCGCGTAGATCCCGCCAGCCCACCCCGCCCCGAGCACCCCGGAGGGCTCGGAGCGCCCCAAGCACCCCAGGCGCCCAGAGCGCCCCGGGCTCACCGCCCGTTGAGCCACCCCGCGAGCTTGCCGCCCCGGTCGACGGCCCGCAGTCGCCGCTCCGCGGCCTCGCTGACGTCGTCCGTGGTGACCACCAGCAGCTCGTCCCCGCCGCGCAGCACCGTCGCCTTGTCCGGCACGAAGGAGTTGCCCTCGCGCACGACCAGGGTGACCGCCGCGCCCTTGGGCAGCCGCAGCTCGCCGATCTCCACGCCGGACATCCGGGAGGTGGGGGAGAGCGCGACCGACAGCAGGTGCCCGTGCAGCTTCTCCAGCGGGGCGGACTCGATGCCGAGGTCCTGGCCCATCGCGCCCTCGCCGATCCGCAGCCGCTTGGCCACCCACGGCAGGGTCGGCCCCTGGAGCAGGGTGAAGACGACGACGAGGATGAAGACGATGTTGAACACGTCCTCGGCCTGGTGCGCGCCCGACACCACCGGGATGGTGGCCAGCACGATGGGCACCGCCCCGCGCAGCCCGGCCCAGCTCAGCAGCGCCTGCTCGCGGGCCGGCACCTTGAAGGGGGTCAGCGAGACCACCACCGACAGCGGCCGGGCCAGGAAGACCAGCACGCCGCCTATGACGAGCGCGGGCACCACCGCGGACCCCATGGTCGCGGGCGTGCAGAGCAGGCCGAGCAGGACGAACATGCCGATCTGCCCGATCCACGCCAACCCGTCGGCGAAACCGCGGACGGCCGGGCCGTGCGGCAGCTTGGAGTTCCCGAGGATCACCGCGCAGATGTAGACGGCGAGGAAGCCGGAGCCGTGCAGCAGCGCGCCGCCCGCGTAGGCGAGCACGGTGAGCGCCATCACGGCGATCGGGTAGAGGCCCGAGGAGGGCAGCGCGACGTGCTTGATGCCGAAGGCGCCGAGCTTGCCGACGGCGAGGCCGATCGCCGCGCCGATCGCGAGTTCGGCGAGGATCGTGCCGATCAGGACGTACCAGGGGTCCAGCTCGCCGGTGGTGGCGAAGGCCACGACCAGGATGACCACGGGCGCGTCGTTGAAGCCGGACTCGGCCTCCAGCAGACCGGTGAGCCGGTGCGGCAGCGGGACCATCCGCAGGACCGAGAAGACGGCCGCCGCGTCGGTCGAGGAGACTATGGCGCCGAGCAGCAGCGAGGTCCGCCAGTCCAGGCCGACCAGCCAGTGCGCGCCGGCCGCGGTGGCGAACACGCTGATCCCGACGCCGACGGTGGCCAGCACGGTGGCCGCCGGCATCACCGGCTTGATCTCCCGCCAGCTGGTCTTGAGACCGCCCTCGGCCAGGATCACCACGAGTGCCGCGTAACCGATCACCTGGGTGAGCTCGGCGTTGTTGAAGGTGAAGCCGACTCCGTTCTGGCCCAGCGCCACGCCGATCCCCAGATAGATCAGCAGGCTGGGCAGCCCTGATCGGGTGGAGATCCGCACGGCGACCACCGCGAAGAGCAGGATCACGGAGGCTTCGAGGAGGAGCTGGTTCAGGTGGGAGACGTTCACGCAGTGGCACCTCGGGCAGGCAGGGGCGGACGGGGTGTCAGGGTGGTGCTGAGGGGTCGACCCGTTAAGAAGGCGTCAATGCTCCCCTTGCGGATCGTTACGCAGTCTAACATTTTGCCATATCTTTAGCTTGGTCCCCCGTTCACAGTGCTCGGCAGACTCGGCCTAATGTGGTTCCCTGTCACGGCCGCTGGCCCTGGACACGCCCGCCCGCCCCGAAGTCAGGACCGCAAGGACCCAGATGCCCCGCTCGAAGAAGTTCCGGCGCGCCCGTCTGTTCGTGATCGTGCTGGTCGTGCTGCTGGTGGCCGGCGTCGGCTACGGCGGCTACCGCGGGGTCTCCGCGGTCCGCGCGTCCTTCCCGGAGGTGGACGGCAGCGTCAAGGTCGCGGGCCTGACCGCGCCGGTCGACGTCAAGCGGGACGCCAACGGCATCCCGCAGCTGTACGCCGACACTCCCGAGGACCTGTTCCGCGCCCAGGGCTACGTCCAGGCGCAGGACCGCTTCTGGGAGATGGACGTCCGACGCCACATCACCGCCGGCCGGCTCTCCGAGATGTTCGGTGACGGCCAGGTCGACACCGACGCCTTCATCCGCACCATGGGCTGGCGGCAGGTGGCGCAGAAGGAGTTCGACACCAAGCTGTCGCCGGAGACCAAGAAGTACCTGCAGTCCTACTCGGACGGCGTGAACGCCTGGCTCGCCGAGCACCCCGGCGGTGCGAAGGCCTCGCTGGAGTACACCCTGCTCGGCGTCGTCAACAGCGGCTACGAGCCCGAGCAGTGGACCCCGGTCGACTCGGTGGCCTGGCTCAAGGCGATGGCCTGGAACCTCTCCGGGAACCTCCAGGAGGAGGTCGACCGCTCGCTGCTGGCCCAGGACTTCACCCCGGACAAGATCGCCGAGCTGTACCCGGACTACCCGTACACCCGCAACGGCACCATCGTGAAGACCGGCACCGTGGCCGGCGACGCCTACCGCCCGGCCGACGGCTCCGCCCAGCCGGGCACCGGCAACGGCACCGCCACCGCCCAGGGCGAGGCCACCACCAAGGCGATGCTGCAGAGCCTCACCGACCGGATCGACGGGATGCCGCAGCTGCTCGGCCGCCCCGGCCAGGGCATCGGCTCCAACTCCTGGGTGGTCGCCGGCTCCCACACCACCACCGGCAAGCCGCTGCTGGCCAACGACCCGCACCTCGGCCCCGGCCTGCCCTCGGTCTGGTACCAGATGGGCCTGCACTGCCGGACGGCCTCCCCGGCCTGCCAGTTCGACGTCTCCGGCTTCACCTTCGCGGGCATGCCCGGCGTGATAATCGGCCACAACAAGGACGTCGCCTGGGGCTTCACCAACCTCGGCGCCGACGTCACCGACCTCTTCCTGGAGAAGGTCACCGGCCCGGACACCTACCAGGTCGACGGCAAGGACGTGAAGTTCGACCTCCGCAAGGAGACCATCAAGGTCGCCGGCGGCGAGGACCGCACCATCACGGTCCGCACCACCCAGACCGGCGCCCCGCTGATCTCCGACCAGAGCAACGAGCAGCAGAACGTCGGCAAGTACGCCCCCAACGGCACCTCCGCGCCCGACCGCGGCACCGGCGGCTACGGCGTCGCCCTGCAGTGGACGGCGCTCAGCCCCGGCAAGACCATGGACGCCGTCTTCGAGCTGGACAAGGCGAAGAACTGGGACGACTTCCGGGCCGCCGCCAAGGACTTCACCGTCCCCGCGCAGAACCTGATCTACGCCGACGCCAAGAACATCGGCTACCAGGCTCCGGGCACGATCCCGGTCCGCGGCAAGGGCGACGGCACCTACCCCGCGCTGGGCTGGGACTCCGCGTACCAGTGGAAGGACCCGATCCCGTTCAACGCGCTGCCGTGGAGCCTCAACCCCTCCTCCGGCTACATCGTCACCGCCAACCAGGCCGTGGTGGACCCGAGCTACAAGTACAGCCTCACCAAGGACTGGGAGTACGGCACCCGCGCCAAGGAGATCACCGACCAGATCGAGGGCCTGCTCAAGAACAACGGCAAGATCTCGCCGGACGACATGCAGACCCTGCAGCTGGACAACACCAACGTGATGGCCAAGACGCTGGTCCCGCTGCTGCTCAAGCAGCAGATCGACGACCCGTACGTCCGCGAGGCGCAGGACCTGCTGAAGGACTGGAACTACCACCAGGACGCCGACTCGGCCGCCGCCGCCTACTACAACGGCGTCTGGCGCCAGCTGCTCACCCTCGCCTTCGGCCAGAAGTTCCCGGCCGACCTCCGGGCCAAGGACAACTGCCTGCTGGTCCGCCAGCAGGACGACCCCACCAAGCCGGACAGCACCACCAGGATCGTCACCGAGTGCGGCACCCGTGACCCGGCCAAGGCCCAGCCGGACGGCGGCGACCGCTGGACCGAGGTGGTGCGCGACCAGCTGGAGAAGCCCGACAGCTCGTGGTGGACGTACATCGACTCCCAGCACAACGTCCAGAAGGGCCTGGACAACCTGCTCAAGGAAGCGATGAAGAACGCCCGCCAGGAGCTGACCTCGCTGCTCAGCAAGGACGTCTCCACCTGGAGCTGGGGCCGGCTGCACAAGCTGGAGCTCAAGGAGCAGACCCTGGGCACCGACGACTCCTCGATCGCCTCCGGCGTGCTCCACAAGCTGCTCAACCGCGGCCCGTACCGCCTCTCCGGCGGCTCGGCGGCGGTCGACGCGGCCGGCTGGAACGCGGCGGCCGGCTACCAGGTGGACTGGATCCCGTCGATGCGGATGGTGGTCGACCTGAACGACCTCGACGCCTCGCGCTGGATCAACGTCGGCGGCGCCTCCGGCCACGCCTTCCACGAGAACTACAACGACCAGACCGACCTCTGGCTCAAGGGCAAGCTGCTCACCTGGGCCTCCAGCCCGGACGCGGTCGAGAAGGCCACCAAGCACAAGCTGGTGCTCACCACCGGCTGACGCCCGGACGGACACCCGGCGGCCCCGCTCCCACCCCGGAGCGGGGCCGCCGCCGTTTCCCGGGCCCGCAGCCGCTCCCGGCGGGCGAGCCCGTTCCGCCGTCAGCCCAGCCGCCGCACCCCCGACGGCGTGACCGCCAGGTCCACCGGCCGGTCGTGCGGCTCGGCGGGCACCCGCTCCAGCAGCTCGTGCTCGTACAGCAGCACCGCCAGGACCGGCCGTACGCCCGCCCGCCCCAGCCGGGCCAGCACCCGGTCGTAGCTGCCGCCGCCCCGGCCCAGCCGCAGCCCGCCGCGGTCCACCGCCAGTCCCGGCAGCAGCACCACCGAGGCCCGGGTGACCGCCTCCGGCCCGAGCCGGGGACCGACCGGCTCCAGCAGTCCGCGCCCGGCCGGGGCCAGCTCCCCGGGCCCCGCGTACTCGGCCCAGTCCAGGTCGTTGTCGGCCAGCAGCACGGGAAGCAGCACCCGCACCCCGCGCGCCCGCAGCTCGTCCAGCAGCGGCCTGGTGCCCGGCTCGGCGCCGACCGAGACGTACGCGGCCACCGTGGCGCCCGGCCCGGCCAGCTCCCCGGCGTGCCCGGCCAGCGCGAGCGCCGTCGCGGTGCGCTCCTCGGCGGAGAGCCCGCGGCGCCGCGTCAGCAGCCGTGTCCTCAGGTCGCTCTTCTCGTTGTGCACCGGATCCTCCACGTCTCCAGACCGCCGACGCGCAGAGCCTGCCACGCGAAAGGGCGCCCCGATTGTCCACCCCGCTGCTGGTCCAGGCCCTGGCCGCGCTCAGCGTCCCCGCACTGGCCGGCGCCACCGCCCTCGGAGTGCGGGTCCGGCGGGTCCGGGCCGGGGCCGCGGCCGGGACGGAGCGGCTGCGGGAGCGGATCGCCGAGCTGGAGGCCCACTGCGCCGAACTGGAGCGCACCGCGTCCTGCGACCCGCTCACCGGCGTGTGGAACTACCGCCACCTGCAGCTCACCCTGGACCGGGAGATCGAACGGTCCCGGCGCGCCGAGCACACCGACCCGGGCGACGGCCCCCGCCCGCTCGCCGTGCTGATGCTGGCGATCACCGGCTTCGACGCGGTCGTCGCCGAGCACGGCCGCGGCCGGGCCGGCGCGATACTGCGCGACCTCGCCCAGCGCCTCGCGATGGAGATCCGCCGGGCCGACACCCTCGGCCGGTACGGCGGCGAGGAGTTCCTGGTGGTGCTGCCCGACACCGGGGCCGAGGGCGCCGTGCAGGTCGCCGAGCGGCTGGTCTGGTCGGTCCGCCGCCACCTGCTGCTCGACTGGTCCTCCGGGACGCGCGAGTCCCGCCCGGTGCGCGGCAACGGCCTCACCGCCGCCGCGGGCATCGCCGTGCTGCCCGAGGACGGGGCCCACGCCGCCGTCCTGCTGCGCGCGGCCGACACGGCGCTGGCCGAGGCCCGGGCGGCCGGCGGCGACTGCTGGCGGATCTCGCCGCGCCACGGCGACCTGCCCGCCACCGGGCTTCCCCGGCCGGTCGATTCCGGGCCGGAGCACGGTCCGACTGCCGAACGTGACCGTTCGGGAAAGCCGGGTAGTCTGTCGGCCTGTGCCGGAGGGGACCCCCTCGCCCAGCCGGTCCCATCCCATACGCCAGCCTCTGTGGCCGTGCCCCGCGACGTGCTGTCCTAGCCGTCCGACCGCGCTCGGCCGGGCGAAAACGTGCCTGAGTAAGGTAAACGCATGACGACGACCAACTCCCGAGTTCCGGTAACCAAGGCCGTGGTACCCGCGGCCGGACTGGGCACCCGCTTCCTCCCGGCGACCAAGGCCACCCCGAAGGAGATGCTGCCGGTCGTCGACAAGCCGGCGATCCAGTACGTCGTCGAGGAGGCCTCCGCCGCAGGCCTGTCCGACATACTGATGGTCACCGGCCGCAACAAGCGCGCGCTGGAGGACCACTTCGACCGTGCCTACGAGCTGGAGGAGCTCCTCGCGCGCAAGGGCGACCAGCAGCGCCTGGCCCGGGTGCGGGAGTCCGTCGAGCTGGCCAACATGCACTACGTCCGCCAGGGGGACCCGAAGGGCCTCGGCCACGCCGTCTCGGTCGCCGAGCAGCACGTCGCCGGCCAGCCCTTCGCCGTCCTGCTCGGTGACGACCTGATCGACCCGCGCGACCCGCTGCTCTCCCGGATGATCGAGGTCCAGCAGGAGCTCGGCGGCTCGGTCGTCGCCCTCATGGAGGTCGACCCCTCCCAGATCCACCTCTACGGCTGCGCCGCCGTCAAGGCCAACGGCTTCGGCGAGGACGTCTTCCAGGTGACCGACCTGGTCGAGAAGCCCGAGCCGGGCGAGGCCCCCTCGAACTACGCCGTCATCGGCCGCTACGTCCTCGACCCGCTGGTCTTCGACGTGCTGCGCGAGACCCCGCCCGGCCGCGGCGGCGAGATCCAGCTCACCGACGCCCTGCGCGAGCTCACCACCCGCGAGCCCGCCGACGGCGGCCAGGTGCACGGCGTGCTCTTCAAGGGCCGCCGCTACGACACCGGCGACCGCGCCGACTACCTGCGCGCTATCGTCCGTCTGGCCGCCGAGCGCGAGGACCTGGGCCCGGAGTTCCGCTCCTGGCTGCGGGAGTTCGTCGGCTCCGAGATGCAGGACTGACACGACAGAGAGCGAGCCGCCGATGACCGGGTCCACCGAGCACAGCACCACGCCCGCAGCCTGCTGCGACGCCGGAACGGACCCGGCACCGGCGGCCCCCCGCCTCTGGACGGTGGACGAGCACCTCGCCGACGTGCTCGCCGCCGTCGGCCCGCTGCCCGCGATCGAGCTCCGGCTGCTCGACGCCCAGGGCTGCCGGCTCGACGAGGACGTGGTCGCCGCCGGCGACCTGCCGCCCTTCGACAACAGCTCGATGGACGGCTACGCCGTCCGCACCGCCGACACCGAGGGCGCGACCGACGCCTACCCCTCGGTGCTCTCGGTGGTCGGCGACATCGCCGCGGGCGCGGACGAGCTGCCCAGGGTCGGCCCCGGCCAGGCCGCCCGGATCATGACCGGCGCCCCCGTGCCGCCCGGTGCCCGCGCCGTCGCCCCGGTCGAGTGGACCGACGGCGGCACCGGCACCGGCGTGGCCGCCGCCGCGATGACCGCGCCCGTCCCGGACGAGGAGGTCCGCGTCCTGCGCCCGGTCGCCGAGGGCGCGCACATCCGCCGCCGCGGCAGCGACGTCGCCGCGGGATCGAAGGTCCTGGAGGCCGGCACCCGGCTCGGCCCCACCCAGCTCGGCCTGCTCGCCGCGATCGGCCGGGCCACCGTGAAGGTCCGCCCGCGCCCGCGGGTCGTGGTGCTGTCCACCGGCAGCGAGCTGGTCCAGCCCGGCGAGCCGGTCGGCCCCGGGCAGATCGCCGACTCCAACAGCTTCACCCTCACCGCCGCCGCCCAGGAGGCCGGCGCCATCGCTTTCCGGGTCGGCGCCGTCCCGGACGACGCCGACCGGCTGCGCGCCGTCCTGGAGGACCAGCTCGGCCGGGCCGACCTGATCGTCACCAGCGGCGGGGTCAGCGTCGGCGCGTACGACGTGGTCAAGGAGGTCTTCGAGACCTACGGCGGCGTCGACTTCCGGAAGCTGCGGATGCAGCCCGGCAAGCCGCAGGGCTTCGGCCGGATCGGCGACGCGCCCGGGGTGCCGCTGCTCGCCCTGCCCGGCAACCCGGTGAGCGCCTACATCTCCTTCGAGCTGTTCGTCCGCCCGGTCATCCGCACCATGCTCGGCGCCGCCGACGTGCACCGTCCGGTGGTCCGCGCGCTCTGCCCGGCCGCGCTGCGCTCCCCGGCCGGCCGTCGGCAGTTCCTGCGCGGCCGCTACTCGGCGGCGGACGGCACGGTCGAGCCGGTCGGCGGCGCCGAGTCGCACCTGGTCGGCGCGCTGGCCCGGGCCGACTGCCTGATCACCGTCCCCGAGGACGTCACCGACCTGCCCGCCGGCAGCGAGGTCGACGTGGTGCTGCTGGACTCCTGAGCGCCCGGGGAGTCACGGAGTTGTACGGTAGCGCGGTACTTCGACCTGCGCGCCCCTGGAGCCACCCGTGACGACACCTCCCCCCGGCGACCGCCTCACCCACGTCGACGACCAGGGCGCGGCCCGCATGGTCGACGTCTCCGAGAAGGCCACCACCGCGCGCACCGCCGTCGCGGCCGGACGGGTGAGGGTCTCCCCGAAGGTGGTCGAGCTGCTGCGCGGCGAGGGCGTGCCCAAGGGCGACGCCCTCGCGGTGGCCCGGATCGCCGGGATCATGGGCGCCAAGAAGACCCCGGACCTCGTCCCGCTCTGCCACCCGATCGCCGTCTCCGGCGTCAAGGTCGACCTCGCCGTCGCGGACGACGCGGTGGAGATCACCGCCACCGTGAAGACCGCCGACCGCACCGGCGTCGAGATGGAGGCGCTGACCGCCGTCGCGGTGGCCGGGCTGACCGTCATCGACATGGTCAAGGCCGTGGACAAGGGCGCCACCATCGAGTCCGTCCGGGTGCTGAGCAAGACCGGCGGCAAGAGCGGCGACTGGTTCGCGCCGGAGGTGGACGCATGACCGCGTCGGCCGGGAGGGCGCTGGCCGTGACCGTCTCCAACCGGGCCTCGGCCGGTGTCTACGCGGACAAGGGCGGCCCGCTGCTGGTGGCCGGCCTGACCGCGATGGGCTTCACCGCCGACGGCCCCCGGGTCGTCCCGGACGGGGAGCCGGTGGAGGCCGTGCTGCGCGAGGCCGTCGCGGCCGGCTACGACGTCGTGCTGACCACCGGCGGCACCGGCATCTCGCCGATGGACCTCACCCCGGAGATGACCGCCCGGGTGATCGACCGGCAGATCCCCGGCATCGCCGAGGCCATCCGTGCGTACGGCCGGGAGAAGGTGCCCACCTCGGCGCTCTCCCGGGGGCTCGCCGGGCTCGCCGGACGTACCCTGATCGTCAACCTGCCGGGCTCGACCGGCGGCGTCAAGGACGGTCTGGCCGTCCTGGAGCCGCTGCTCGCCCACGCCGTCGACCAGCTCGGCGGTGGGGACCACCCCCGGCCCGACGCCCCGGCCCCCGGGGCTCCAGAATCCAGGAGAGGGCACTGAACGCCGGCTGGCCGGTAGAACTCCACGAGGGGGAGGTCGCGCTGCGCCCGATCCGGGCCCGCGACCAGCGCGACTGGCAGGAGGTGAGCCGCCGCAACCGGGACTGGCTGCGGCGGTGGGAGGCCACCGTGCCGCCCGGCCCGGCCGGCCAGACCGCCGGGCCCCGCCCGACCTACCGGCAGATGGTCCGCTTCCTGCGCGGCGAGGCCTCGGCGGGCCGGATGCTGCCCTTCGTGGTGCTCTACAAGGGCGAGCTGGTCGGTCAGTTGACCGTCGGCGGGATCACCTGGGGCTCGATGTGCTCGGCGAACATCGGCTACTGGGTCGACGAGGCGGTGGCCGGCCGGGGCATCATCCCGGCCGCCGTGGCGCTTTCGGTGAACTACTGCTTCCGCACCCTCGGACTGCACCGGATCGAGGTCTGCATCCGTCCGGAGAACGCCCCGAGCCGGCGCGTGGTGGAAAAGCTCGGCTTCCGCTCGGAGGGAATCCGCCCGCGCTATCTCCACATCGACGGCGATTGGCGCGACCACCTGGTCTACGCGCTGACCGACGAGGAGGTTCCGGAGGGGATGCTGGAGCGCTGGCGCGCGCTCAGTTCCGGACACCGGCCAGGTAATTGAATATATGTTCGAATGAAATATCGATATGGCATCGGCCCGGTGGCGGACCGTCACAAATACCGGCAAAATAGTCGGAGAATCAGCTTGATCACACGACACGCCGGGCCAAATTGCTGCCAGGCCTTCCCGGCGCCCGTACGGTGTGAATCGTGAGCAGTAGCGGCCTTATCTACGCCGTCATCGTAGGGGCCTGGGCCGCCTATCTGGTGCCGATGTGGCTCCGCAGGCAGGACGAACTCAACGAGGCGCGCCCGACGGAACGCTTCAGCACCGCCATCCGCCTGCTGGCCGGGCGTTCGGCGCTGGAGCGGCGGGCAGCCCGGGCCCTGGGCGACGAACCGCGTGACGACGAGCACAGCAACGACGGCCCTCCCGGACGGGACGAGGCCGCCTCCGGCGACCCCGCGGCGCGGGAACCCGAACCACCGGCGGAGCGGGCGGCCGAACGGCCGGCCCCGGCGCCGCAGGTCGGGGTCGAGCGCCGGGCGCGGCTGCTGGCCCGCCGGCGCCGGATGGTCACCGGTCTCTTCCTCTGCTTCGCGCTCGGCGCGGTGGTCGCGGCGGTGGCCGGACTGGCCTTCCTCTGGGTCCCGGCCGTTCCCGCGGCCCTCCTCACCCTGTACATCGGCCACCTGCGCAAGCTGGAGCGCCAGCGGTACGAGGTGAAGCTCGACCGCGTCCGGGCCGCCCAGGCGGCCGAACGGCTGCGCAAGCGCGAGCAGCAGCGCGTCCCGGCCCCGACGGCCGACGCTGCCCCGGCCGAGGCGCCGGCGGGGGCGGAGCCGGCCCCGGCCACGCCCGCCGAGGAGCGCGCCGCGCGCCGACCGCACCTGCGGCTGGCCGCCGACCCGGAGGAGGCCACCGTCTCGGTGCCCTCCGCCTCCGCGGTGGCCGAGGCGACCGAGCACGAGGAGTGGGTCGACGGCATGCGCGAGCGCGGCGCGGCCGGCCCGGACTCCTGGGAGCCGGTGCCCGTCCCGCTGCCGACCTACGTCACCGCGCCGGTCGCTCCCCGGGTCTCCCGGGGCCTCGACCTGTCGGCCCCCGGCACCTGGACGGCGGGCCGCCCCGCCGAGTCCCGCAGCACCCCGCTCTTCGACCAGTACGCGGAGCCGCAGGTCACCGAGTCCCGCCCCCGCGCGGCCAACGAATGACCCCGGCCACCCCCCGGTCGGCGCCGCCACCGGGGGGTGGTCACGGACCACCTCCGAAAGGTGCTAGAGTTTCTTCTCGTTGGGGCTGTGGCGCAGTCCGGTAGCGCACCTCGTTCGCATCGAGGGGGTCAGGGGTTCGAATCCCCTCAGCTCCACCCAACGGATCGGCTCCGGCCGGTCCACCGAATCCCGCCGGGAGGCAACTCCCGGCGGGATTTCGCGTTTTGTGGCGCGGGGGTCGTCACGGGTCGGTCCGACGGCCCGTTGTGGTCGAGATCACAACACCTTCCGGGGGCGGTTTCTGACGCGGTTTGGGCCTCAGAGGGGTCGGTTATGGTGGGTTGGCCCAGACGCTGACGACGGAACGATCTGGTCTATCTCAACGGGGTGCCATCGCGGTGCGCGAGTTCGGTCTGACACGGTGGGCGCGGCAGTCCGGCCCGGACGAATCCGGCGGCACCCCGGAAACCGGAAGATCGAATTCCTGGACCCTCGCGGCGGCCTGCGCGGCCGCCGTGTCACTGGCGGTGTTCGCCTGCTTCCGGCACGCCCACGGGGCCACCATGGTCGACATGCTGGTCTACCGGGCCGAGGGCCAGGCCGTCGTCCGCGGCCAGGACCTGTACGCGATGCGGCTGCCCGGCTGGGACCTGCCGGCCACCTACCCGCCGTTCGCCGCGATGCTCTTCGTGCCGAGCACCTGGTTCGACGTGAGCACCCTGCGCGTGCTGGTGATGCTCCTCAACTACGGGCTGCTCGCCCTGGCGGTGCACCTGTCGCTCAAGCTGGCCGGATGGGCCAGGCACAACCGGCCCGCCGTGGTGATCCTGGCGACCGGCCTGGGCATCTGGCTGGAGCCGGTGTTCACCACCTTCCAGTACGGCCAGGTCAACCTCGGCATCCTCTGCCTGGTGCTGTGGGACCTGACCCGCTCGGACCGCAACCGGTTCAAGGGCGTGGGCATCGGCCTGGCCACCGCCATCAAGATCACCCCGGGCCTGTTCGCGGTCTACCTCTTCCTGACCGGCCGGGTCCGGGCCGCACTGGTCTCGGCCGGCACGTTCGTGGCGGCGGGCCTGATCGGCTGGATCCTGCTGCCCGACGCCTCGTACGGGTTCTGGACCACGTACCTCTGGGACCCGAGCCGCGTCGGCGTGACCGTCCTGGTGGACAACCAGTCGCTGCGCGGAGCCGTCTGCCGGCTGCTCGACGTCAACGACCCGGGCCTGGTCGGCCTGGCCGCCTCCGCGCTGGTCGGCGCCTTCGGACTCGGGGTGGCCGTGCTGGCCGGGCGCTCGGCGCGGGTGCTGCGCCGGGCCGACGCCTGGGGCGGGGTCTGCACCGCGTTCACCGCCCTGCTGGTCTCGCCGATCAGCTGGACCCACCACTGGGTCTGGTGCGTCCCGCTGATCGCCCTGCTGGTGGTCGAGGCCCGGACCAGGGCACGGCAGGTCCTGCTCGGCGTGACCCTCCTCGTGTTCCTCTCCCACGTCATGTGGACGGTGCCGCACCGCTGGGGCCGCGGGGTCGCCTGGTACTGGCAGCTGCCCGGCGCGATCTACCCGCCGATCGGGATCGCCGTCCTGGTCGTCCTCGGGGTGCGGCTGTACCGCGCCCGGCGACAGGCCGTCGATGCCACCGGCGGCGGTGCCTGGGCGCTGCTGGCCGCCAAGCTCGACCGCGATCCCGCGCTGACGAACCGGACCTGACGGACCGGACCCGACCCACCGGGCCCGCCCCACCGGACCCGACGGACCCAGACCGGACGGATCAGACCTGACGTGACCACCCAGACCGCACCCCCGTCGCCGCCCGCCGCCGCGCCCACCGCCCGGAACGCGGCCGCGGCCCTGCTGCACGGCCCGGCCCGGCGCACCGCGCTGCTCACCGCGCTCTGCTTCGCGGTGATGTGCGCCGTCGGACTGCAGGGCTGGACCTCGGTGTCGCTCGGCGGCTTCGACCTCGGCATATTCGACCAGGGCGTGCGCGGCTACGCCCACTTCGGGCTGCCCGTCTCCACGCTGAAGAGCTACCACCACGAGTTCCCGCCCGGCTTCTCGCTGCTGGGCGACCACTTCTCGCCGGTCCTGGCGCTGCTCGCCCCGCTGTACTGGATCTGGGACGACCCGCGCTCGCTGATCATCGGGCAGTCGCTGCTGTTCGCGGCCGGGGTGCCGCTGATCCGGCGGATCGCCGCGCACGGCTTCGCCGCCGCCCCTCCGCGCACCGCCCGGCGGGCCGCCGACCTGGCCGGCCTGGTCCACGCCCTCGGCTGGCCGCTGCTGGTCGCCGCCCGGGTCGGCTTCCACGAGGTCGCCTTCGCGGTGCCGCTGACCCTGCTGATGCTGGAGCGCGGCCTGGCCCGCCGGTACGGCACGGTGGTGCTCGCCGCCGTCCTGCTGTGCTGCACCAAGGAGGACCTCGGCCTGATGGTCGGGGCGTACGGGCTGGTGCTGCTGCTGCGCACCCGCCGCACCGGGGACCGGGCGGGCCGCTTCACCGGCCTCGGGCTGCTGCTGGGCGGCCCGGTCGCCTCGGCGGTCGCCATCACGTGGCTGATCCCGGCGATGGGCGGGGAGCCGGGCTACTACTGGAACTACGCGGCGCTCGGCACGGACGGCGGGGACGCCCTGCGCCACCTGCTGCACAACCCGTTCCTGCTGGTGCAGACGGCCTTCGACCAGCCGCTCAAGCCGCTGCTGCTGCTCTGGCTGTTCGGGACGACGCTCCTGCTGCCGCTGCGCTCGGCCACCGTGCTGTGCGCGGTGCCGCTGCTGGCCGAGCGGATCCTGTCCAGCAACCCCAACCACTGGTCGATCGCCCGGCACTACGACTCGATGCTCTGGCCGATCCTGCTCACGGCCGCCGTCGAGGTGCTGGGCCGGCTGAGCAGCACCGAGCGGCCCGAGCGGAGCGTCCGGCGGGCGCGACGGCTGGGCCTCGGCGCGGCCGGCATCGCCCTGGTGGCCGCCGTGCCGATCGGGCTGGTGCAGCTGGCGGTGCCGTCCTCCTGGGAGGCCAAGCCGAGCGAGGCCGCGCTGGTGCGGGCGGCGGCGCTGATCCCGGACGGCGCCTCGGTGGAGGCCGACAACCAGATCGCGCCGCGGCTGACCGCCCGTACCGACGTGGTGCTGGTGGACGGCACGCCGCGCGGGCGCGAGTACGTGCTCACCCGGTCGAACAAGCGCTCCTTCCCGTTCGCCACGGACACCGAGCAGGCCGCGCGGATCCGGCTGCTGCTGGACCACGGGTACCGGCAGCTCTGGGCCGAGGACGGCGTGGTGCTGCTGCACCGGGAGAGCGGCGAGCCCGTGCCCGGCGAGCACGTGCCGGGGCCGGACAGCAAGCCGGTCCAGGACGTCGTCCCGTCCGACGTGGGGCACGACCTCTTCCGCGGCTGACGCCCGCCCCGGGGCCGGACGCGGCCGAGGGCCGGTCGGAGGAGTCCTCCGGCCGGCCCTCGGGCTGTGCTGGGGCGCGGGTCAGGGGCGGTCGGAGTAGGAACCGCTCTGGTACGAGCCCTGGGGCGGCACGGTGCCGTGGTGACCCGGCCGCCGGCCGTGCGGGTGCCGGGTCAGGTTGTAGCCGAGGACGCCCGCCAGCGCGGCCAGGAAGCCGCCGCCGATCGTCCAGTACCAGCGGCTGTTCCAGCCGGAGAACCAGCCGGTGTACCAGTGCTCCTCCTCCGCCACCGGGGCGGCCGCCTTGGCGGTGCTCGCACCGCCGCCGACCGGCGGGACCAGCGGGGCCTTCAGCTCCCCGCCCTCCGGCTGGGCGTTGTCGGAGCCGCCCTTGGCGGCGACGTGCAGCCGGACGGAGGTGGCCAGGCCGAGGTCCGGCTGCGGGACGTCGGTCACCGACAGCCGCACGTAGTAGGTGCCGGGAAGCGGGTCGCCGGACCACGGCTCGGCCCAGGTGCGGACCTCGCGCAGGGTGCAGTCGAGCGCCACCGAGGTGGCGTTCTGGTCGCCGGTGGCGTTCTGGGTGCCGGCGGTGCAGGCCTGGCGGCGGCGCAGCCCGTCGAAGACCTCGACGGACCAGGTCTGCGGGCCGTGCCGGTCGGTCGCCGGGGCCAGGTTGACGGTCAGCTTGACCGTCGGGGTCTGCCCCTCGGAGGCGCCGAACGCCCAGTACAGGTAGTCGCCGGTGGAGGCGGCGACCTCGGCGTCCTGGCCGGGGGAGAGGTTGACCGCCGTCAGGAAGGAGGTGCCGGCCTTGGTGGCCGGGGCCGGGGTGCCGCTCGCGCTGGCCGAGGGGGACGGCGCGGCCGAGGCTGCCGGGGCGCCCAGGGCGAGGGCGGGCAGCAGGGCGAGGGCGGCGAGGGCGCCGCGAATCGTCGTACGCATGGTCAGTTCTCCCGCCAGACGGCGATCCGCCAACGTGCGATCCAGCCGAACAGCAGGCCGAAGACCAGGCCGGCCAGGGTGAGGGTGAGCAGCAGGATCCAGCCGCGGCCGAGGCCCATCGCGGCGCCCTCGGGGGCGGGCGAGGAGGAGGTCAGGTCCACGGTCAGCTCCAGCGGCATGCCGGGGTCGGCCTGCACGCCGGCCTGCGGGGCCAGCGAGTTGCTGACGACCAGGCAGACGGTGGTGGTCGGCTTCTCCTTCGAGGAGCCCGAGGAGGAGGTCGGGCTCGCCGTGACGTAGCCCTTGGAGTCGTCGGTGGACCAGCGCAGGCCGGTGGAGATCACGTCGGTGCGGCTGCTGCCGGCGTCGGTGCCGCGGACCAGCTCCTGGCCGGTCGCGCTGGTGGCCTGCAGCAGGACGCCGTAGTCCCGGGCCGTCGGGCGGTCGAGTGCGACGCTGACGGAGGCGCGCAGCTCCTGGCCGGCCTTGACCGGGACCTTGTAGACGCGGTGCTCGGAGAACTTCTCGCGGTCGGTGTAGACGCCCGGGGCGAGCACCGGGGCGCTCTCGCACTTGTCGGTGCCGGCGGTCTTGACCGGGGTCACCGTGTAGGTGTCGTTGGAGCGGTCGACGAGCTGCTTCACCTTGTCGGTGAGCTGCTCCTGGGTGCGGACGTCGGTGTAGGTGCCGCCGGTCGCGTTGGCGATGCAGAGCAGCTGCTGGCGGGTCTTGTCGTCGTGGGCCAGACCGAGGGTGTCGACGACCAGGTGGATGCCCTGGGAGGCGAGTTCGCGGGCGACGTCACAGGGGTCGGGCGGGGTGCAGGTGTCCTCGCCGTCGGTGATCAGCACCACCCGGCGGGTGGTCTCGCCCTTGCCGAGGTCCTGGGCGGCGCCGCGCAGGGCCAGGCCGATCGGGGTCCAGCCGGTGGGCCGCAGGGTGGCGACCGCGGTCTTGGCCTCGACCTTGTTGGTCTTCCCGACCGGGAAGAGCTGCTTGGTGTCCTGGCAGCCGAGGTTCTTGTCGTTGCCGGGGTAGGTCGCGCCCAGCGTGCGGATGCCGAACTCGGTCTCCGCGGGCAGCGCGTCGATCACCTCGTTCAGCGACTGCTGGGCCACCGAGATGCGGCTCTTGCCCTGGATGTCGGTGGCGGTCATGGAGCCGCTGACGTCCAGGACGAGGTCGACCCGGGGGGCCTCCTTGGGGGCTGGGGCGGCGCCGGCTGATGGTTCGTCGGCGTGGGCGGGCAGGCCGAGGAGCAGCGAGGCGCCCGTTATCGCCAGGGCGGCCAGCAGGCTGCCGAGCCTGGTCTGTGGTCGTCGTCCGGTAGTCACCCGGCCGATCCTAGGGATCATCAGTTCGCCGTGGCGAAACGAGTCCGGACCGTGCGTCGGACCGCTCCGGCGTGAACTCCGGCACGGGGGCGGCGAATCGGCGCCCGCCCGGGCTTCGTGTGCGCGCGGTCGACCGGGCCGTCGGGGCAGGGCCGTGCGGGAGGGCCGCGGCCGCGCAGCGCCCGCCTCGGCGGTCCGGGCGGTGCTCGGCGGATGAATCCCGGCCCCCGGAACGGCTCTGAGCTGCTGCTTTAGCTGCTCACCGGCAGATGCGCCGTTTGCGAAGTGTCCGGTTTGTACATCGATATGTGCCGATTTGGACAATGCGCGTACCCGGACTGTTCGTTTGCGACACTGGTGCTTTCGCCGGGTACTGTCCCATCTTTGTTCGGTTGGTCCGCAATGACTCCCATCGGTGGTGTCGGGTGGCCAGCCGCCACCACACCCTCCCCCGTCTAGAAGGACCGCAGTTTTGGCCAGCAACACCCTTGGTGCGCGTCTGCTGCGACGCAAGCCCGTCTCGACACTGATCGCGGAGAGCGAGGGGCGCGACGCCCTTCCGGCCGGCGCGCCCGAGGAGGGCGGACGCTCCGGCATCCACCTGCGCCGCTCGATCGGCCTCTGGCAGCTCTCCTCGATCGGCATCGGCGCCACCATCGGCACCGGCATCTTCTTCGTGCTGAACACCGCGGTGCCCTCGGCCGGCCCGGCCGTGATCCTGTCCTTCGTGATCGCCGCGGTCACCGCCGGACTCACCGCGCTCTGCTACGCCGAGATGGCCTCCGCGATCCCGGTCTCCGGCTCCTCGTACTCCTACGCCTACGCCACCCTCGGCGAGGGCGTGGCCTTCGGCGTCGGCATCTGCCTGCTGATGGAGTACGGCGTCTCCGCCTCCGCGATCGCCGTCAGCTGGGCCGAGTACCTGAACAAGTTCCTCGACCTGGCCTTCGGGTTCAAGATCCCCGAGCAGCTCGCCGGCGCGCCGGACAGCACCCACTGGTTCAACCTGCCGGCGCTGCTGCTGGTCGCGATGGTCTGCGTCCTGCTGATCCGCGGCGTCAGCGAGTCGGTGAAGGTCAACGCGGCCATGGTCGCGATCAAGATCGTCATCCTGATGCTGTTCATCGGCGTGGCCCTGACCGGCTTCCACTCCGGCAACCTGACCCCGTTCATGCCGCTCGGCATCGGCGGCGTGCAGGTCGCCGCGTCCAGCATCTTCTTCTCCTTCATCGGCCTGGACGCCGTGTCCACCGCCGGTGAGGAGGTCAAGAACCCGCGCCGCACCCTGCCGCTGGCGATCATCATCTCGCTGGTCGTGGTGACCCTGCTCTACATCCTGGTCGCGCTGGCCGGCATCGGCGCCCAGCCCTGGAACAAGTTCGACGGCCAGGAGGCGGGCCTCGCCCAGATCCTCCAGGACATCACCGGCCAGAGCTGGCCCGCGATGGTCTTCGCGATCGGCGCGATCCTCTCGATCTTCAGCATCACCCTCGTGGTGATCTACGGCCAGACCCGCATCCTGTACTCGATGGGCCGCGACGGCATGCTGCCCAAGCGCTTCGCCCAGCTCTCCCCGCGCACCGGCACCCCGGTCTGGAACACCATCGTGGTCGGCCTCGGCGTGGGCGCGCTGGCCGCGTTCATCCCGCTGAACGTCCTGGCCGACATCACCAGCCTCGGGACGCTCATCGCCTTCTCGGTCGTCTCGATCGGCGTGATCGTGCTGCGCCGCACCCAGCCCGACCTGCCGCGCGGCTTCAAGGTGCCCGGCTACCCGGTCGTCCCGCTGGTCAGCGTCGCCTTCTGCATCTACCTGATCACCGGCCTGCACGCCGACACCTTCCGGGCCGGCGCGATCGCTCTCGCCGTCGCCGTGGTCGTGTACTTCGGCTACAGCATCAAGCACTCGCGCCTGGAGCAGGCCGAGGAACCGGCCGTCGCGGCCGACCAGACCGCCGGCTGACCCGCAGGCGAATCCGACGTGAAGGGCCGCCGACCGACTGGACACCCGGCGGCCCTTTTCGTGCCATCACCCGCCCAGTGCCCCACGCCATGGCGACAGGGCCGGGCCCACACCCATAACCTTCCACCATGGTGAGCACCCGCACGCCCGGCTACTCCCGCCCAGGCGGCCGCTTCACCGGCCGCCGCAGAACGCCGGCGCAGACCTTCGTGACCGAGACGTCGTCCAGACCCGGACGGCCGCCGAGAGGCTTCTCGGTCCGCCCCTTCCCCCGCCAGCGTGGCGAAAGCACCTTTCCGCCCACGCCCGAACGACTGAATCCCGCCGGACTCGCCTCGCTGCGGTCCGTCCAACTCCTCGGCTGCCTGATCGCCGCCGGCTGGGCCGCCGCCTTCCCGCTGGTCTCCGACCTGGCCAACCAGCGGCTGTGGGGCCTGATCGCGGCCCCCGCCTACGCCCTGGCCGGGCTGCTCTGCCTGACCCTGCCGCGGCGCTTCGCGGCCCACGCGGCCGCCGCGGTCGCCCTCGTCGGCGCCGTCCTCGTACCGCTCGGACTGCTCGCCCTGCACGGCCGCCACCAGTCCGAGGTCATGGTGGTCGAACGCTCGGCCCACCTGCTGCTCACCACCGGCGACGCCTACCTGCCCCACCCGGTGGTGGTCACCGACTACAACCCGTACCTGCCCGCGATGGCCCTGTTCGGGCTGCCGCGCCAAGTGCTCGGCGACTCCACCGCCTTCGCCAGGGTCGCCGGGGACGCCCGGATCTGGTTCGCGCTCACCTTCTTCGCCTGCCTGCTGGCCGCCTGGCGCCTGCTGCGGCCCTCCAGGGACCGCGCGCCGCTGCTGCCGCTGGCCGTCCTCACCGCCTCGCCGCTGATAGCGCTCGCCCTGGTGGTCGGCGGGGTGGACCTGCCGCTGATCGGCGTCTGCTGCCTGGCCATGGCGCTCGCCGAGCGGGACCGCACCGTCGGCGCCGGGCTGGTGCTCGCCCTCGCCTGCACCCTGAAGTGGACGGCCTGGCCCGCGCTGCCGGTCGCCGTCCTGCTGCTCTGGCGGCTGTACGGCCGCCGGCCCGCCGCCCGGACCGCACTGATCGGGGTCGGGGTGAGCACGGCGGTGATCCTGCCGTCCGTCCTGACCCAGGCGGACGCGCTGCGCGAACAGGTGGTGCGCTTCCCGCTCGGGATGACCGCGATCCGCACCCCGGCGGGCAGTCCGCTGCCCGGCAAGGTGCTGGCCGGCTTCGGGCCGACCGGGCACACCATCTCGCTGGCCCTGATGACCGTGGCCCTGGTCGGGGTGGCGATCTGGCTGCTGGCCCGGCCGCCGGTCTCCGCGATCGCCGCGGCCGACCTGCTGGCCGCCGGGCTGGCGATCGCCTTCATGCTCGCCCCGGCCGGGCGGTTCGGGTACCTCGCGCTGCCGGTGGTGCTGATGATCTGGCCCCGGCTGGCGGCCCGGCGCTGGAGCAGCCGGCGCCCCGCCCCGCCCGGCCGGGTGCCGGAGACGCCGGAGCCCGCCCTGCCGCGGAGCTGAGGCGGGGCGGGCTCGGGACGGAGGCCGCTAGCGGCCGGCGGCGGCCTTCAGGAGGGAGGCCACCGCCGGGCCGGCCGCGTCGACGCCGTGGCCGCCGCCCTGGACCTCGGCGGCCACCGCGATGTTGCCGCGGAAGGCGGTGAACCAGCTGTTGGTGGTGGACGCGCCCTGGACCTCGGCGGAGCCGGTCTTGGCGCCCGCGTTGTCGGTGATCCCGGCCATCACCTGGCTGGCCGTACCGCCGACCGCGGTGGCGTTCATCATCGCGCGCAGCTTGCCGGCGACGTCCGGCGAGATCTGGCGGGCCGCCGCCTGCTGCGGCAGACCGGCCACCAGGATCGGCTGCTTGAACGCCCCGCTCTGGACGGTGGCGGTGATCGAGGCGATGGCCAGCGGGTTCATCTGGACCTTGCCCTGGCCGATGTAGTTCATGGCCTGCTCGTCCTTGCTGCCCGGCGTCGGCGGAACCTTGCCGTCGGCGTTCGGCAGGCCGGTCTTCCACTCCAGGCCGATGCCGAACACGTCCTTGGCCGTGGCGGACAGCGTCTCCGGCTTGAGGCTGGTCAGACCCTGGTTGATGAAGGCGGTGTTGCAGGACACCATGAAGTCCTGCTGGAGCGTGTTGTTCGGGAACGCACCCGGGAAGTCGTTGGGGATCGGGACCGAGTTGCTGCTCTTCTCGGGGCAGGCCACCACGCTGTCCGGGTTGATCCCGGCCTCCAGCAGCGCCGCCGAGGTGACGATCTTCATCGTCGAACCCGGCGCGAGCAGCCCGGTGAAGGCCCGGTTCTGACCGTTGGCGGGCGAGTTGGCGAAGGCCAGCACCTGGCCGGTGCTCGGCTCGATGGCCACGATGGAGCCGGGCTTGCTGCCGAGGTCGGTCATCGCCTTCTCGGCGGCGGCCTGGACGGTGCTGTCGATGGTCACCTTGAACGGCTTGCCGGGCTTCGGCTCGACGATGGTGAAGAGCTTGTCCGCGGCGGCCTTGCCGGCCGGATCGTTGATCACCACGGCCTTGCCGGAGTCCTGGTCCCGGGTCGGGTCCGGCGGGAGCAGCTTCTGGGCGTTGTCCTGCACGGTGGCCATCAGTGCCGGGGTGAGCGAGGCCGCCTGCAGCGGCTTGCCGTTGCGGTCCACCACGGTGGACGGCGGGGCGAAGACCTGCTGGACGGCGATCGTCTCGTTGCCGGACAGGTGGGGGTGGATCACCGTCGGCGCCCAGTGCACGGCCGGGGTGTTGTCGCTCATCTTCACGACGCCCAGGAAGCCCTGGTAGTCCCAGGCCCGGTTGGTGCCCTCGAACTCGGCGCGGGCCTTGAAGCTCATCAGCGTGCCGGTGGGCCCGGGGGCGGCGGTGGCGGACGGCGAGTCGGTGGCGCCCGGGGTGCTGCCGGCCGACGGCGTCGCGGAGGCCCCGGCGGCGGGCTTGGCCGGGGCCGGGCTGCCGGTGGCCGCGGTGAAGACCTGCTGGGTGGTCGGACCGGTCGGGGTGAGGGTCAGCGCGCTCGGCTTCACCTGGTCACGGAAGGCGGTCAGCGCGGTGGTGGCCGCGGCCGGGTCGTCGGTCAGCGAGGCCGCCTTGGCGATGTCGCCGGACGCCCAGGCCGCCAGGAAGTCCTTCGCGCCGGCCGCCGCCTGATCGGCCGAGGGCGGTTCGGCGACCACCGTGCGGGGCTTGGCGCCGCCGGAGTCCGAGCCGCCCATCAGGCTGTACGCGGCGTAACCGCCGCCCGCGAGGACGACGATGGACACGCCGGTGATGATGCCGATCTTCGCGCCACTGCGCATGGTGCAGTTCCCCCAGGGGTCTCGCGGCCGGGCGCAACCGGCCGGAGCCGGAAACGCGTTACGCCCCCACCCTAGGCAGGCGGAATCGGTGCGCCGACGAAACGCCCGGGACTTGTGACGGATCTGGTACGTGTCGTGCACCGCATACGGACGATTCGGGGGGACGCGGTGTCGGCCGGAGCGCGCGGCCGGCCGTCCGGGGGGGCAAGCCCGGTGCTCAGATCCAGCTGTTGAACCACATCCGGCGGCGCCAGTCGTCCAGCGGGATGGTCTGGCCGGTGAAGAGCGGGTAGAAGAACAGGAAGTTCCAGACGATCAGCAGCACCAGCAGGCCGGCCGTCGCGGAGCCGATGATCCGGCGGTCCCGGGAGGCGCCGGGCGGGCCGATCAGGGCGCCGACCAGCATCGTCACCGCGAGCACCAGGAACGGGACGAAGACCACCGCGTAGAAGAGGAAGATCGTCCGCTGCTGGTAGGCGAACCACGGCAGGTAGCCCGCGGCCAGGCCGCACAGCAGCGCGCCGGCCCGCCAGTCCCGCCGGAACGCCCAGCGCCACAGGCAGTAGACCAGGGCCACCAGGGCCGTCCACCACAGCAGCGGGGTGCCGATGCCCAGCACCTCGCGGGCGCAGTCGGCGACGGTGCAGCCGGCCTGTCCCTGCTTGGCGGACTCGTAGTAGAAGGAGACCGGCCGGCCCAGCACCAGCCAGGACCAGGGGTTGGACTGGTAGGTGTGCGGGTCGCTCAGGTGGGTGTGGAACTCGTAGACCGTCGAGTGGTAGTGCCACAGGGCGCGCAGGCCCTCGGGTATCCACGGGAAGTCCGTGGAGCGACCGACCGCCCAGTCCCGGCCCCAGCCGCCCTTCCCCGGGGCGTTGCTGCTGGCGAACCAGCCCCACCAGGACGCGACGTAGACCGACAGCGAGACCACGACGACCGAGAAGAAGGCCGGCACCACGTCCCGGGCGAGCACCGCCCGGAACGGGTGCGGGGCGCCGGCCAGGCGGCGGGCGCCGACGTCCCAGAGCACGCTCATCAGGCCGAAGGCCGCCATCACGTACAGGCCGCTCCACTTGGTGGCGCAGGTCAGGCCGATGCAGACGCCGGCCGCGATCCGGTACGGGCGCCAGCCCAGGTTCACCCGCTGGGCGAGCCCGGCGTTCTCGACCCCGCCCAGCTTCCCGGCCAGCACGCCCCTGGTCCGGTCGCGGTCCAGCAGCAGGAAGCCGAAGGCGGCGACGATCCAGAACATCACCACCAGGTCGAGCAGGGCGGCCCGGCTGAGGACCAGGTGCAGGCCGTCCACCGAGAGCAGCAGGCCGGCCACGCAGCCCAGCAGGGTCGAGCGGAACATCCGGCGGGCGATCCGGGCCAGCATCAGCACCGACAGGGTGCCGAGCAGGGCCACCGCGAAGCGCCAGCCGAAGGGGTTCATGCCGAACAGCTGCTCGCCGAAGCCGATGATCCACTTGCCCACCGGCGGGTGCACCACGTACGAGGCCGTCTCCCGGTACGGGACGGCCGCGCCCGGCGTCATGATCGTCGTGTTGGCGTCCTCGGGCCAGCTGATCTCGTAGCCGCCCTGCCAGAGCGCGTACGCGTCCTTGGCGTAGTACGTCTCGTCGAAGATGATCGCGTTCGGCCGGCCCAGGTCGGTGAACCGCAGGAGCCCGGCGAACACCGCCACCGCGATCGGGCCCAGCCAGCCGGACCAGCGGCACAGGAAGTACCAGAGGCCCTGCGGCAGCGAGATGCCGAGCCGCAGCAGCAGCGGCGACTGCGGCACGTCGCGCGGGGTCACACCGGGGCCGTCCGGCATCGGCGGCACCAGGCGCTCGGCCAGTGGCACCGTCGGGCGGGCGCGGTAGCCGTGGCCGGCCAGCCGCTCGCGCCAGGTCGGCGCCGCGGGGGCGGCGACGGACTCCGCCGGGCGCGGGGACGGCAGGCCGACGCCGCCCCACGCGGAGTGGTCCGTACCGGTGGACGTCTGGGCCGCCGTGTCGCCGTTCATCCGCCACATCGTAGGCGCGCTCTTCGCACGGGCGTCCGCTCCCTCGGAAGCTGCCCGAATCATCACCAAAAGCCCCGCGCGGCGGCAGCTGGAAGGATGGGGGACGTGACAGGAGTTTTGGTTCTCGCAGGCACCCCCATCGGCGACGTCTCGGACGCCCCGCCCCGACTGGTCCACGAACTGGCCACGGCGGACGTCATCGCGGCCGAGGACACCCGCCGGCTGCGCCGGCTCACCCAGGCGCTCGGGGTGACCCCGGCCGGCCGGGTCGTCTCCTACTTCGAGGGCAACGAGGTCGGTCGCACCCCCGAACTCGTCGAAGCACTGACAGGCGGTGCCCGGGTGCTGCTGGTCACCGACGCCGGCATGCCCTCGGTCTCCGACCCCGGCTACCGGCTGGTCGCCGCGGCCGTCGAGGCGGACGTCAAGGTCACCGCGGTGCCCGGACCGTCCGCGGTGCTCACCGCGCTCGCGCTGTCCGGCCTCCCGGTCGACCGCTTCACCTTCGAGGGTTTCCTCCCGCGCAAGACCGGCGACCGGGCCCGGCAGCTCGCCTCGATCGCCGCCGAGCCGCGCACCATGGTCTTCTTCGAGGCGCCGCACCGCATCGCCGAGGCGCTGGCCGCGATGGCCGAGGCGTTCGGACCGGAACGCCCGGCCGCCGTCTGCCGCGAGCTCACCAAGACCTACGAGGAGGTCAAGCGCGGGCCGATCGGCGAGCTGGCGGCCTGGGCGGCCGACGGCGTCAAGGGCGAGATCACCGTCGTCGTCGCCGGCGCCCCGCCGGCCGCGCCGCAGGAGCTGACCCCGGCCGAGCTGGCCCGGCTGGTGGCCGTGCGCGAGGAGGCGGGGGAGCGGCGCAAGGAGGCCATCGCGGCAGTCGCGGTCGAGCTCTCGCTGCCCAAGCGCGAGGTGTTCGACGCCGTCGTGGCGGCCAAGAAGGAGGGCCTGGACCCGGGCCTGAAAAAGGGGTGAAATCCGGGGGTTGCGTTGCGCACGGGTAGTCGTACCTTGGAGGGAAGGCCCCGGTAAACGCCCGTGGAGCTGAAGTTTCGGTCGCGGTTTTCGGTCCCGGGGAGGCCCTTCGTATAGGGCTCCCCAACCCGCATCCAAGTCTTCACAAGTGGGGCGTCGGCCGAGGTGGTCCGGGCATTTCCTGGAAAGGAAAGACCCAGCCGGGCGAGCGCCCGGCGGGCGCTGGGAGACGGCTATGAGCGAGACGATCGGTAGCCCCCTGAGCACCGCGGGCCTGGCCGGCCGCGGGCACACTCCCGTCGAGACCGTACGGGAGGCCTACTCCTTCGCGTGCCTGCGCTGCGGGTACGGATGGGAGCAGGCGTACGACATCGAGCACCACGCGGCCAAGGACGGGCACGTCGTGTTCGAGTACCACGCCAACGGTGTCCGGGTGCCGTCCCCTCTCCTCAAGCCGACCTGCCCCGGGTGCGGTGGCCACACCGTCCGGATCATGCGCGAGGGCCGGGTGGCCTCCGCCGACCAGCTCTGGCACCACTCCCCCGGCTACCCGGCGCACGCCGAGCCGGCCGGGCCGCCCCCGGCGACCGAGCCCGCCAAGCCGCGCGGACGCTGGGCCCGGTTCTGGGCACGGCTCCTGGGCTGACGCCGCAGGGCAGGGACGGACCGCCCCCGACCGGGACGGAACTCGGTCGAGGGCGGTCCGCCCGCCCGACTAAGCTTTCCGACCATGGCGGCCACTGCAGACCACAGCACCACCGGGACGAGCGCCCCGGCGTACTACGTTTCCACCCCGATCTACTACGTCAACGATCGCCCGCACCTGGGCCACGCGTACACCACCGTGGCGGGCGACGTCCTCACCCGCTGGCACCGCCAGCGCGGCGAGAAGGTGTGGTACCTGACCGGCACCGACGAGCACGGTCAGAAGATCATGCGGACCGCCGAGGCGAACGGCGTCAGCCCGCAGGAGTGGTGCGACAAGCTGGTCGAGGAGGCCTGGAAGCCGCTCTGGGAGCACCTGGAGATCGCCAACGACGACTTCATCCGCACCACCCAGCAGCGCCACACCGACCGCGTGCAGGAGTTCGTCCAGGACCTGTACGACAAGGGCGAGATCTACAAGGGCGGCTACTCCGGCCCGTACTGCGTCGGCTGCGAGGAGTACAAGCTCCCCAACGAGCTGCTCGACGGCGCCACCGCGGACGAGAAGCTCTGCCCGATCCACAAGAAGCCGGTGGAGTGGCTGGAGGAGGAGAACTACTTCTTCCGGCTGTCGGCCTACGGCGAGAAGCTGCTGGAGTTCTACGCCGCGAACCCCGGCTTCATCGCCCCCGAGTCCGCCCGCAACGAGGTGCTGCGGTTCGTCGAGCAGGGCCTGCAGGACCTCTCGATCTCCCGCTCCACCTTCAACTGGGGCGTGCCGCTGCCCTGGGACGAGAAGCACGTCCTCTACGTGTGGGTCGACGCGCTGCAGAACTACATCACCGCGGCCGGCTACGGCAGCGACCCGGAGCGCTTCGCCGAGCTGTGGCCGGCCTCCGTCCACCTGGTCGGCAAGGACATCCTCCGCTTCCACGCCGTCATCTGGCCCGCCATGCTGATGGCGGCCGGCCTGCCGCTGCCCAAGCGCGTCGTGGCCAACGGCTGGCTGATGGTCGGCGGCGAGAAGATGTCCAAGTCCAACCTGACCGGCATCGCGCCCACCGACCTGACCTCGCACTTCGGCGTGGACGCGTACCGCTACTACTTCCTGCGGGCGATCCCGTTCGGCACGGACGGCTCGTTCTCCTGGGAGGACTTCACCGCCCGCTACACCTCCGAGCTCGCCAACGACTTCGGCAACCTGGCCTCCCGGGTCGCCGCGATGGTCGGCAAGTACTTCGACGGGGCGCTGCCCGCCGCCACCGCGCCCGGTGACGCCGAGCAGGCCGTCGCGGACGGGCTGGCCAAGGCCGTCGAGACGGCCGACCGGAAGATCGGCGAGGAGCTGGACTTCGCCGGCGGCCTGGCGGCGATCTTCGAGTTCGTCAAGCAGGTCAACGGCTACATCACCGAGCAGGAGCCCTGGAAGGTCGCCAAGGACGACTCGGAGGAGGGCCGGGCGCGCCTCGCGACCATCCTCTACACCGCCGCGGAGTCGCTGCGCGCCACCGCCGTCCTGCTCAACCCGGTGATGCCGTCCACCGCCGAGAAGCTGTGGGCCTCGCTCGGCGCCGACGCCGCCGGGCTGGGCGCGCTGTCCGCGCAGACCATCGCCACCGTGGCCGACTGGGGCCGGCTGCCCGCCGGCGCCACCGTCACCAAGGGCGAGATCCTCTTCCCGCGCCTCGAAGAGAAGCCGGCCGCCTGACATGGCCGCCAAGGACGACGACCGGTCGACCCCGCCGCCGCTACCGGAACCCCTGGCCGTGGCGGTGGCCGACTCGCACACCCACCTCGACATGCAGTCCGGCACCCCGGCCGAAGGCCTGGCCCGCGCCGCCTCCGTCGGGGTCACCACCGTGGTCCAGGTGGGCTGCGACGTGCCCGGTTCGCGCTGGGCCGCCGAGCTGGCGGCCCAGTACGAGCAGGTGCACGCGGCCGTCGCCCTGCACCCGAACGAGGCGCCGCGGATCTTCCTCGGCGACGCGGACGGATGGTCCGGCCAGCAGCGCAAGGCCGGCGGCGCCGCCGCCCTGGACGAGGCGCTCGCCGAGATCGACCGGCTCGCCGCCCTGCCGCAGGTGCTGGCGGTCGGCGAGACCGGGCTCGACTACTTCCGCACCGGGCCGGAGGGCGTGGAGATCCAGAAGGAGTCGTTCCGCCGCCACATCGAGATGGCCAAGCGGCACGGCAAGGCCCTGGTCATCCACGACCGGGACGCCCACGAGGACGTCATCGCCGTCCTGCTGGCCGAAGGCGCCCCGGAGCGGACCGTCTTCCACTGCTACTCCGGCGACGCCGAGATGGCCAAGACCTGCGCCGAGCACGGCTGGTACCTGTCCTTCGCGGGGCCGGTCACCTTCAAGGCCAACCAGCCGCTGCGGGACGCACTGCTCGCCACCCCGCTCGACCGGATCCTGGTCGAGACCGACGCCCCCTTCCTCACCCCGCACCCCTACCGCGGCCGGCCCAACGCCCCGTACCTGATACCGGTCACGGTGCGCTCGATGGCCGCCACCCTGGGGCTGCACGAGGACGAGCTGTCGGCGGCCGTCGCGGAGAACACGGCGCGGGCCTTCGGGTACTGACACGCGGCACGGGGCCCCGGGTGCCCGGAACCCGGGCCCCGCCCGCGCCCGTATCCTTGGCGCGTGAGCACCACCGACCCCACCCCTGACAGCCACCTGCTGGGCGCCGCCGACATCCGGGAGCTGGCGGCCGCGTTCGGCGTGAAGCCGACCAAGCAGCGCGGACAGAACTTCGTCATCGACGGCAACACCGTGCGGCGCATCGTCCGGGCCGCCGAAGTGACCGAGCAGGACGCGGTGGTGGAGGTCGGGCCGGGGCTCGGCTCGCTGACGCTCGCGCTGCTCGACGTGGCGCGGCACGTGACCGCGGTCGAGATCGATCCCGTGCTGGCGCAGCACCTGCCGGACACCGTCGCGGCCCGGATGCCCGCCAAGGCGGACGCCTTCGACCTGGTGTTCAGCGACGCCATGGAGGTCACCGAGCTGCCCGGGCCCGCGCCCACCGCGCTCGTCGCCAACCTCCCGTACAACGTGGCCGTGCCCGTCCTGCTGCACATGCTCGCCACCTTCCCGAGCATCGAGCGGACCCTGGTGATGGTGCAGAGCGAGGTCGCCGACCGGCTCGCCGCCAAGCCGGGCAACAAGGTGTACGGCGTCCCGTCGGTCAAGGCCAACTGGTACGCCGACGTGAAGCGGGCCGGCGCCATCGGGCGGAACGTCTTCTGGCCCGCCCCCAACGTCGACTCCGGGCTGGTCTCGCTGATCCGCCGCGAGCCGCCCAAGACCAGCGCCAGCCGCGCGGAGGTCTTCGCCGTCGTCGACGCCGCGTTCGCCCAGCGCCGCAAGACCCTGCGCGCCGCCCTGGCCGGCTGGGCCGGCTCCGCCGCCGGGGCCGAGCAGGCGCTCGCCGCCGCCGGGATCGACCACAAGCTGCGCGGCGAGATGCTGACCGTGGAGCAGTTCGCCGCCATCGCCGAGCACAAGCCCCAGAAGGACAAGGACAGCGAGTGATCACCGTACGGGTGCCGGCCAAGGTCAACGTCCAGCTGGGGGTCGGCGGCCTGCGCGCCGACGGCTTCCACGACCTGACCAACGCCTTCTTCGCCGTCGCCCTCGGCGACGAGGTCACCGCCACCCCGGGTGAGGGCGTCACCCTGACCTGCTCCGGGCCGGACGCCGCCGTCGTCCCGCTCGACGACAGCAACCTCGCCGCCCGCGCCGCCCGGCTGCTCGCCGCCCACCACGGCATCGCCGACCCGGGCGTGCACCTGCACATCGCCAAGGCCATCCCGGTGGCCGGCGGCATGGCCGGCGGCAGCGCCGACGGTGCGGCCGCGCTGGTCGCCTGCGACGCGCTGTGGCAGCTGGACACCCCCTTCGAGACGCTGCTGGAACTGGCCGCGGAGCTGGGGTCGGACGTGCCGTTCGCCCTGCTCGGAGGGGTCGCGCTGGGCCGCGGCCGGGGCGAGATCCTGGAACCGCTCGCCGTCGAGGGCACCTACCACTGGGTCTTCGCCGTCGCCGACGGCGGCCTGTCCACCCCCGCCGTCTTCCGCGAGTGCGACCGGCTCCGCGAAGAGGCCGGCACCGGCTCCAACGACACCGACGTCCCCACCCCCGCCGCCGACCCGGCCCTGCTCGCCGCACTCGCCGGAGGCGACGCCGTCGCCCTGGCCGGCGTGCTCGCCAACGACCTCCAGCCCGCCGCGCTCTCGCTGCGCCCCTCGCTCGCGGACACCCTGCGGGCCGGCACCGAAGCGGGCGCCCTCGGGGCACTGGTCTCCGGCTCCGGACCGACCTGCGCCTTCCTCGCCAAGGACGCCGACGCGGCCGCCGCCGTCGCCGCGGCGCTGCGGGCCTCCGGCACCTGCCGGACGGCGCACGCGACCCACGGGCCGGTGCCGGGGGCCGCGCTGCTCGCGGAGTAACGGGGCGGGCGGCGCGGCGAGGCGTCGGCGCTGCAGCAGCGCGGTGAGGCCGTCGCTGCGGGCCCATTAGGCTGGGGAGATCGGGGTGTCCCCGATTCAGGGGCGGCGGGCCGCCCCGCGACCGCCGAACCCAGGAGCGCAGCACACGTGGCCGTCAACCTCGCCACCATCGAGTCCGTCACGAAGGTCTACGGCACCCGCACCCTGCTGGACGCGGTCAGCCTGGGCGTCAGCGACGGCGACCGGATCGGCGTCGTCGGCCGCAACGGCGACGGCAAGACCACCCTGATCCGGATGCTCGCCAAGCTGGAGGAGCCCGACAGCGGTCGGATCACCCACTCCGGCGGGCTGCAGATGGCCGTCCTCACCCAGCACGACTCGCTCGACCCCGAGGCCACCATCCGCCACGAGGTGATCGCCGACCGGGCCGACCACGAGTGGCTCGGCGACGCCCGGATCCGCGACATCATCGAAGGCCTCTTCGGCGGCCTCGACCTGCCCGGCTTCGCCGACGGCCTGGACACCGTCATCGGCCCGCTCTCCGGTGGCGAGCGCCGCCGGATCGCCCTCGCCAAGCTGCTGCTCGGCTCGCCCGACCTGATCGTCCTCGACGAGCCCACCAACCACCTCGACGTCGAGGGCATCAACTGGCTCGCCGAGCACCTGCAGAAGCGCCGCTCCGCGCTGGTCTGCGTCACCCACGACCGCTGGTTCCTCGACCAGGTCTGCACCCGGATGTGGGACGTCCAGCACGGCGAGGTCCACGAGTACGAGGGCGGCTACTCCGACTACGTCTTCGCCCGCGCCGAGCGCTCCCGGATCGAGGCCGTCGAGGAGCAGAAGCGCCAGAACCTGGCCCGCAAGGAACTCGCCTGGCTGCGCCGCGGCGCCCCCGCCCGCACCTCCAAGCCGCGCTACCGCATCGAGGCGGCCAACGCGCTGATCGCCGACGTGCCGGACCCGCGCGACAAGTCCGAGCTGATGAAGTTCGCCAACGCGCGACTCGGCAAGACCGTCTTCGACCTGGAGGGCGTGACCGTCAAGGCCGGCCCGAAGCTGCTCCTGGAGAACCTCACCTGGCAGCTCGGCCCCGGCGACCGGATCGGCCTGCTCGGCGTCAACGGCGCCGGCAAGACCTCGCTGCTGCGCGCCCTGCGCGACGCGTACGCGAGCGAGGGCGACGTGCAGCCCGCGTCCGGCGTCATCAAGGTCGGCAAGACCGTGCGGCTGGCCTACCTGTCGCAGGAGGTCGCCGAGCTGGACCCGGCGATCCGGGTGCTGCAGGCCGTCGAGCAGGTCCGCTCGCGGGTCGACCTCGGCAAGGGCCGGGAGATGAGCGCCGGCCAGCTGTGCGAGCAGTTCGGCTTCGGCAAGGACAAGCAGTGGACGCCCCTCGGCGACCTGTCCGGTGGCGAGCGCCGCCGCCTCCAGCTGCTGCGGCTGCTGATGGACGAGCCCAACGTGCTGTTCCTCGACGAGCCGACCAACGACCTGGACATCGAGACGCTCAACCAGCTGGAGGACCTCCTCGACGGCTGGCCCGGCTCGATGGTCGTCATCAGCCACGACCGCTTCTTCATCGAGCGGACGACGGACGTCGTCCACGCCCTGCTCGGCGACAAGAAGATGCGGATGCTGCCGAACGGCGTGGACGAGTACCTGGAGCGGCGGGCCCGGATGGCCGCCCAGGCCGCCCCCGCCCCCGCCGCCGCTGCCCCGGTGGCCGAGACCGCTGCTTCCGGGCTGTCCGGCGGGGACCTGCGGGCGGCCAAGAAGGAGATGCAGAAGCTGGAACGGCAGATCGCCAAGCTGGACGAGAAGGAGTCCAAGCTGCACGCCCAACTCGCCGAGCACGCCGCCGACTTCTCCAAGGTCGCGGAGCTGGACGCGCAGCTGCGCGCGGTCCGGGACGAGAAGGAGGAGCTGGAGATGAGCTGGCTGGAGCTGGCCGAGCAGGTCTGAGTCGTTCCGAGTCGTGTGATCCGGCGGTCGCGCTAGCCCCCGGCCAGCAGCGTTTCGAGCTCGTCCGCCGCACGGCCCAGCGCGCTGAGCGTGGGGTCGTGCGGCGTGTCGTGCGGCGTGTCGTGCGGCGTGTCGTGCGGCGTGCTCGGACCGGCTGCGTGTCCCGGTGCGGTCGTACGGTCGGTCGGTGTGGTCGGTGTGGTCGGCGGACGGTGCGCGCGGGCGGCGGCGGTCAGCTCGTCCAGCGCCCGGCGCACCCGGTCGACCTCGGCCGGGTCCGGCACCCGGCCGCCGTACCGGACCTGCGCCGCGAACGCCGCCACCGCGCCGCCCAGCCGCTCCAGCGCCGCCGTCGCCGGAAGCCACCGCTCCGCCAGCCGGCCGGTCGGCGGCGGTTCGACCAGCCCCTGCTGCACCTCCTGGCGGGCATCCGCCAGCGCCCGGTAGGCCGTGCGCCGCAGCCACACCTCGGCCCGCTCGGCGCGTCCGGCGGTGACCGCGTCGAGGTAGGCCCGCAGCGCCGTCGTCGCCGTCACCAACCGGGGCTCGATCCGGTGACGCGGCCGCTCGGGCCACAGCAGGTACCCGAAGAGCAGGACGACCGCACTGGCCAGGACCGAGTCCAGGACCCGCGGCCGGAACTCCGCCGCGCCGCTCTGACCGCCGAGTTGGATCAGGACCAGCGCCATCGGCGTCATCACCACGGTGTTCAGCCCGTAGTGCGCCGCCGTGACGTACGGCAACAGGGCCACGCAGAGCGCGGCGACCACCGCCAGCGCCCACTCCTCGGTGGTCAGCACGAGCAGCGCCGCGGTGACGGCCACCCCGAGCACCGTGCCGACCGACCGGCTCACCGCCCGCAGGAACACCGACCCCAGGTCCGGCTTCAGCACGAAGGCGATCGTCATCGGCACCCAGTAGCTCTTGCCGAGCGGGTAGTTGGCGGTGACCGCCGACCCGACCGCGATGCACAGCGCCACCCGCAGCCCGTACCGCACCGACGGCCCGGACAGCAGGCGCACCCGCAGCCGCCAGGGATCGGGCGCAGGCGCGGGCGCCGTACCGAGCTGCGCGTCACGGCCCGCCACCGTGTCGGCGGCGGCCCGCAGGGCCACGTCCAGGGCCTGCCGGGCCGGCGTGTCCGGCCGCCACCCGGGGACCGCGACCTCGCCGCCGCCGCGCCGCACCGCCGCCGCGAGACGGTTCGGCACCTCCGCGACCTCCGGCGGCACCGGGCGCCGGGCCCACAACAGGCCCGTCGCCGCCTCGGTGGCGGCGAGGGCGGCCTCGTACATGCGGCTCGTCGGGTCCGTCGGGTCCGTCGGGTCCGTCGGGTCCGTCGGGCCGTTCGGGCCGGTAAGGCCGGTCGGGACGGTCGGGCCCTTGGTGTGCCTCCTGGCCCTTCCGGGCAGGAGGTCCTGGAACTGGTTCAGACGGGCCGTCAGCACCCGGCGCGAAGCCGCCGCCCGCGGCGTGCCCAGGTCGGCCAGCGTCCGGCCGAGCGCGTCGTACGCGGCGGCGAGCGCCCGGTTGCGCGGATCCGCCGCGGGCCGACCCGGCGCCCCCGCCGGCAACCCGAGCAGCACCACGAACCCGGCCCCGGCCAGCATCATCGGCGCCGCCGCCCACCACGGCCCCGGCAACGGCATCCCGCTCCCCAGCGCGGCGGACACCAACAGCAGCATCCCGGCCGCCGACCCCCGCGGACCCGTCGCGCTCAGGGCGCCGGAAGCGAAAGCCGTCAACGTCAGTGCGACGCCCAGGGTGAGACCGTCGGCGTCGGCGCGCTGGAGAGCGGTGCCGAGCAGCATGCCCAGCGCGGAGGCGAGGACGGCCGCCCCGATCCGGGCCGCCCGCAGCCGCGACGGCTCGACACGGTCGTTCATCGTCGCGTGCATCGCCCCGAGCCCGGCGAACACCCCCAGATCCAGCCGATGCACCAGCAGACCCACCGCCAACGGCACCGCCATGCCCGCCGCCGCCCGAACCATCAGCGTCAGCGGCAACGGCGGCCGCGCGGGCCGCGCGGCGCGGGCCCACCAGGACACGGCGTTCGGGGAGCTCATGCGGACACGTCCGTTCTGCGGCCTGGAGTCGCTGCTGTGCGACATTGCGCGGCAGATGGGGCGTACCGGACCAGTCTACCCAGCAGCCCGGAAGGCGGGTTGTACGTGTCAAGTTCGTACCGATCGCGTACGCGCGGGCCAAGGACCCTGCCGGTGCGACAGAGGTGATGGCTACGATGACGGAGGCGAAAACCGCCCACAGGGCGGGCGGTTCGCCGACCAGGACGGTACGGCGACTGCACGAACCAGAAGTTGACGGTGTGTTGCGTTGCGGCACGGAAGCCCCCGGGTGCCGGGGAGCGACCGGCCGTACGGGGGAGAGGTGAACTGCTGTGGCAGGCAATGGTGCATCAAGTTCGGGAACGCCGACTCCGTCGGCGAGCCCTTCGGCGAGTCCGTCCCCGAGCCCGTCGGGGACCCCTGCGCCGAGTTCCACGCCGAGCCCCTCGCCGAGCCCGGCTCCGAGCCCGACTCCGACGTCCTCGGCGAGTCCGTCGCCGAATCCTTCGCCCAGTCCTGCGCCGACTCCCGACCCGAGCACCCCGGGCACCGACCCGAACACCCCGGCGGGCCCGGACGACACGCCGTTCATGCTGAGCGACCCGTTCGGCCCCTTCGGCTTCGGCATCAACCGCGTCGTCAGCACCGTGCAGACGAACTTCAGTGCCAACGACCTGGTGTCGGCGTTCGGCAAGCAGGACGTCAAGGTGGAGCTGCAGACGCTCTCCAACTTCGCGGCGAAGGTCGAGGCACTGCTCGCCGCGATGGAGGGCTCGGCGGCCGCGCCGTACAAGCTCGAAGAGCAGAAGGTCGAGACCGCACACTTCGCCAGCGCGAAGTTCGACGAGGCGACGACCCTGACGACCGCGTACGGCAAGGTCCACGCTCAGCTCGTCAAGTTCCACAAGGACTTCGTGAAGCAGATCCAGACGATGCAGGAAGCCATCGCGACGACGCACGGCAGCTACACGACCAACGAGGACCACACGACTGCCGACCAGAAGGCGGTTGCATCGAATGCCGGCTACACCTCACCGTCGGCGGGGTCGAGCGGGTCGGGGTCACGGTCCAACGCGGGCCTCTGATAGCGGACGCGGGGCCACACACGGGGAGACGGGGAAGAGACCATGGCAGGCGAATCCAAGTACAACGACATGAAGCATCCCGCCCTCAGGGCGGTGGTCGACAAGACGATGCCCGATGTGGTGCTGAAGCGGGCTGCTCAGCTCCAGGACGCCGGTCGCGTGCTGGGGGAGCTCAGCACTGCCCTCCAGGCACACCTCGGCCAGGTCCACTGGGAGGGACCAGCAGCCGAGAACTTCAAGACCTGGGTCGGAAACCTCTACAAGTCCGCTGACATCATCGGGCAGCACTCGACGACCGCCGGCGGTGCGATGACCCAGGCCGGCGAGGCACTCAGCACGGCCAAGGTCGCGATGCCGCCGCTTCCGCAGACCGCGATCGACAAGGTCGCCCAGTACGAGAAGCAGAGCCCTCCGGTCGGCGTGGAAACCAAGCTTTCGGCGGTCGGTCAGACGATCGACCAGTACATGAAGGCGAGCGGGACCCCGGAGGGCAATGCCTGGGTGACTGCGGAGGAGTACAAGCAGGCCAAGGCGACCGTCGAGAAGGAGCGGCAGGAAGCCGTCCATCAGGTGGAGAACCTGGCCCAGGCGTACACCGCTGCAGCGGCGACCCTGAACGGGATCCCGGAGGATGTGACGCTTCCGGGGACGCCTGAGACCAACCAGAACGACTCCTCGTCGGTATCTGGTGGTGGGACCGGAGGCGGCGGCGCATACGGGAGTTCCGCCCGAAGCCCGCGCTCGTACGTCGGCGGCAGCGGCGGAGGCAGCTACAGCCCGTCCGGCGGGGGTAACTACGGCGGCGGTTCGGTGACGCCGTACCACCCCGGTTCGGGTTCCACCGGGCCGTCCGGTGGGGGCAACACCACCCCGACCCCTCCGTACAGCGGCGGCCAGTTGCCTTCCAACCCGCAGGACCCGGGTACCTCGACCCCGCCGTCCCACCCGTCGGACCCGGTCAACCGTCCGGGCACCGGGCTGGACAGCATTCCGACCGCGCCGCCGACCCAGACCGGTCCGGGCGGCGGCCCCGTGCCGACGGGCGGACCGACCACTGTTCCGACCTACCCGACCGGTCCCACCGGACCGGGCGGAGGGCCCAACACCCCCGGTGGGGGCCCCGTGCCCGGCTTCCCGGTCGTGCCCGGCGGCGGTTCGGTCCAGACCAAGGGCGGGGGCAGCGACTACCTGCCCGGCAAGGGTGGCAGCGTCAACCCCCGCACGCCCTTCGGCGGCCAGACGCCCGGGAAGAACGGCACCCCGGGCATTCCCTCCGGGACGGTCTTCGGCTCTCGTGAAGCGGGACCGGGTGGCGGCCGGGTCGGCGGGCAGAACGGCATGAACGGCATGGGCATGCACCCTGGCATGGGTGGCGGTCACGGTGCCGTCGGCGGGGGCGGAGGCTCGCGTGGCCGGGGCCTGGCCTCGACCACCGGTGGCACGGTCGGCGGCCGCAAGGGGCCGACCGCCGGTGGTGAGTTCACGCCCGGCGGTACCGGCCTGCGCAACCGCGCGGCTGCAGCGGGAGCCACCGAGGCCGGCGCCGCCCGATCCGGGCAGAACGGCATGATGGCCCCGGGGATGGCAGGTCACGGCAACCGGAAGGAACGTGACCGCCGCAACCGCGCGGACTACCTGCACGAGGACGAGGAGACCTGGACCAGCGGTACGCCGGACAGCAACCCGGACGTGGTTGAGTAGGACGACAGCGACTGCCCGGCCACTGGGCTTTCCCAGTGGCCGGGCAGAGTTGTTCGGGGGCACGCTTCCGGTCGGTGAAGAGAGTGGCGAGGAGCTGTGATGGGGCGGACGAACACGCGGATGCACTGGCGAGCGGTCGGTGCGGCGCTCCTGGCGGCGGGAATCGCCGTCGGCCCGGTCACAACGCCGGCGGTTGCCGACGACACAGTTCGCGCGCGGCAGTGGCACTTGGATGCCATGCATGCTCCGGAAATGTGGAAGGTTTCCACGGGGCAGGGGATCACTGTCGCAGTGGTCGATGGGGGGTTCAAGCTGGACCATCCGGATCTTGCTGGACAGTTCCTGCCGGGCAAGGATTTCAGTGGAAGTCCTGGTGGCGTGGGATCCTTCAGTGACGGGCACGGCACGGAGATGTCCAGCCTGATCGCGGGCACGGGTAAGGGTGTCGGGGGAACGGGCGCATACGGCCTGGCCCCGGGAGTGAAGATCCTTCCGATCAAGATCAATAATGGGTCTGTCGGCACCGTCGTATCTGGCGACTTCTTGGATCAGATCGGACAGGCTGTCAATTATGCGGTCGATCAGGGCGTAAAGGTCGTCAATATCTCCCAAGGCATGGCGGCGGTGACGGCCGCCACGAACGACGTGGAGAAACTGAACAAGATTCTCTCCACTGCGCGCTCCAAGGGTGTTTTGGTTGTGTCCAGCGTTGGAAATAAGGCGCAGTCCGGGAATCTCCTTTCGTACCCGGGTGGGCTGCCCAACGTCGTAGGCGTGGGAGCCATTGATCGCCAAGGGACTGTTACGGCTGAATCGGAAACCGGCCCCCATGTCGCTGTGGTCGCGCCCGGCGATGAAATCCTCGCAGCGTGCACATCGGAAACCGGATATTGCAAGAGCCATGGGACATCGGACGCGGCGGCGTTGGTATCCGCATCCGCGGCACTGATCTGGTCGGTTCACAAGGAGTGGACTGCGAATCAGGTATTGCGGGTGCTCATCAACACGGCGGGAAGGCCGAATGGCGGGGACAAGCGTACGGATGATGCGGGGTGGGGGGCGGTTCGGCCGCGTATTGCGTTGACGGATCCGGGGGATCCCGGGCCGGCGGGCGTGTCGCCGCTCCCGGCTGACGCGGCTTCGCCGTCGGGGGCTCCGTCGGCTTCTGCTTCGGCCTCCGCGTCGGCTCCCGCGCCGTCGGTGCCGGGCCCGACGGGTGGTGTGGCGGCTCCCGCGCCGTCGGTGAAGGCTGATGCGTCGTCGGGGTCGGGCAGTGCGTTGCCGATCGTGGGTGGTGTGGTGGCCGGGTTGGCGCTGGTGGCCGGTGTCGTGCTCTTCGTGGTGCGGCGGCGGAAGTCGGCCGTGCAGCCCGGGGCTCAGGTGCCGCCGGTGCCGCAGCAGCAGCCGATGGGTGCGGTGCCGCCGCCGTCGTACCAGCCGCCGGTGGCGCCGGAGGAAAACCCGTACGCGAAGTAGTTCAGGCCTGGACGGTGCGCCGGTCCGGTAGCCGGGGGTCAGTGTGGGGGCTGGGTGCCGTCGGGCCACACGCAGGGGGAGGTGAAGCCGATGACGAGCATCCCGTGCGTGCTGTCGAGGCCGTCGATGGTGCCGGTGAACCGGTTGGCGGCGTTCGTGGAGTGGATGGACCGGAAGGAATGTGACCGCCGCAGCCGTGCGGACTACCTCCACGAGGACGAGGAGACCTGGACCAGCGGTACGCCGGACAGCAACCCGGACGTGATTGAGTAGGACGGCAACGACTGCCCGGCCACTGGGCTTCCCAGTGGCCGGGCAGGCTTGTTCGGGGCACGGTTCCCGGTCGGTGGACAGAGTGACGAGGAGTTGTGATGGGGCGAAAGCAAGGTGGGTGGCGACTGCTTTCAGCGGCACTCCTGGCTGCGGGTGTTCTTGCTGGCCCGATTGCTGGGCCCGCAGTTGCCGATGATTCGATCCGCGCTGACCAGTGGCACCTGGACGCCATGCACGCCCCGGAGATGTGGAAGACCTCGAAGGGTGAGGGCATCACTGTCGCGGTGATTGACGGAGGCTTCAAGCTGGATCATCCGGACCTGGTCGGGCAGTTCCTCCCGGGGAAGGACTTCAGCGGCGGCTCTAGCAGCGTGGGCGTCGACCCCAGCGGGCATGGCACCGAAATGGCCAGCCTCATCGCAGGTACGGGTAAGAACCGCGCTGGGAAGGGCGCCTACGGCCTCGCGCCTGGCGCGAAGCTCCTTCCCCTGAAGATCAATAGCGGGTCGGAGGGAGCTGTTATTACGACCGACTTCCTTGATCAGATCGGCCAGGCCGTGAACTATGCGGTCGAGCAAGGTGCGAAGGTGATCAGCATCTCGCAAGGAAGGGATGCGGTTGCCGCCACGTCGGATGATCTTGCGAAGATCAATCGCATCCTTGCGAATGCGCGGGCTAAGGGGGTCCTCGTGGTCGCCAGTGTCGGAAATTCCGGGCAGCAGGGCAATGTTGTCGAATATCCGGGTGGTCTGCCGAATGTGGTCGGCGTGGGGGCTATCGACCGGAATGGCACCGTGACGGACGAGTCCGAGTCCGGGCCGCAGGTCGCTCTCATGGCCCCTGGCATGGATGTGATCGCTGCTTGCACGGCTTCCACCGGCTACTGCAAGAGCCATGGGACGTCTGACGCGACTGCTTTGGTTTCTGCTTCGGCAGCGCTGGTCTGGGCGGTTCACAAGGAGTGGACTGCGAATCAGGTTCTGCGAGTGCTCATCAACACAGCGGGAAGGCCGAATGGCGGGGACAAGCGTACGGATGATGCCGGGTGGGGTGCGGTTCGGCCGCGTATTGCGTTGACGGATCCGGGGGATCCCGGGCCGGCGGATGTGTCGCCGCTTCCGGCTGACGCGGCTTCGCCGTCGGGGGCTCCGTCGGCTTCTGTTTCGGCCTCCGCGTCGGCTCCCGCGCCGTCGGTGCCGAGCCCGACGGGTGGTGTGGCGGCTCCCGCGCCGTCGGTGCAGCCGAAGGCCGATGTGTCGTCGGGGTCGGGCAGTGCGTTGCCGATCGTGGGTGGTGTGGTGGCCGGGTTGGCCCTGGTGGCCGGTGTCGTGCTCTTCGTGGTGCGGCGGCGGAAGTCGGCCGTGCAGCCCGGGGCTCAGGTGCCGCCGGTGCCGCAGCAGCAGCCGATGGGTGCGGTGCCGCCGCCGTCGTACCAGCCGCCGGTGGCGCCGGAGGACAACCCGTACGCGAAGTAGTCCAGGTCCAGACGATGCGCCGGGGCGGATGGCGGACGGCGGGCGGTCAGTGCGGGGGCTGGGTGCCGTCGGGCCACACGCAGGGGGAGGTGAAGCCGATGACGAGCATCCCGTGCGTGCTGCCGATGCCGTCGATGGAGCCGGTGAAGCGGTTGGCGGCGTTCGTGAAGTGGATGGAGGTGCGGAGGGCTTCGGAGTCGTCGCGGTGGAAGCCCATGGATTCGATCCGGGCCCGGAGCCGTTCGACGTATTCGTCCTGGCGGTCCGCCGGGATGCCGGAGAGGCGTTTCTCGGTGACCTCCACGACTCGGCCGTCGTACTCCGAGGGGGCGTCGTTCTTGAAGCAGTTGGTGCCGTTCTCCCGCCCGCTCGCCGTGGTGACCGGTTGGGGCAGGTCGGCGATGGCCTGCCCTGCGTAGTCCGCGGTCTGCTGCTTCGCCTGGGCCCGCGTCATCGTGGGGGCGTCGGTTTCCCCGGTGCACGCCGGGACCGTCCAGAGCAGTCCGGCGGTCACTGTGGCCGCGATCGCCCGGTGTGGCCTCACCGGTCGTTCCCGTTGCCGGTGATCACGGCGCCGAAGGACCTGACGGATTCGGTGCCGGGCAGCCAGTAGTGGGAGTGGTCGGTGGTGCCGGCCGGGAGGTGTCGGGCGCCGAAGTCGGTGTCCATGGGGTCGCGTCCGAACAGGAGGCCGGTGCCGGCGGCGGTCTTGATCATCGTGTCCTGGCTTCCCCGGGCGACGTGGACGCGGGAGGGGTCGATGTTCAGGTCCTCGGCGTGGTCGACGCCGACGCCGGGGCTGCCGACGAGGACGACGTCGTCCACCGGCGGGGTGTGGTCGCGCATGGTGAAGCCGACGACGACGCTGCCGTAGCTGTGGCCCATGAGGGTGTTGTGCGAGGGGGTGCCCTCGTGGGTCGTGCGCAGGGCGTGCTGGAAGCGGGCCAGGTCCTCCTCGGCGTTCTCGGCGTACGCGTCGGTGGACGCCTCCGGGAAGATGTTCTGCGGGGCGTCGTAGCCGACCCAGGCGATGGCGGCGGTCGTCCTGGGGCTGCCGGGGTCGGTCCGGTCGGCGGCCCTGACCATCTCGTCGGCCTTGTCGACGTCTCCGATGGCGGTGGCGAGCCGGGAGGTGGTGCCGGGGACCAGGGTGACCACGTTGTCCGCCGTGTCGGGGTTGTTGACGGAGACGATCGCGCGTCCGTTGCCCTCGGTGTCGTAGCCGAGCAGGTAGGCCGGGGTGCCGTCGCGGGACTCCGCGCCGTCGCCGGTCAGGCGGTCCTCGATGGCCGCGATCGCCGTCAGCTTCTCCTGCAGGTCCTGCTGCCGGCGGTGCCATGCGACGTAGTCGGGGTTCGGGATGGGCTCGCCCTTGGCCCAGCCGAGGAACTGCTCCGGCTCGGGGCCGAGCCGGTCGAGCCGGGCCTGCAGGTCCTGCTTGCTCCGCGCGAGGTTGATCCGGTTGGCCTGGTCGCGGGCGACGGCGGGGATGCCGTCGAGGTTGCCGACCCGGTCGGGGTGGTTGAGGACGAAGCGTTGCTGCTGGGCTTCGGTGAGGCTGTCCCACCAGCGCTTCACGGCCTCCGGGTCGGTTCCGGCGGGGGGTACGGCCTCGCGGGCGGCGAACGCTTCCCGGTCCTTCCGCACGGTGGCGGCGTCCAGGCCGGTGCCGCTGTTCGCGTTGCGGGCGAGGTGGTTGAGCCGCTGTGCGATCTCCGAGTCGGCGTGGGCGGCCTCGTTGAGGGCGGCGGTGATGCGGCGGCCGAGTTCTTTGGCGGTCTCTTCGGCCCGGTCGCCGGGGTGGTTCGCGGAGGTGGGTTCGGCGTCCCAGGTGATCCGCCCGTCGGGGGCGACGGTGAACTTCTGCTTCTCGGCGTCGTCCAGGGCGTTGACCAGGTGCGCCTGGGCGGCGGCGAAGCCTTCGGCGGCCTCGGCGAGGGCCCGGCTGACGAAGGAGAGTTCCTGGGCGGCGAGCCGGAGTTCGGTGCCGATCGCCTGGATCTCGGCGGTGGCGTTCTCGGCGGCGGTCCCGGTCCACTGTGCCGCGCCGAGCCGGTCGGCGACCTCGTGCTGCCAGGACTCGGCGTGCCGTCCCAGCGCGGTGACGAGGGCGTCGTAGGCGGCTCCGGCCGTGGTGATGCCGTTGATGTCGGCGTTCCGGAGGGTGGCGATGTCCATCGGCCTCACCGGGCCTTGCCGGCGCCGTTGGTCCGGGCGGCTTCGGCGGCCGGGGACAGGTCCTTGGTGAGGACGGTTCCGAACGGGTCGGCGGCCGGGGTCCGGTGGTCGTGCGGGGTCCGGTGGTCGTACGGGGTGGTTGCCGCGCTGCCGGTCAGGGCCGTGGACAGGCTCTGTTCGTTCCGGCGGTAGTCGGCTGCGGCGGTCGAGAGCTTGGTGCCGCTGCCGGCCATGTCGGCGGCGAGCTTGTCCAGCAGGGTCTTCCAGCCGGCGGCGCAGTCGTGGATGGCGGGCCCGGTGAGCCAGCCCCGGAGGGCGGCGGCGGCCTGGTCGCCGGGGGCGGTGATCTTCGTCGTCTCGGACGGGATCCGGCCGCCGAGGTGCTGGGCGGTCTGCCCGCAGTTTTCCAGTACGGCCGGATTGACGGCGAGAGCGGCGCGTGAATAGGGGCCCGGCACGGTTTCCCCCCGTATGTCGAGATGGTCTCCGGACGGTCAGCATACGTGCGGTGGCGCCGGGTTCGGCGGGCTGCGGGGAGCGCGTGGGGTGCGGGCCGGGCGCGGGTCCGCGGGGGTGCGCCGTGGTCACCCGGGTGGGGGCTGGTGAGGGTGGGGCGGGGTGGTGAGGGTGGTGGTATGGATGCGGAGGATGCCTGGCAGGCAGTGCAGTTGGAGCAGTCGGGGCAGGCGGAGCGGTCGGAGCGGGCGGAACGGCCGGGACAGGCGGGCCAGTTGCACCGGGCCGCGGCCGCGGCGCTGATCGGGACGGCGATCGAGTTCTACGACTTCTTCATCTACGGGACGGCGGCCGCCTTGGTGTTCGGGCCGGTGTTCTTCCCCGGACTGGGCACGGTGGGGGCGCTGTTGGCGGCGTTCTCGGTGTACGCGGTGGCGTTCCTGGCCCGGCCGTTGGGGGCGGTGGTGTTCGGGCACTTCGGGGACCGGGTGGGGCGGAAGGCGACCTTGGTGGTGTCGCTGCTGCTGATGGGGTTGGCGACGGCGGCGGTGGGGGTGTTGCCGGGGTTCGCGGCGTGGGGGTGGTGGGCGCCCGCCGTGCTGGTGGCGCTGCGGGTGTGCCAGGGCGTCGGGCTGGGCGGGGAGTGGGGCGGGGCGGCGCTGCTGATCGCGGAGAACGCGCCGGCCGAACGGCGGGGGCGGTACGGCGGGTTCCTGCAGTTGGGGCCGACGTGCGGGTTCGTGCTGGCGAACGGGGTGTTCCTGGCGCTCCAACTCGGGCTGGACGAGGGGGCGTTCCGCGCGTGGGGCTGGCGGGTGCCGTTCCTGGCCTCGTTCGCGCTGGTCGCGGTGGGGCTGTTCGTGCGGCTGCGGATCGAGGAGTCGCCGCTGTTCCGCTCGGCCGGGCGCGGGGAGCGGGCGCCGTCGCTGGAGGTGCTGCGTGAGCACTGGCGCCCGGTGTTGGCGGGCGGCGGGGCGATCACGGTGGGGTACGCGCTGTTCTACCTGACCACGACGTACGCGCTGGCGTACGCGACCTCGGGGCTCGGGGTGGCGAGCACGCTGGTCCTGACGATGCTGTTGATCGGCGCGGTGGGGATGGCCGCGACGGTGTGGCTGAGTGCCGCGCGCAGCGACCGGTGGGGCCGGCGGCGGACGCTGTGGTGGGCGACGGTGCTCGCCGCGGGTTGGTCGCTGGTGCTGTTCCCGTTGCTGGAGACGGCGAGCCGGTCGCTGATGTTCGTCGCGCTGGCGGGCGCGATGGTGGTGCTGGGGTGCATGTTCGGGCCGGTGGCGGCGTTCCTGCCGGAGCTGTTCCCGACGCGGGTGCGCTACACGGGTGCCGCGCTGACGTACAACCTGGGCGGCGTGATCGGCGGGGCGACGACCCCGCTGGTGGCGACGCGGTTGACCGAGGCGTACGGGACGGCGCAGCCGGTGGGTTGGTACCTGGCGGGGTTGGGCGTGCTGGCCCTGGGCTGCCTGCGGCTGCTGCCGGAGACCACCGGCGCCGAGCTCGGGGCGGTGGACGGCGGACGCCGCCGGGCGCCCTTGCTGGGGGCGGATCCGGCGGCGTAGGCGCGCGTGAGGGGCGGTCGGGTCGGGCCGAGCGGGTCGGTCGGACCGGGTCGGCCGGAGAGGTCAGCCGGCCAGGGCGGCGCGGCCGGCCAGCACCACGGCGGTGTGCTGGGCGACGCGGGCGCCGAGGTGCTCGGCGGTCGCGATGTCGGCCTTGTGGACGGCCTCCGGGCCGGCGTCGGAGGGGGAGGAGGCGGCGGCGCCGCTGAAGAAGCCGAGGCGGTTGAGGTCGTTCTCGGAGGCGGTGGTGGCGTTCCAGCCCGGCTTGAGGCCGAGGTTGACCCAGTTCATGCCGTGCTGGGCGGCGAGGGTCTGGAAGAAGCCGAGGGTGCCGGCCTTGTCGCCGCTCTTGGAGGCGGAGTTGGTGAAGCCGGCCGCGACCTTGTCCTTCCAGGCGTCGGTGAACCAGCGCTTGCTGGAGGCCTCGGCGAAGACGTGGAAGGCGCCGGAGGCGGTGCCCATGTAGGTGGGGGAGCCGAAGACGATCGCGTCGGCGGCGTCCAGCTGGGCCCACTGCTCCTCGGTGATGGTGTCGACGGCGATCTGGACGACCTCGGCACCTGCGGCGGCGGCGCCGCGGGCGACGGCCTCGGCGATCACGGCGGTGTGGCCGTAGCCGGAGTGGTAGGCGAGGACGACGGTCGGGCGGATGGCGGTCATGTGGGCGCTCCAGGGGGACGGCGTGGACCGGCGGAAGCCGGTGCGACGACAGAAGGCGGCAGGCAGAAAGCGGAATGCGGACGGCGGAGGATAGGGCACGGCGCCGGGGCAGGACGCACTGACGCGGCCCGGCCCGACCCCGATCCGTTGGCGGTCTCCAATATAGACCAGGTCTCTATTGGTTACCAAGGGCGGATTGGAGACCGGAGGGCTACCCTGGAGGGCATGACGACGGAGGAAGCGACCCGGGCCCGGGCGGGGCAGCACGAGGAGCAGCAGGTGCCGGACGGGCCGGAAGGCGCGGCGGAGCAGGGGTTCGACCTCTTCGCCCGGCTCTGCCCCAGCCGCGAGGTGTTCGCCGAGCTGGCCGACAAGTGGTCGCTGCTGATCCTGATGAGCCTCGCCGCCTGCGGGCCGCAGCGCTTCTCCGAGCTCCAGCGCGGGGTCGGCGGGGTCAGCCGCAAGATGCTCACCCAGTCCCTGCGCAACCTGGAGCGCAGCGGCCTGGTGCTCCGCACGGTGTTCCCGGAGACGCCGCCGCGCGTGGTCTACGACCTCCTGCCGCTCGGGCGCGAGCTGGCCGAGCTGGTCACGCCGGTCGGGCAGTGGACCGAGCACCGCGCCGGGCAGATGATGGCGGCCCGCGAGGAGTTCGACGCCGCGCACACCGAGGGCTGACGCCGCGCACACCGAGGGCTGAGGCCGCGGAACACGCGCGCGGGCCACGCCGCCCGCCTCCGATCGAGGCCGCGGAGTGATCGGGAAGCCCGGGGCGGAGCCGATTTCCCTTCCGGGCCGACGGCCGTGTAATGTCTTCCTTGTTCGACCGGCCCGGGAAAACAAAAACCCGGCAAGCCCCTATAGCTCAGTCGGTAGAGCGTCTCCATGGTAAGGAGAAGGTCTGCGGTTCGATTCCGCATGGGGGCTCAACTGGAAGACCCCCGCCTCTGGCGGGGGTCTTTCGCGTTTCCGGCCGCAGTCGACGCGCGACGGCTGGCGGGTCGGGTACGGAATGCGCTGTGATGGTGCGTCATCGGCCGCCCGCCCGAAGGGCGCGGGCGCGAGCCGAACCCTGACCGGGAGGGCGTCATGGGCGTTCGACTCGTGGTGGTGGACGACCACCGGCTGTTGGCCGAGGCGCTGGCCACCGCGCTCCAGCTGCGCGGACACCGGGTGCTCGCGGTGGGCTCCCCGGCCGGTGTCGCCGCTGACCTGGTGGCCGGCCGGCGGCCCGAGGTGTGCCTGCTGGGGGTGGCCGCGCCGGGGGAGCCGGGCGCCTTCGACGGGCTGCGCCGGATCCGCCGGGAGCGCCCCGAGGTAGCGGTGATCGTACTCGGGCCGGTGGGCGAACTGCGCGGTGTGGCCGGGGCGTTCGCGGCCGGCGCGGCCGGGTACGTGCCCAGCGACGAGCGGATCGAGGTCGTCGAGCGGGCCATCGGGCGGGCCCGGGCGGGTGAGGCCGCGGTCACGGTGGACGTCCTGCGCGGCGCGTTCGACCAGCTGCTGCGCCCGGCGGCCGAACCGGACGACGAGGCCGTCCGGCTGCTGCGGCTGCTGACCCGGCGTGAGGTGCAGGTGCTGGCCCGGATCGCGGACGGCGAGGACACCGCCGCGATCGCCGCCGGGATGCGGATCGCCGCCAGCACCGCCCGGACGCACGTCCAGCGGGTGCTGATGAAGCTCGGCGCGCGGACCCGCCTGGAGGCGGCCGCGGTGGCGGCGCGCACCGGGCTGCTGGAGCGGATGTCCGGGGGCTGATGACTTGGTGAAAAGCCTGCGAGCAGCTGCCCGGGTGGTCCGGAGCACCCCGGTGGGTTGGGAGAATGGCCCCAGTCGTACGGATTCCGTCGATGGCCACGCCCACCGCGCGGACCATCGCCCGCTGGAGGTCGCAACATGAGTAAGTACCTGGTCACGGGTGGCGCCGGCTACGTCGGCAGCGTGGTGGCCGCCCACCTGCTGGAGGCGGGGCACCAGGTGACCGTCCTGGACGACCTCTCGACGGGCTTCCGCGAGGGCGTTCCGGCCGGTGCCGAGTTCGTCGAGGGCCGGATCCAGGAGGCCGGCGAGGTCCTGGACGGCTCCTTCGAGGGCGTGCTGCACTTCGCCGCCTCCTCGCAGGTCGGCGAGTCGGTCGTGGACCCGGAGAAGTACTGGCGCAACAACGTGGCCGGTTCGCTGGAGCTGATCAGCGCGATGCGCGCGGCGGGCGTGCGCAAGCTCGTGTTCTCCTCCACCGCGGCCACCTACGGCGAGCCGGAGGCCGTGCCGATCGCCGAGACCGCCCGCACCGCGCCGACCAACACCTACGGCGCCACCAAGCTCGCCGTGGACCACCTGATCACCAGCGAGGCCGTCGCCCACGGCCTGGCCGCCGTCTCGCTGCGCTACTTCAACGTGGCCGGCGCGTACGGTGCGTACGGCGAGCGCCACGACCCCGAGTCGCACCTGATCCCGCTGGTCTTCCAGGCCGCGCTCGGGCAGCGCCCGCACATCGCGGTGTACGGCGACGACTACCCGACCCCGGACGGCACCTGCATCCGCGACTACATCCACGTCGCGGACCTGGCCGACGCCCACCTGCTGGCCCTGGGCGCGGCCAAGCCGGGCGAGCACCTGATCTGCAACCTGGGCAACGGCAGCGGTTTCTCGGTGCGCGAGGTGATCGAGTCGGTCAAGCGCGTCACCGGCCGGGAGATCCCGGTGCAGGTCGAGGGCCGCCGGGCCGGCGACCCGGCGGTGCTGGTGGCCTCGGCCGCCCGCGCCCACGAGGCGCTGGGCTGGACCCCGCGCCGCCCGAACCTGGACGACATCGTCGCCGACGCCTGGAAGTTCACCCTGGAGAAGAACGGCCTCTAGGCCCTGTAGGCCCTCCAGGCCCTCCAGGCCCTCCAGGCCCTCCAGGCCCTCCAGGCCCTCCAGGCCCTCCAGGCCCTCCAGGCCCTCCAGGCCCTCCAGGCCTTGCAGGCGGGCCCGGCACGGCCGCCGGCCGGCGCGGCCGCCGCACCCGGAAGATAGGGAG
>NZ_JBEOUW010000057.1:0-53605 GCF_040303045.1 Kitasatospora sp. NPDC096140
GACGCCATGGCCGCCGCCGGCATGGGCGACGGCCTCTACCCCCTCGGCCCCCTCCAGGTCCGCGTCACCAACGGCATCGCCATGCTCCCCGACGGCAGCTCCATCGCCGGCTCCACCCTCACCCTCGACCAGGCCTTCCGAAGAGCCCTCACCATCGGCAAACTGACGCTCAACCAGGCCGTCCAATCGCTGTCCGCCACCCCCGCCCGCCTCCTCGGCCTCGACCACCGCACCGGCTCCCTGGAAACCGGCAAACTCGCCGACCTCGTCATCGTCGACACCGAGAGCTTCGACCTGGTCGCCGTCATGCGCCACGGCCACTGGGCCCGCGGCGCCGACCGCTTCCGAACCGTCCGAACCGCCTGAACGAGCCCCCTGGCAACGCCGACGGCCGCCCTCCCCGCTGTGGGGAGGGCGGCCGTGGTGCGTCCGGACGGCGGACGCGCCCGGGTCAGGCGAGCGACCACCGCTGCAGCGGTGAGCCGGTGTCCGGTTGCTGGGTCACCGAGGCACCGTCGGCCGTAGAGGCGGTGGTGAGCAGCAGTCCGCTGCGGGCCGAGGTGACGGTGTACGAGCCGTCGGCCGTCCGCCGGACCGTCCAGTGCTGGTTGGCGCCGCCGCTGCACGGCCACTGGATGATCCGGGCCCCGGCGGCGGTGGACCCGCCGTCGACGTCGGCGCACATCGACGAGCGCCCGTTGACCAGCTCGTAGCTGCCGTCGGGCTGCCGGCGGAACTGCCAGAGCTGGTTGGCGGCGCCGGACGCGGTCCAGGTGATGAGGGCGTTGCCGGCGGTGGTGCTGTTGTCGGCGTCGTCGAGCGCCTTGCCTCCCGTGGTCAGGGTGTGGTTCCCGCCGAGGTCCGGCTCGACCGTCCAGGTGAAGCCGGCCGAGGCGCTCGCGGTGCCGGAGGCGGCGGTGACGGTGACCGTGGAGGTCCCGGGGCCGGTCGGGGTGCCGGTGATCAGACCGGCGGGGCTGACGGAGAGCCCGGCGGGCAGGCCGGTCGCCGTGAAGGTGAGCGGCTTGCCGAAGCTGTCGGTGGCGTCGAACTGCACCGAGACGGCCTGGCCCACGGTGTCGGAGCGGTCGCCGGGGGCGGTGAGCACGACCGCCTCGACCGCCTTGCCGGTCGGGGTCAGTGTGAGGCTCTGCCGGGCCGCGGTCCGCCCGCCGCCGACCGCCGAGCCGGTGGTGTCGGTCCAGAACCGGGCGGGCGTGGTCTCGGCCGGGGTGCCGGCGGCGGTGAGGCCGAGGACCAGGCCGCTGTACCGGTTGACCAGGCGGTATCCGGTGCCGGCCGGCACGATGAACCACTGCTGTCCGACGCCGGTGCCACTGCCGACGGTCGGCGCGGCGCCCCAGGCCCGGCCGGCGGCGGTCGACGCGTCCACCCCGAGGGCCCCGCCGGTCGCGGCGTTGACGATCCGGTAGGAGCCGTCGCCGGTGCTCGCGAACGACCAGGACTCCAGCGCGGAGCCGGTGGGGCCCGCCAGCGAGGTGGTCGCCGGGCTGCCGCGGCGCTGGGCCAGGACCCGGCCGTCGCCGCTGCCGATCCGGTACCTCCTGGTGAGGTCGAAGGGCGCGGGCGCCGGCCGGGTGGAGCCGACGGTGATCTCGGCGTACTCGCCGTCCGAGGCGGAACAGGCGAAGGCGCAGTACGACCGGAAGGTCTTGCCGATGATCGTGGAGCCGGTCAGGCTGGCGCTGTCGAGGAACCAGCGGTACCAGGAGGCGGTGTGGTAGCCGCCGGTGTCGCCGAGCAGGGTCCACTTCTGGGTGGTGAGGTCCTTGGTGGCGTAGATCTGCTGCGGGGCGTTGCCGCTCTGGTCGACGGCCTGCGGCGTGCCGAGGTAGAGGCCCAGGTAGGCGTCGTAGGCGACGTTCAGGACGAACAGCGGCGTGCTCGGGGCGAGCGTGCCGGCGGCGATCTGCTGACTGACGGTGCCGGGATTGGCCGGGTCGTACTCCTCGGCGGGCGGCAGGTAGCCGGTGGGCTGGGAGCCGTCGGCGGGCACCATGTCGCTCTCCAGGCCGCCCGCGCCGGGCTGGGACCACGCGCCGTCGTACCACTTGCGCCAGCTACCGGGCGCCATCTTGGCGGAGATCGGGGCCCGCGCGACGTGTTCCTGGAAGGCGCCCCAGCTGCCGCCCTTGTCGACGATCCGGGAGCCGTAGAAGACGTAGAAGTAGCCGGAGGCGGTGTCCACGAACAGCCGCTGGTCGCCGTCGCCGTAGGAGAAGGTCTGCTGCGGGAAGGCCGCGGTGTCACCCCGTGCGGTGCTGTGGGGGGAGGTGATCGCGTGGTCCCTGATGGTCCAGGTCCGGCCCTGGTCGGTGGAGACGGCGTAGTCGATCGCGTCGTAGTGCAGACCGTCGCCGAAGGGCTGCGGGGTGAACTCGTTGTGCACCAGCCCGTACCAGTCGCCGGTGTCCGGGTCGACCCAGACTCCCGACAGGTCGCAGTAGTTCCGCTGGGAGTAGCGGGAGCCCTGCGGGGCGTCGGTGGCCTCCAGGCCGGTGGGGCTGTTGTTGCAGCGCGCGGTGGTGTCGTCGTTCCGGTCGGTCGGGTCGGCGGGGTTGACGGCGTCGCTGATCTCGGCCGACCTGGTGGCGCCGTCGAAGTCCGCGCCGGTGTAGAAGTCCCACTGCCGGGAGTCCTTCGCGCCGTACAGCGCGTGGGACTGCTGGAAGTAGAACGTGCCGTCCTTGTCGGTGTAGACACTGGCGGGCGTGTCGTCGGGGGAGGCGTACGAGCCGGTCCGGCCGATCGAGACGGTGTACGTGGCGGGGGCCGGTTTGCCGGGGGCGGGCCTGTCGGCGGCCGCGGGGGCGGCGGTCAGGGTGGCGGCGCCGAGCGCCGCCAGGACGGTGGCGGTGAGGGCCCGGGCCCGTCCGGTACGTCGTGGTGACAACTGCTGCTCCTCTTCCGTGGTGGGGCGCACCGTTGCGCCCCTGCTGTGGGGGGTGCGGAACGGGAGAGTGGTCCGAGGGGACGTCGATCGGCCGTCGGTGAGCCGGTGATCGGCGGGTGATCAGCCGTCGGCCATCCGGAAGTCGTACTGCGGCGGCACCGGCGTGCCGGGGTGGACGGCGAGCCAGAGGGTGTCCAGGGAGAGCTCGCCCTCGCGCATGGTGTCGACCCGGATGCCCTCGGCCAGCAGGCGCCGGACGAGGTCGTCGTCGCCGGAGGCGTGCGCGGCCTCCGCCTCGGCCAGCCGGATCCGCCCGTGCGCCCGGTCGGCCGGGGAGAGGTCCGCGATCAGCGCGAGCGCGTCGGCGGGGCGCCCGGCGCGCCGCAGCGACTCCAGTGTCTCGATCGTCAGCTCCCGCAGTTCGGGCCGGAGCCGGTGGGCCGAGTGCAGGAGGTCGGCGGCCTCCTGCGGGTCCGGGGTGAGGAGGGCGAGCGAGCGCAGCGCCCAGGGCGAGGCCTGCGCGGCGACGGAGCGCTCGAAGGCGTCGCGGGCGGACTCCCGCTCCCCGGCCGCCAGGCGCAGCAGCCCGAGCTGGTACAGCGCGTGCCAGTCGGTGGCGCTGTCCTCCAGCAGCAGCCGCCAGTGCGCCCCGGTGACCGGCTCGGCCGGCGGGTCGCAGACCGGGAGCGTGCCGGTCCCGAGGAGTCGGCGCCAGGGTTCCTGGGCGGCCGTCGGCGCGCCGAAGGGCAGGAGGGGCGAGAGGGGCAGGGCGCCGGCCTCGATCTCCAGCGCGGCCCAGCCGTCGCCCGGGGACAACACCTCCTCGGGCTCGCCGAACCGCTCGGCGAACGCGTCGGCCCGTTCCAGCTCCAGCGGCGGGACCAGCCGGTCCAGCGCCTCGCCGGCGGCCTGCCGGGCGCCTTCCCAACTCCCGTGCACCGCAACGGGATCGACCTGCAGCAGCCCGTACGCCTCGGTCCAGGACCAGGTGGCGCCGGCCGGCATCGGCAGGTGTTCCAGCTGGGTGCGGGCGAGGCCCGCCTGGATCTCCAGGTAGCCGGCGCCCGGGCCGGAGAGCCACTCCTGCCAGTGCCTGCCACCGGTGCCGGTGCCCCAGCAGAACAGCTTGCGGCCGCGCAGCCGGGCGGTGGAGGTCTGGACGAGCCCGGTGCCGGCGCGGTCCAGTGCGGCGATCCAGGGGCGGCGGCCGGCGGGGAGGTCGAGGAAGTAGTCGGCGGCGCGCAGGGCCCGGCCGGGGTAGCTGCGGTCGGCGCCGTCGACCTGCGGGAAGGGCACCCGGCGCAGGTCGCTGACGTAGTCGCAGTGGAAGGCGTGGTCGGCCGGGCCGAGGACGCGGACGTCCCGGTCCTCGGGCACGGCGATGTTGGACCACCAGTACACCGGCGTCTCGGCCGGCGAGGGGTTGTGCACGGCGATGCGGACGTACAGCACCGGGGAGCCGGCGGGCAGCCAGGCGTCCATCCGCAGGACCAGGCGCCGCAGCCGCTCGAAGGCGTACATCCGCAGGCCGGGGGTGCCGTCGGGCGCGGTCACCCGGGCGGCGTGCAGCGGCTCGCAGGTCAGCGGCCAGTGCCCGGTGGTGCCGAGGTTCCACTCCACGCCGCCGGCCAGCCAGGCGTCCCGCAGGGCGAGGTTGGCGGGCTGGAGGATCGGGTTGCGGTGCAGCAGCTCCCGTCCGCCCGGCCGGTGGACCAGCGACCACAGCCGCCCGCCGAGGGAGGGCAGGAAGGTGGCGGTGACGTGCTCGTTCTCCAGGACCACGCACGGGAGTTCGCGCTCGGCGCGGACGCGGTCGTACCCGCCCTGCCGGGTGTAGGGGAGCAGGGTGTCCGGTACGCCGTACGCCAGGTTGCGGCGCATCTCGTCGTCGACCCCGGCGCCCGCGCCGGTCTGGCGGGGCAGGCCGTGCAGGATCGGCAGGGTGCCGCCGACCGGATCGGGGGTGCCGTCGATGCGGAGCAGGTCGGTGCGCAGGGTCGAGGTCACTTGCCGATCCCAACTGTCATGCCCTGGATGATCCGCGAGCCCATCCAGGAGAAGAGCGCGATCATCGGGGCGAGGATGATGCAGACCCCGGCGAACATGGTGCCGAAGTCCAGGCCGTTGAACTGCTGTGCCGCGACGAACGAGGAGAGCGCCACCGGGAGGGTGACCGTCCCCTGGCTGTTCGTCAGGACCAGGGCGAACAGGGTCTCGTTCCAGGCGGTGACGAACTGCAGCAGGAAGGCGGTGACCAGCCCGCCGCGGGCGACCGGGAGCACCACCAGGACGAAGGTGCGCAGCGGGCCGGCGCCGTCCAGGACGGCGGCCTCCTCCAGCACGCCGGGGATGCCGCGGAAGAAGCCGGTCAGCAGGAAGACCGTGAACGGCATCGCCAGGCCGACGTAGACCAGCCCCAGGCCGAGGTCGCTGTCGGTCAGGCCGACCCGGGACAGGCCGACGAACAGCGGCACCACCAGCACCTGGCCGGGCACGCCGAGGCCCATCGCGAAGGCCGTCGTCAGCGCCGAGGCGGTCCGCGAGCGGCGCCGGGCGAGGGCGTACGCGCAGGGGGCGGCGAGGGACACGGCGACCACGGAGGAGAGTCCGGCGGTGAGCACGCTGTTGAGGGCCGCCCGCGCGAAGCCGCCCTCGTCGAGCGCGGTGGTGTAGTTCGAGGTCTGCGGGCTGGTCGGCAGGCCGAAGCCGTGGCGCAGGATGTCGGGGCCGCTGCGCAGCGAGGTCAGGAGGATCCACAGGACCAGCAGCAGGTCGGCGGCGACGACGGTCCAGACGGCGGCCGTGCCGATCCTGCTCGCGAGTCCGGTGGGTCGGTTGGTGCGTCGCACGGGTGGTGACCTTTCCGGTTGCGGGGTGGGGGCCGGGAGGCGACCGGCCGGGACGCGGCGGGTCAGTACTCGATCGGCTCGCGGCGCAGCAGGCGGCGCAGCACCACGGTGATCAGCGTGACCATGGCCAGGCTGACGATCGCGGCGGCGGTGGCCGTGCCCAGCCGGGGGACGGTGCCCTGCGGGAAGGCCTCGGTGTACACGTACACGGCGGTGTTCCAACTGCTCACCGGCGGATAGGCGTTGGTGCTGCCGCCGTAGAGCAGGATCAGTTCGAAGATCTTCACCGAGCTGACGGTCCAGAGCACCGCGCAGACCGCGATGACGTCCCAGGCGCACGGCAGGGTGACGTGCCGGAAGCGCTGGAAGGGGCCGGCGCCGTCGAGTTCGGCCGCCTCGTAGAGGTGGTCGGGGATCTGGTCGACGGCCGCCATGATGATCGAGGTGTAGTAGCCGGTCGCCGTCCAGACCAGGGTGCCCAGGACCATCGGGAGCAGGTTGTCCGTCGCCAGCCACTTGGGCGGCGTGGTCACCCCGAACAGCTCCAGCGCCCGGTTCACCGGGCCGGTGGGCGAGAACAGGAACCCGGCGGCGATGCCGAAGACCATGCCGTTGACCAGCGACGGGAAGAACAGCACCGAGCGGGCGAAGAGCCTGGCCCGCATCTCGCGCAGCACCAGGGTCAGCGCGAAGCTCAGCACGAAGGTGATCGTGCCGCCGACGACCATCAGTTCGAGGGTGTTGAACAGGGAGGTGCGGAACCGCGGGTCGCGGAACAGCAGGGTGTAGTTCTGCAGGCCGCGCCAGTCCATCCCGCCCATGCCGTCCCACCGGTGCAGGCTGGTCCACAGGGCGTAGCCGACCGGGGCGACGAACAGCACCGCGTACACGAGCAGTGCGGGCGCGGCGAACGGCCAGAACACCCGGCGGCGTTGGCGCTCCAGCGGGCCGACGCCGGCCCGGGCGGCGCGCTCCGAGCGGCCGCGGGCGGCGCCCGTCCGGAGCGGGTCCTCGATCGTCGTCGCCACCGTCAGCCCTGGGTCTGCCAGTAGGTGACCTGGTCGGCCCTGCACGTGGCGACGAACCGGGCGGCCGTGCTCTTGCCGTGCCAGAGGTCCAGGTAGTTCTCGTTCAGGACCTTGGGCAGCCAGCTGCCTCCCACCCCGTCGAAGCTCAGGCGCAGGCTCGGGGCCTCCAGGGTCTTCTGGACGTCGGCCAGTTCGGCCGGGGCGGGGATGTCGCTGCGCGGGGTGATGTTCAGCGCGGTGGTGGAGATCCCGGACAGGTGCTTCTTCTGCAGGAAGAACGCGATGAACCTCTGCGCGGCGGCCGCGTTCCTGGCCCGCTTGGGGATCGCGAAGCCGAACAGGCCGGCGTCCGGGGTCTTCGCGGTGGGCGGCAGGATCGAGGCCATCTTCCAGCCGGCCGGGACCTGCCGGGCGACCTCGGAGGTGACGTAGTTGCCGTCCATGTAGAAGGCGGCCTTGCCGGCCGTCCAATTGGTCTCCTGCGCGGGGAACTTGGTGGCGTCGTAGCCCTCGATCAGGTGACCGCCCCTGACCAGCTGCTCCACCTGCTGGGCGGCGGCGAGGACCGCCGGGTTGTCCCAGGCCGCGCCGGACCTGTCGGCGGAGAGCTCGGCGACGTTCACCCCGGCGCCGTTGAGCAGGTAGTCGAGGAACAGCCCGTTGGTCCACGGGTCCTCGCCCTCGGAGGCGATGCAGGCCTTGCCGGCCGCCTTCAGGGCGTCGCAGACCCCGAGCAGGCCAGCCCAGTCGGTGGGCGGGGTCGGCATGGCCGCGGCGACCGCCGGGTCGGCCGCGTTGTAGAACATCGCGTTGGTGACCACCTCGTACGGGATCACGTAGTGGTTCGAGCCGGACGGGTCCTTCGGCAGCATGTCGAAGTACTTGGCCGGGATGACGTGGGAGACCGGGACGTCCTCCCCCGGCACCGGCAGCTGCAGGACCGGCGAGAGGTCCAGGGCCTGGCCCGCCGCGGCGGTGGTGCCGTAGACCTTGTCGTCGGACTCGTCCCACAGGTCCGGCGCCTGGTTGGCGGCGATCGCCGGGCCGATCTTCTTGGCGATGTCCCGGCCCGCCCAGGTGACGCTCACCTTGGCGCCGGTGGTGGCGGTGAAGTCGTCGATCGCGGCCTTGATCACCTTGGCCTGCGGCTCGTCCGCGCGCCACATCGACCAGTAGGTGAAGCCGCCGGAGGCCTTGGCGTCGCTCCCCGATCCGCTGCCGCAGGCGCTCACGCCGAGCACGAGCGCGGCGGCGGTGGCCGCGCCGACGATGCGGGCAGCGGACATCGTTGTTCTCCCCATGGGTGGTTCCTCTCGGAGGCGCGAGATGCCGCGCGGACGTTTTCGTTGCTGCGCGGACGTTTTGTTGCTGCGCGGACGTTTTGTTGCTGCGCGGACGTTTCGTCAGCCGGGGCCCGACGGACGGCGGGGAGCGGCTGGTTGGCTGGGACGATACGGTCGGGTTGACCGGTAAATCAAGAGTGCTTGCAGAATCGGCTTCCGGCCCGCTGCACTCCCGGCCGGGCCCTGCCGACAGAACCTCACGTCACGGTCGGGACAAGGGTTCGGGTCGGTATTGACGGTCCTTCAGTCGTGCCCTACGTTTCACCGAAAGCAAAGTTGACCGGTCAATGCGAGGTATCCATCCATGGTGACGATGCAGGACGTGGCCGAGCGTGCCGGGGTCACGAAGCAGACCGTCTCCAACGTCATCCGGGGGCGGGGGGCCGTGGGCCCGGCGACCGCGGCCCGGGTGCGCGCCGCGATCGAGGAGCTGGGGTACACCCCCAACCTGGTCGCGCGCTCCCTCGCCACCGGCGCCACCCGGACGGTCGGCCTGTTCGTCCCCACCGTGACGGGCTCCTTCTACCCCGCCATCGTCGAGGAGGTCGAGGACGTCCTCGACGCGAACGGCTACCACCTGCTGCTCTGCACCACCCGGCTCGACGGCGAGCGCGCCAAGCGGCACCTGGCCGGGCTGACCAGCCGCTCGGTCGACGCGCTGCTGATCGCCGGCGACCGGGACCTGATCGACCACCTGCCGCTCCTCGCCGAGGCGTCCTTCCCGGTCGCCCTGTGCGCCTGGGAGACCGACGCCCCCGACCGCTTCCCGGTGGTCACCATCGACTACGAGCGGGCCGGCTTCCTCGCCGGGCGCCACCTGCGCGAGCTCGGACACGAACGCGTCGCCGTGCTCGCCAGCCCCGACCACGGCCCACGGGTGGCCGGCTTCCGGCGCGCCTTCGCCGCCGACGGCCTGACCGTCCCCGACGAGGCCGTCCACACGGCGCCCGAGCCCACCCCCGCGGGCGGCTTCGCGGCGGCGACGACGGCGCTGACCGCCGACCCCGGCACCACCGCGCTGTTCGCCACCCACGACGTCCTCGCCCTCGGCGCCCTGGAGGCCGCCCGGGCGGCCGGGCGCTCCGTCCCGCACGACCTGTCGATCGTCGGGCACGACGACAACCCGGAGGTCGGGGTGGCCCGGCCGGCCCTCACCAGCGTGGCCATCCCCAAGCGGGAGATGGCCCGGGAGGCGGTCGAGCTGCTGCTGCGCGCCCTCACCCGCTCGGGCAGCCCGGCCAACTCGATCCAGCTGCTGCGCCCCGAGCTGGTCGTCCGGGCCAGCACCGGCCCCGTCGGCGGGCGCCGACCCGGCCCGCCCGCGCCGCCTGCGGCTCCCGCAGGCGGCGCGGCTCCCGCAGCGAGCAGTTCCGCGCAAAGATCGTCCCGCGCGCCGGCGGCACTAGACTTCCGTCATGCTCAAAGCTGACCGCACCTCCCGGATCCTCGCGCACCTCACCGAGACGGGCAGCGCCGACGTGCACGAGCTGGCCGAGCTCCTGCAGGTGTCGGCGGCGACCGTCCGCCGTGACCTGCAGGAGCTGCACGACCAGGGACTGCTGCACCGCACCCGTGGCGGGGCGGTCACCGGCGCCGTCAACCTCGAACTGCCGCTGCGCCACAAGCACGGCACGCGGCAGGCGGAGAAGCGGCGGATCGCGCTGACGGCGGACCGGCTGGTGCCGGACGGCGCGGTGGTGGGCCTCACCGGCGGCACCACGACGAGCGAGCTGGCCCGGGTGCTCGCCGAGCGCGGCGGGATCACCATCGTCACCAACGCCGTGAACATCGCGGCCGACCTGATCGTCCGGCCGGACGTCCGCCTGGTGGTGGTCGGCGGCATCGCCCGCACCACCAGCTACGAACTGGTGGGGCCGGCCGCCGACCGGATGCTCGCCCAGTACCACCTCGACCTCGCCTTCATCGGCGTGGACGGCCTGACCGCCCAGGAGGGCTGCACCACGCACGACGAGATGGAGGCCCAGACCGACCGCGCCTTCCTGCACAGCAGCGCGCGGGCGGTGGTGCTGGCCGACAGCACCAAGATCGGCCGGGTCACCTTCGCCAAGATCTGCCCGCTCGCCGAGGTCCACGACCTGGTCACCGACGACGAGGTGACGGCCGATCAGGAGGAGGCGATCACCGGCTGCGGAGTGCGGGTGCTGCGCGCCTGACTCCCGTGCACCCGAAGCCCGGCCGGAGCCGCCCCGGCCGGGCTTTCTGCTGTCCGGCCGGTTGACATGGACTCCTCGACGCAGCAAGCTCGTTCGGAACTGCTCGAAAAAAGCTTCCTTCAAGCATCTCGGATCAACAGATCAAGCGCGTACGAAGGCGGTAACTGCGGTGAAGACACGTGTGCTGGCCCTCTCCACGGCGTGCGCCCTCGGCGCCCTCGCCCTCACCGCCTGCGGAAGCGGCGGAGGCGGAGGCGGCGGGGCCGACGCCGGCGGCAAGGTGACGCTCAAACTGGTCGCCGCCGACTACGGCGACAAGGAGTCCAACAGCTCGAAGACCTACTGGAACGACGTCGCCACCGCGTTCACCGCGGCCAATCCGGACATCAAGGTCGACGTCCAGGTGGTGAACTGGAACGACATCGACAAGCAGGTCAAGACGATGATCCAGAGCGGCAACGTGCCGGACGTCCTGCAGACCGGCGGCTACGCCGACAAGGTCGCCGACGACCTCCTCTACAAGGCCGAGGACGTGCTGTCGCCCGCCACCCGGGCCGACCTCATCGACAGCTTCGCCAAGGCCGGCGAGGTCAAGGGCGTGCAGTACGGCATCCCGTTCGTCTCCTCCTCCCGCGCCCTGTTCTACAACAAGACCGTCCTCCAGCAGGCGGGCATCGACCAACCGCCCACCACCTGGGAGGAGTTGCGCAAGGACGCCGAACAGATCAAGGCCAGGGTGCCCGGCGTCACCCCGTACGCGCTGCCGCTCGGCCCGGAGGAGGCACAGGGCGAGAGCATGCTCTGGGAGCTCGGCAACGGCGGCGGCCCCACCGGCAAGGACGGCGCCTACACCCTGAACAGCCAGGCCGACATCGACACCTTCGGCTGGCTCAAGGCCAACCTGGTCGGCCCCGGGCTCACCTACCCCAACCCGGCCACCACCGACCGCAAGACCGCCTTCGCCGACTTCGCGGCGGGCAAGGCCGCCATGCTCAACGGCCACCCGTCGCTGATCCAGATGGCCACGGCGGGCAAGGTCGACTACGGCATCGTCCCCGTCCCCGGCAAGGCGGGCCCGCTCGCCTCCACGCTCGGCGTGGCGGACTGGATGATGGCCTTCAAGAAGAACGGGCACCGCGACCAGATCAGGAAGTTCCTCGACTTCGCGTACACCAAGGACAACCTGCTGAAGTTCGACGAGACCTACAACCTGATGCCGGTCACCCAGAGCGCCCTGAGCGAGATGACCGCGAGCGGCAGGCACAAGGACCTCGAACCCTTCTTCGCCCTGCTGCCGCACGCCGTCTTCTACCCGCTCGGCGACACCAGCTGGGACGCGGTCTCCGCCGAGCTCAAGAAGGGCATCGGCGCCGCCGTCTCCGGCGACCCGGCGAAGGTCCTCGGCGACCTGCAGAAGAAGGCCCAGGACGCGGTGGCGAACAACTAGCGCCCCGCGCAAGGACCGTGAGCCCGCGCCCGCGAGCCAGCGCCCCTACGAACCCGCGCAGCCCTCGAAAGGCACCCCCGTGACCACCGACTTCCGGCCGGCGCACGCCACCCCCGCGCGCCGCCCCGCACCCCCGGGCCCCCGCCCGCCCCGCCCCGCGGCGCGGGGCACCCGCCCGGGCAGGCTCGGCCCGCTGCCCTGGATCGCCCCGGCCGTCCTGCTGATCCTCGCCGTCGTGCTGTGGCCCGTCTACGAGATGGTCCGCACCTCCTTCCTGCGCATCAGCACCAGCGGCTTCGTCCGGGGCTCCGCCGGTTCGGACAAGTACCGCAAGCTGTTCGGCGAGGCCGACCTCGGCCACGTCCTGCTCGCCACGGTGGTCTGGACGGCCGCCGTGGTCGGCCTGACCATGCTGCTCTCGCTCGGCCTCGCCCAGCTGTTCGACCAGCGCTTCCCGGGCCGCCGGTACGCCCGCTGGGCCCTGATCGCCCCCTGGGCAGCGTCCGTGCTGATGACCTCCATCGGCTTCAAGTGGATGCTCGACCGGACCGCCGGCGTGCTCAACACCGCCATGACCGACCTCGGACTGGTCGACGGCCCCCGGGACTGGCTCGGCGACCCCTCGACGGCCTGGCCCTGGATGGTGTTCGTCGCCGTCTTCGTGTCGCTGCCGTTCACCACCTACACCCTGCTCGCCGGCCTGCAGACCGTCCCCGCCGAGCTGTACGAGGCGGCCCGGGTGGACGGCGCCTCGCCCTGGCAGACCTACCGGCGGATCACCCTGCCGCTGCTGCGCCCGGCGTTCCTGGTCGGCGTCGTCATCAACCTGATCAACGTGTTCAACTCCTTCCCCGTCATCTGGGGCATGACCCAGGGCGGCCCGGGCAGCGACACCGCCACCAGCACGGTGTTCACGTACCAGCTGAAGAGCACCGACATCGGCGAGTCCGCGGCCATGTCGGTGGTCAACTTCGCGCTGGTGGTGCTGATGGTCCTGGTCTTCCTGAAGGTCAGCCGCTGGAACGGGGAGGAGAGTTGAGAGCCCGGCGCGGCGGCCGCCGGATCCGGCCGCGCACCGTCGTGCTCGCCGCCGTCGCCTGGCTGCTGGCGGCCGTCTTCCTGCTCCCGTACCTGGAGATGGCCGTCACCGCGCTGCGCCCGGCCGACGAACTGCGCGACGCGGGCTACCTGCCGCGCCACTTCGCCTGGTCGAACTTCGTCGGCGTGTGGCGCGACTCGACCCTCGGCGGGAACCTGCGGGTCACCCTGCTGGTCGCCGGCGGCGCGACCCTGCTGGCCCTGCTGGTCGCCCTGCCCGCCGCGTACTACACCGCCCGGGTCCGGTACCGGGGCCGGCGGCTCTTCCTGCTGCTCGTCCTGGTCACCCAGATGTTCCAGCCGACCTCGCTGCTGGTGGGCCTCTACCGCGAGTTCTACCGGCTCGGCATGCTCAACTCGGTCTGGACCCTGATCCTCTGCAACGCCGCGTTCAACCTGGCCTTCGCGGTCTGGATCCTCACCGCCTACATCTCCTCCATCCCGGTGGAGTTGGAGGAGGCCGCGCTGCTCGACGGCCTCGGCCGGCTCGGCGCGCTGCGCCGGGTGGTCCTGCCGCTGGCCATGCCCGGCGTGGTCACCGCGGTGATCTTCACCTTCATCTCGGCCTGGAACGAGTTCGTGATGGGCCTGACGCTGTCCACCGAGCCGCGGAGCCAGCCGCTCACCGTCGGGATCAACAGCTTCATCGGCAACTACACCGTCGAGTGGAACTACCTGTTCGCCGGATCGGTCGTCGCGATCGTGCCGGTCGTGGTGCTGTTCGCCCTGATCGAGCGGCACGTGGTCTCCGGACTGACCGCCGGCTCGGTCAAGTAGCCGGCCACGCCCACGGGTCGAACGCCCCCGTCCCTCCGAAGGAGCCCGCCGCATGACCTCCGCCACGCCCGCCGGCACCGCGCCCGCCACGCCCTCCCACACCGCCGCCGAGATCGCCTCCCAGCCGGACTGCTGGCGCCGCGCCGCCGACGCCCTGCCCCGGTACGCCGACGCGCTGCCCCGGCGCGGCGAGCGGGTCGCCGTCGTCGGCTGCGGCACCTCCTGGTTCATGGCCCAGGCCTACGCCGCCCTGCGCGAGTGCGGCGGCCACGGGACCACGGACGCCTTCGCCGCCTCGGAGTTCCCGCCCGGCCGTGCGTACGACCGGATCCTGGCCCTCTCCCGCTCCGGCACCACGACCGAGGTGCTCGACCTGCTCGGCCACGCCCGGACGGCCGGGGTGCCCACCACCGCCGTCACCGCCGACCCGGCCACCCCGGTCATGGCGCTCGCCGGCGCCGTCGCCGTGCTCGACTTCGCGGACGAGCGCTCGGTGGTGCAGACCCGCTTCGCCACCAGCGCGCTCGCCCTGCTGCGGGCCCACCTGGAGGCCGAGGGCGCCCGGCCGGACGGCGTCCGACCGCTGGCCCGGGCCGTCCTGGACGCCGAACGCGCCGTCACGGCGCCGCTGCCCGAAGGGCTGTGCGGCGCCGAGCAGTTCACCTTCCTCGGGCGCGGCTGGACGTACGGGCTGGCGCTGGAGGCCGGGCTGAAGATGCGCGAGGCGGCGGGCGCCTGGACGGAGGCGTACCCGGCGATGGAGTACCGGCACGGCCCGATCAGCATCGCCGCGCCGGGCCGGGTGACCTGGGTGTTCGGCCCGGCGCCCGCCGGACTCGCCGAGGACATCACCCGGGCCGGCGCCCTGCTGGTCGCCGAGTCCGGCGACGCCGCGACGGAGTCGGACCCGCTGGCCGACCTGGTCCGGGCGCAGCGGCTGGCCGTCGCGGTGGCCGGGTCGCGCGGCGTCGACCCGGACCGGCCGCGCCACCTCACCCGGTCGGTCGTCCTCGGCGACCGGCAGCGGACCTGACCGGCACCGGACCTGACCGCCGCCCGGGCCGGCCACGCTCCCGCACCGCTCCCCCGCCCCAGCCGACGAAGGAGAACCCCGTGCGCCTACTCCGCCCCCACCTCCGAAGGGCCGCCCTCGCCGCGGCCCTGACCAGCCTCGCCGCCGTCGCCGGGCCCGCCCTCCCGGCCCGGGCGGCCGCCCCCGCCTCCGCCGTCCTCGACCAGGGCCACCAGAGCACCACCTGGCAGAGCCCGGCGTACGCCAAGGGGACGCTCGGCGGCGCCGGCAGCTGCCCGTCGGCCGCCCAGGACCCGGGCGGCACCGTCTGCGGCCGCTTCGACCTGACCGTCGACGTGCCGGCCGGCTACTGGGACGACAATCCGGAGGGCGGCGTCCCGATCTCGATCCAGTGGCAGGACCCCACCGAAGACTTCGACCTCTACGTCTACGACGCCGCGGGCCAGGAGGTCGCCGAGAGCGCCGGCACCGCCGACCCCGAGGCGACGGTGATCCCGAAGCCCTCCGGCACCTACCACGTCCTGGTCGTGCCCTACGACACCCACGGCGGCTCCTTCACCGGCCGCGCCTACCTGCCGCAGACCACCGACGCGGGCGACCTGACCTCCTTCGGCGGCGGCCAGGGCAGCTACGACATCGCCGCCGGCACCCTCAAGGCGAAGGTCGACTTCCTCGCCGACGACCAGCTGCGCCTGCGCGCCGCCCCGGACGGCGTGCTCACCGACCCGGCCGGCGCCACCATCGTCCGCAAGCAGCCCGAACTCCAGCGCACCACCAGCACCTTCGACGCCGGCGACTACTACGGCATCCGCTCGAAGGACCTGGTGCTGCGGGTCTACAAGCACCCCCTGCGGTTCGGCCTCTACCGGGCCGACGACCGCACCGCCGTCTGGCAGGAGGACGCCCCGCTGCGCTGGTCCACCGGCGGCCTGCGGCAGAGCCTGGTGCGCGGCGCCGACGAGCAGTTCTTCGGCGGCGGCGAGCAGAACGGCAGCTTCTCTCATCGCGACCGGACCGTCCACGTCGCCAACAGCACCGACTGGAACGAGGGCGGCTACAACAACTCCCAGCCCTTCTACGTCTCCAGTGCCGGCTACGGCGTCTTCCGCAACACCTTCGCCCCGGGGATCTACGACTTCGGCGCGCCGGTGCGCACCGGGCAGCAGGAACGCCGCCTGGACGCCTACTACTTCACCGGGGACGTCAAGTCGGTGATCGGGCAGTACACCGCGCTGGTCGGCAAGCCCTTCATGCCGCCGGTCTACGGCCTGGAGCCCGGCGACTCCGACTGCTACCTGCACAACGCCAACCGCGGCGAGCGCCACACCACGGACGCGGTGAAGGTCGCCGACGGCTACGTGCAGAACGGGATGCCGCTCGGCTGGATGCTGGTCAACGACGGCTACGGCTGCGGCTACGAGAACCTGCCGCAGACCGGCGAGGGCCTGCGCAAGGACCACGCCCAGCTGGGCCTGTGGACCCAGAACGGCCTGCCCAACCAGTCCGAGGAGGTCAAGGCCGGGGTCCGGGTGCGCAAGCTCGACGTGGCCTGGGTCGGCAACGGCTACGACTTCGCGCTGAACGCCTGCGACCGGGCGAAGGCCGGCATCGAGGACAACAGCGACGCCCGCGGCTTCGTCTGGCTGCCCGTCTCCTGGGCCGGCGCCCAGCGCTGCGGCGTGCTGTGGAGCGGCGACCAGAGCCTGTCCTGGGACTACATCCGCTGGCAGATCCCCACGTACGCGGGCGCCACGATGTCCGGGATCGCCTACGACACCGGCGACGTCGGCTCCATCTTCCGGCGCGACCCCAAGATGTACACCCGCGACCTGCAGTGGAAGGCCTTCCTGCCGGCGATCATGACCATGGACGGCTGGGCCCGGGACATGACGGGCAAGGAGCAGCGCGACCAGCAGCCCTGGCTGGACGGCGAGCCCTACACCTCGATCAACCGCAAGTACCTGCAGCTCAAGGAGCGGCTGCTGCCGTACATGTACACCCTGTCCGCCGAGGCCACCCGGACCGGCATCGGCGCCGTGCGCCCGCTCGCCCTGGAGTACCCGCACGACCCGAACGCCCTCGGGCCGAACGCGACGTACGAGTTCCTGGCCGGGCCGGACTTCCTGGTCGCGCCGGTCTACTCGGACACCTCGGTGCGCAACGGCATCTACCTGCCGGAGGGCACCTGGACCGACTACTGGACCGGGCGCACCTACCAGGGCCCGACCACGATCGACGGCTACTCGGCGCCGCTCGACACCCTGCCGCTGTTCGTCAAGGGCGGTTCGATCGTGCCCATGTGGCCGCAGGGCACGCTGTCCTGGCAGACCCGGGACCGCTCCGAACTCGACTACGACCTCTACCCGGAGGCCCGGGGCGACTCCTCCTACACCCTGTACGAGGACGACGGCGTCACCCGGCAGTTCAGCGCCGGCGCCTCGGCCACCCAGCAGGTCGACATGCACGTGGCCGGCCCGGTGACCGTCGTCAAGGTCGGTGCCAGCGACGGGAGTTACTCCGACAAGCCGGCCTCCCGGGCGTACCGCTTCACGGTGCACGGCCAGTCGGCCCCGCGCCAGGTGGTCACCCGGGGCGGCCCGCTCCCCCGGCTGGCCTCGGCCGCGGCGCTCGACGCGGCCTCCGCGGGCTGGTACCACGACGCGGCGACCGGGGTGACCACGGTCAGGACGCCGAAGCTGTCCACCGACCACGGCTTCTCCGTCGAACTCATCCACGGCGGCAGCTGAACTCGTCCACGGCGGCAGCTGACCGGAGGCCGCCGACCGGAGGCCCGGCCCGGCTCCCCCGCGCACGGTGCGCCGCGGGGGAGCCGGGCCGCGGCGCCGGCGGCTACCCGGCCGGTGCGGTGAGGGGGTCGGCGCGCTGGGCCTCCAGATACTCCTCCCGGATCTCCTTGGGCCCGAACGGCCAGGCGCCCTCGACCTTCGACCAGACCAGGAAGGCGACGCCGCCGAGGGCGACCCAGGCCAGCGACCACTCGACGGGGTGCACACCCGGGTTGGCCCGGTCCGCGTAGCCGTAGATGACCAGCCAGCCGACGGCGGCCACGATGCTCGGCAGCGGGTAGAGCAGCATCCGGTAGGGGCGGGCGAGGTCCGGCTGCCGTCGGCGGAGCACCGTCACGGCGGCGATCTGGGCGAGCGCCTGGACGATCACCATGACGCTGGTCAGCAGGGCGATCAGGATGCCCAGCGGCGGGTGCGCGGCGGTGTCGCCGACGTGCCGTGCGAACAGGAAGCCGGCGGCGGTGACCGTGACCATGGCGACCAGGCCGACCACCGGGAAGCCGTGCCGGGGGTGCAGCCTGGCGAAGGAGCGGAAGAACATCCCGTCCCGGGCCGCGTCGTGGGGCACCCGGGAGCCGCCGAGCAGGCCCGCGAGGACGGAGGCGAAGGCGGTGACGAGGATCAGCACCGTCACGGTGTCGGCCGCGCCCCTGCCCCAGGTCCGCTCCAGGACGGCGGAGGCGACCGACTTGGCGGCGACGTTGTCCGGGTCCAGCATGTCCCGCCAGTCGACGACGCCGAGGACGCCGATCTGCATCAGCAGGTAGACCGCCATGATGGCGGTGATCGAGTAGATGATCGCGCGGGGCATCACCCGGCCCGGGTTGCGGATCTCGGCGCCCAGGTAGGAGGCGGTGTTGTAGCCGAGGTAGTCGTAGATCCCGATGGTCAGGCCGGCGGCGAAGCCGGTCCAGAAGCCGCCGTGGGTGAGCTCGACGGCGTGGGCGGGCCAGGTGAAGGCCAGCGAGGGGTGGAAGTCGGTGAAGGAGGCCAGGATCACCGCTCCGACCGAGAGGATCATCACGATCCACATCCCGATCGTGATCACGCTGATGTCCTCGACGGTGCGCCACAGCGCCACCAGGACCAGGGCGAGCACGGCGACCCCGACGACGTCCCCCTGGAGCGTCGTCATGTCCGGCCACAGGTAGGCGAGGTACTGCACCAGGCCCTGCACGCCGGTGGACATGATCAGCGGGATGAAGAGCATGGCCGTCCAGACGAACAGGAACGGCATCAGCCGCCCGGTGCGGTACTGGAAGGCCTCACGCAGGTAGACGTAGGTGCCGCCGGCGCCGGGCAGCGAGGCGCCGAGCTCGGCCCAGACCAGGCCGTCGACCAGGGCGAGCAGCGCGCCGGCGACCCAGCCGATCACGGCCTGCGGGCCGCCGAAGGCGGCGACCATCAGCGGGATCGTCACGAACGGCCCGATGCCGCACATCTGGCTCATGTTGATCGCGGTGGCCTGGAAGAGGCCGATTCTTCGGGTGAAGCCTGAGGACACGGATGGCTCCGGGGGGTGGGACCGGCCGGGGGTGAGGACCGGCCGGGACGGGGACGGGCCGGGGCGGGACGGGCGGGGAACGGGAGGGAGCCCGGCGGACGGATCGGGGCGGGGCGGCGGCCTCAGCCCTGGTACTGGACGACGATCCTGGTGAACTCGTACGGGGACTGCGGGACGCCGCTGCAGGCGTCGGCGTCCGTGCCGGAGCCGCACGCACGGTCCCGGTTGACGGACCAGAAGGCGAAGCGGGCGAGGTGGTGCTGCTTCGCGTAGCCGAGGATGGTGCGGAAGTCGGCGGTGGTGACGGTCTCCCCCGCCTCGTCGGTCTTCCCGTTCATCGAGGAGACGCCGATGTGCCGGTACGCCGCGTCGTCGCCGTAGCCGTACGCGCTCTTGACCGCCGCCTTCAGCCCGTCGAGCGCACCGACCGTCGCCTGCCCCATGGTGCCGCTGTGGCCGCCGAAGTCGAAGGGCATCACCACCCAGCCGTCGTTCGCCAGGCCCGCGGCCGCGCCCCGCTTGATGAGGTCCTTGCCGTTGGCGTCGGGTCCGCTCGGCGTGGTGCCCATGGTGACGTAGGTGACGATCCCGGGGTTCCTGGTCTTGACGATCTTCAGGGCGTCGACCACCCGCTGCCGGACCGTCGCGTTGCCGAACTCGGTGTTCTCGATGTCGATGTCGAGCGCCTTCAGCCGGTAGGCGTCGATCACCTTCTGGTACGCGCCGGCCAGGGCGCTCGCGCTGGAGCACTTCTCGCCGAGCTTGTTCCCGCTCCACCCGCCGACGGAGACCACGACGTCGCCCCCGGCCGCCCGGATCGAGTCGATCGCGGCCTGGTCGGTGCCCCCGGTGAGCGCCCGGCTGCCGTCCCACTTCGGGTTGCACCCGCCGTCGGAGAGGACGAACGCCAGCGTGAACCACTTCACCCCGGCGGCCTTCATCACGTCGGTCGGCTTCTGCGGGTTGCCCCAGCCGAGGTACTCGTACGGTGCGGCGGCCATCCCGGGGACGGCCGTCGCGGCGGGGGCGGCCGCGGCGGAGGTCACGGGGGCCAGCAGGAGCGCGGCCGGGCCGAGCGCGACGGCCAGCAGCGGGGCGGTGAGACGGACTCCGATGGTCTTGCGCATGCCAACTCACTTTCGTCGATTCCGGGGGAACGGTGACGGCAGGTCAGGGAGGCGGGAGCGGCCCACCGGTGCGGACGGCGACGGTCCGCCGGTGGGTGTCTCACAGAATCGGGGCACCGGGCTCCGGGGTCAATGACTTTCGTTAGGAAAGTTTCCCAACTGTGCGTCGGGCCACAACTGCGGGCCGACGGCCGTTCAGAGCTGCGGCGTGCGGTGCAGGGAGATCAGCAGCCGCCAGACCTGGTGGGCGACCCGCTCCGGGCCGGCCTCGATCCGGCCGTGCAGCCAGTCCCCGAGCACGCCGGTGAAGGTGCCGGCCACGGCGGCGGCCACCAGGTCGGGCTCCGGGGCGCCCGCCAGGGCCCGCTCGGCCCGGCTGCGCTCCCGCAGGTCACGGGTGAGCACCACCCCGAGCGGTCCGCCGCCGCCCGGGGTCAGCAGCGCCCGGTAGAGCGCGGCGTGCGGCACCAGATCGACGAAGAACCCGGTCAGCGCGGGCGGCGGGGCGGACGGGTCCGGCACACCGCGCCAGGCGTGCAGGGCGTCCACGGCCGCCCGGACCACGTCGGCGCAGGCGTCCACCGCGAGCGCGTCGAGGTCGGCGTAGTGGACGTAGAAGGTGGCCCGGCCGATCCCGGCCCGGCGCACCAGCGCGGCCACGTTGACCTCCGCCAGCGGACGTTCGGCGCACTCCTCCAGCAGCGCCCGGCGCAGCCTGGCCCGGGTGCGCTCCGCCCGGGGGTCCTGGGCGGCGCTCATCCGGCGAGCAGCACGGCGCCGAGTGCGACCGCCCCGGGCAGCGCCTGCGCCACCAGGATGCGGCGGTTCGCGGTGGCACCGCCGTACAGGCCGGCCACGACCACGCAGACCAGGAAGAAGAGCTGCGCCTGACGGCCGACCTCGCCGCCGGCGACCAGGCCCCACACCAGCCCGGCGGCGAGGAAGCCGTTGTAGAGCCCCTGGTTGGCGGCGAGCGGTGCGGTGGTGCGGGCGAGCGCGGCGTCGAAGCCGGACAGCCTGCGCCCCGGCCCCCGCTCCCACAGGAACATCTCCAGCACCAGGATGTACCCGTGCAGGAGGGCCACCAGGGCGACCAGGACATCGGCGGTCACGCGCATCTTCGGCTCCGGAGCTCGATCCGAACTTCATGGACAGGTGTCCACCATACCTGGACAGGTGTCCATGAAGTCCGGTCTCCGTCCACATCGGAGGCGCCCGGCGCCGGGCCGTGCTGGCCGCGCTCGCCCTGGACGCCAACCGCATCGTGCCGGTCGAGCGGCTGCTCGACCTCGCCTGGGACCACACCCCGCCGCCCACCGCGCGGGCCGCACTGCAGGGTCACGTCGCCAGGCTGCGCGCCCTGCTCGGCGACGGCCTGCGCCTGGAGACCCGCACCCCCGGGCCAGCAGGTCGACACCGCCGCGGCGGCCAGCCTGGCCGCCGCCGACCGGCGCACGGCCGCCGCGCTGGAACTGCTGCACCTGGCGCACCTGGTCGAGGAGAGCGCGCCGGGCCGCTTCGAGCGGCACGACCTTGTACGGCTGCACGCCCGGCACGCGGCCGAGGAGATGCCGGTCGCCACCCGGCACGCGGCCCTGGAGCGGCTGTTCGACCACTACCTGGCCGCGACCGCCGCCGGGCTCGTCCTCGCCCGGCCGGAGGCCCGCCACCACCGCCCGGCCCACCCGCCGACCGGCGGCACCCCGGAGTTCGCCACGTCCGCCGACGCCCTGGCCTGGTTCCGGGCCGAGGAACCGGCCGTCCGCGCCCTGATCGCCCTGGCCTGCCAGTGGGGCGCCCGCCGGCACGCCTGCCGGATGGTCGAGAACGCCGGCTACCTCTACCTCGACGCGGGCCTGTTCCGTGCCCGGGAGGAGGCGGCCCGGCAGGCCCTGACGGCCGCCGAGGCCACCGGCACCGCCGCCGACTGGCCGCACCTGTACTCCGACCACAGCCTCTCGCTGGGCAGGCTGGGCAGGCTGGGCAGGCGGCGGGAGGCCCTGGAGCAGTCCGAGCGCGCCGTCGCCGTCGCCGACCCGGAGAGCCGACCCGTCCTGCGACACCGCTACCTCAGCATGCGGACCAGCTTCGCGGACGACTACGGCGAGCCCGGCAGGGCCCTGGCGGGCTTCGCCGAGACGGTCGCCCACGCGCGGGAGCAGGGCGACCCCCCGGCTGCTCTCCCAGGCGCTCAACAACCTGGCGCACACGCTGTTCCGGGCGGAGCGCTCCGAGGAGGCGCTCGCACCGATCGAGGAGTCGCTGGAGCTGCTGGCCGGGCACGAGTCGGACCCGTACCTGGTGATCTCCACCAAGACCCACGCCCAGATCCTGCGCGCCCTGGGCCGCACCGACGAGGCCGTGGCGCAGATCCACCGGGTGCTGGAACTCGGCCGGGCCCAGGGCAACCAGGCCCACGCGGAGTTCGACTTCGCCGACTTCATCGGCCAGGTGATGTACGACCAGGGGCTGGTGGCCGAGGCGCGCCGGCACTGGGAGCGGGCCCTGGAACTCGCCGCCGAGCAGGGGCGGATGACCCGTCAGGTGGAGCTGGTGCAGGCCCGGCTGGCCCGCTGCTCCCCCGCGGAGTAGTCGTCAGCCGCTCCACGAAGTGGTTGTGCTGGTCGTGGTGGTCGTGCTGGTCGTCCGGGTGGCGCCTCCCGCCCCGGCGGTCCGGCCTGCCGGGGCGGCCGGCCGCAGGAAGTCGGGCTCGGAGCCCGCGGTGGTCGTCCGCACGCCCGGGGCGGTGGTGCCGCTCGCCGGACCGGTCGAGGTTCGCAGCGCGGCCGGGCCGGCCGGGGCCGCCGGGGCACGGTGTGCGCTGGTGGTGCGGCGGGCGGCGGGGGCCGCGGTCACCGCCGGGGACTCGTCACCGCCCGGGGTGACCCGCTCGATCCGCAGCACCAGGTTGCGGTCCTGGCGGTCGCCCGCCGCATCGCGGTTGCGGCTGTGCACGGCCTGCGTCAGCACACCCCGGATCTCCTGCCAACGACCCTGCACCGCACGGATGTTGGGACACCACTCGCCCGCGTGGCAGTGCTCCAGGTCGAGCTGCCAGCGCTCCGCCTCGACGAGGTGGACGGCGCCGACCTCGCCGGGGACCTCCACCGGCACGGCACCCGGGACGGTCACCACCACCCGCTGCGGGAACCGCCCCTCCACCGCCGTCACCGTGATCCGGCTCGCCCCCTGGTACCAAGCCATCGCTGTCCTCTCCTCGTCCGTCCTCGCGTCGACCGCCGCCGCCGATCACCGGCTCCCGGCTCCCGGCCGCTCCCGGCCGGCCTCAACCGGTTGCACGGACGGCACCCCCTCCAGGGTTCGATCCGCCCCGATCCGATCTGAACCCCTCGGCGCACGGCTTCCGTTCAACGGGGCGAATCGAAGGGCCGACCCGGCCCGCGCGGTACAGCTCGACCAGGGTGTCCTGGTCCACGGTTGCACGGCCCCGGGTGGGGTGATCGGCGCGCTGCTGGGCGCCCACGGGTGAGTCGACGGCTTCCTCGGCCACGGCTCCGTCCTTCGCTCCGGTACAACGGCATCGGCGGGCAGCCGCGGGGACGGTGTGTGATGAGCCCCGGTGCGAAGGTGTCCGGGTGGCGGTTGCCCGACGGCCCGGGAGCCCGGGTGCCCGGGACCGGGCGCTCAGGACCGGACGCTCAGGACCGGGCCGCGAGTGCGGCGGTCAGCTGCTGGACGCCGTCCTCGCCGAAGCGCCGCACCAGGACCGCGATCCAGCCGGCCAGTTCGACCCGCTCCCGCTCGGACCACGCCGCGGCCGAGGGATGCTCGTCGACCACCAGGGCGCGGGCCAGCATCAGGTGCTCGGCTCCGGGGGCCGGCCAGGCCCGGCCCTGCCGTCCGTGCAGGGCCATCCGCCGGGCCACGGCGATGACCTCCCGGGCGGCGGCCGGGGGGACGCACCACCCGGTCGGGACGGCCCCGGTCGGGACGGCCCCGGCGGGCCGCTCGGCGGCGGCGGCCGGGGCGGGCGCCGGTTCGGCGGCCTCACCGGCCAGCCAGGCGGCGATCAGCCGACGCGCCGTCGCCTCGTCGTCCGGCCCGCTCCCGCCGCGCCCGGTGCCGCCCTGCCCGTTACCGTCCCCACCGCCCGTCATGACCGTCAGTCTGTCACCATCACGGTCCACCGCCCTGGTCCTCATCGGAGCCCACCTCACCCATCTGCCCGGCCCTGGACGCGAGCCGCTCGCCCGCCTGTCGTGTTGTTGAACGGAAAACGTGCTCGCGATTGTTCACCTGGGCGGCACTTTGCCGGAGGAAACCTCGCCGGCGCGCGGGACGGGCCCCGCCGCGCCCCGGACCGGGCCGTCAGCCGGCGGCGCGCCCGGTCCCTCGGCGGCCGAGCCGCGCGGTCAGACCGCCGAAAGCCACCAGCAGGACCACCCCGGCGCTGCCACCCGCCACCGCGAGGGCCCGCCAGGCCTTCGAGCGGTCCGGCCCCGGGTCCACCCGCACCGGGTCACCCGGGTCGGCCGCCCGGGCCGCGCCGGGCCAGGAGCCGGTGCCGGCGGCGACCGGGTCGACCACCCCGAAGCCCACCGCGGCGTCCGGCAGCCGGGTGCCGGGGTGGTAGGCGGTCGTCTCCAGCCGCCGGGTCAGCTGTTCCGCGGTCAGCTCGGGCCGCAGCGCGAGCACCAGGGCGGCCGCGGCCGCCACGTAGGCGGTGGCGCAGCCCGGTCCGGAGGCGGTGAACAGGCCGCCACCGGGCCCGGTACCCGTCACGAGCTCGCCGGGCGCGGCCAGGTCGACCCGGCCGCCCAGGCCGCCGCCGGACGGGCCGTTCGGCCCGGTCGAGGCCACCGCGAGCACGCCCGGGTAAGAGGCCGGGAACACCGGCGAACTGCTGCTGCGACCGTCCGGGGCCGCCGGGGCGACGACCAGCGCGCCGTGCGCCGCCGCGTACGCGACGGCGTCGCCGAGCGCGTCGCTCGGCCCGGGGACGGGCACCTCGACCGCGATCACCCGGGCGCCCTTGTCGACGGCGGCGCGGATCCCGCCGCCCAGCAGGTCCGGGGTGGTGGCCCCGGCGTCGTCGGTGACCACGATCGCCGGGACGCGGGCCTCGGGGGCGAGGCCGGAGGGGCCGGCCTCGCCGGTGCGGCGGCGGGCCACCAGGGCGGCCGTGAAGGTGCCGTACCCGGCGCAGTCGCGGCCGACGTCGCCCGTGCCGTACAGCCGGGGGCCCGAGCTGCAGCCGCCCGCTGCGCGGTGTGCCCCACGTACCGGCCGACCAGGTCGGCGCGGGCGGTCTCGACCAGCTGGCCCGCGGGCAGCACGCCCAGTTCGGCCAGCAGCCACCCGTACAGCCGGGCGACGGTGGTCTTGCCTGTGCCGGGCGGCCCGGCGAAGCAGGCCCGGACGGACGAGCGGGACCGGGTCTACTTCAACCCCTCGGTGATGCAGGCCCAGACCGACGGCCTGCACGCCCTCGGCCAGTTCGTCTACTACGACGCCATCGTCGTGCACGGCCCCGGCAACGAGCCGGTCAGCTTCGGCGGCATCCGGGCCGCCGCCATGAAGAAGGCGAAGACCCCGGCCCAGGGCGGCGACGAGAAGGCCTACCTGGCCGCCTTTCTCGACGCCCGCCGGGCCGCGATGAAGACGGAGGCCGCCCACGAGGAGACCGACCGGGTGGACACCGAGCAGCTGGTGTTCCTGAAGGCGGGCAACCTCGACCTCAAGCCCCCGCTGGCCTGGAAGGTCTACGGGGAGTCGTTCAAGATCGACAGCTGACGGGCCCCGGCACGACGGAGCCGGCACGACCCGGCCGGCACGACCCGGCCGGTACGACCGAGGGGCGGCTGCCCGCACAGCCGCCCCTCTTCGCCGACTCCCGCTTCACCAGCCGGTGGTGGCCCGCCGTACGGCCGGGGCCGGGGCCTGGCCCGGGGCGGTCCGGTCGGCCGGCGTCCCCCGCCGCTCCGCCGGCCGCAGGGCGCCGAGCGCCGGGTCCGAACTGGTCCGCACCAGCGGTGCCGAGGCCGGCCCGATCGCCCCGGCCGTCTCCCGCCGCGCGGCCGGGGCCGCGGCGCCGAGCGCGTCGAGGCGCAGCACGAGGTTGCGCGGCAGGTCGGTGCCGGGCACGCCCGGCCAGTGGCAGTCCCGGGCGCGGACCTCCCGGCTGCGCACGCCGCCGGTCTCGGCCACCGGGCCGGGCACCACCTGGACGTCCGGGCGCCAACCTCCGCCCGGCCGGAGGTGTTCGAGCCTCAGCTCCCAGGTGTCCGCGTCGACCACGAGCGACTCCCCCACCCGGCCGGCCAGCACCAGGGTGCCGTACGGGGTGATCACCACCGCCCGCTGGTCGAAGTCGGCGTCCTTGCCGGTCACCGTGATCCGCCAGGATCCATCGACGAACATCTCACTCCCCTTCCGTGGACGGCCCGGCGGCACAGGCCGTCAAATGCCGTGGGGCCCCGAGGTCCGGTGTTCCCGGACCCCGGCGCCGCGATCGCCCCGATCGGTGCTCGGTCAGGCGCGGCGCTTGGCCGCGACCTTGCGGGCGGCGAACACCAGGCCCGCACCGGCGGCCAGCACGGCGCCGCCGGCCAGGGCGAGCGGGGTGTTGTCCCCGCCACCGGTCTGGGCCAGCGCCGGGGCGGTGCCGGTCGCGCTGGGCATGGCGGACGGCGTGGCCGACGGGGTGGTGGTCGGGGTGCCGGTCGGGGCCGGGGTGGTGGCCGACGGCGTGGCGCTCGGCGAGGCCGGGACCGACTTGATCGGGGTCGGGACCGGGGTCGCCGGGACGGAGGGGGTGGTGGTCGGGGTGCCGGTCGGGGCCGGGGTGGTGGCCGACGGCGTGGCGCTCGGCGAGGCCGGGACCGACTTGGTCGGGGTCGGGACCGGGGTCGCCGGAACGGAGGGGGTGGTGGTCGGGGTGCCGGTCGGCGTCGGGGTGGCGGACGGGCACAGCGGAACGTCCGCGACCTTCTTGTCCACGTGGGTGTCCGCCAGGGTGTAGCGCCAGGTGTCGCCCTTGCCCGAGTAGCTGACGGTCAGCTTGACGGTGGCGTTGGCGTCGATGCGGCCGTGGTACTCCTCGGAGCCGCCGACCAGGCTCAGGGTGTAGTCGCCGGCGGCCTTGTAGCGGTTGCCGAGGACGAGCTCGACGTGGCCGGCGTCCGCCCGGCAGCCGACCTCCAGCGAGGCGTCGCTCGGCTTCCAGGCGAAGGCGGTCCCGGTGCCCGCCAGTGCGAGGGCGGCGACCGCGCCCCCGGTGACCACGGCCGCCCGGCGTACGTGCTTCATCTGTGCTTCTCTCCTGTGGAGTTCGTGGAGCAGGGAACGCCTCGCGCGCGCCCCGGGGGGGAGATCGGGGGAGCGCGCGAGGCGGCGAGCCCGGACCGCCGCCGGCCGCCGTGGCGGCGGCGGGTGACGGCGGTGCAACGCGGCCCCCGACCCCTGCACGGATGGCGTGCCGTGTTCGGTTCACCCCGTTCCCGGTGTCGCCGGCCGCCGCCTCCTCCCGGCCCGCGCCAGAGGACCGCGCGTCCGGGCAGCGCGAGGCCGGACGGGGCGAAGCCGGGCAGCGCGAAGCCGAACGGCGCGAAGCCGGGCAGGCGCGGCCCGGTGAACCGGTCAGGTGTGGCGCAGGGCCTCGGTGAGCCGGTGGGCCGCCTCGACGACCGCCTGGGAGAGCTGGGCTCCAGGGTGCCGGGTGAGCCGCTCGATCGGGCCGGAGACCGACACCGCGGCCACCACCCGGTTGGACGGGCCGCGGACGGGCGCGGACACGGAGGCGACCCCGAGTTCACGCTCGCCGATGGACTGGGCCCAGCCGCGCCGCCGGACCCCGCTCAGCGCGGTGGCGGTGAAGCGGGCGCCCTGCAGCCCGCGGTGCAGCCGCTCGGGCTCCTCCCAGGCGAGCAGGACCTGGGCGGCCGCACCGACCTTCATCGGGAGGGTGCCCCCCACCGGTACGGTGTCGCGCAGGCCGGAGAGGCGCTCGGCGGCGGCCACGCAGATCCGGATCTCGCCCTGGCGGCGGTAGAGCTGGGCGCTCTCGCCGGTCACGTCGCGCAGGTGGGCGAGGACGGAGCCGGCTGCGGCCAGCAGTCGGTCCTCCCCGGCGGCCGCCGAGAGCTCGGTGAGCCGGGGGCCGAGGATGAACCGGCCCTGCATGTCCCTGGTGACCAGCCGGTGGTGTTCGAGTGCCACGGCGAGCCGGTGGGCGGTGGGCCGGGCCAGGCCGGTGGCGGTGACGAGTCCGGCCAGGGTGGCGGGACCTGCCTCCAGGGTGCCGAGGATCGAGGTGACCTTGTCGAGCACGCCGACGCCGCTCGTGTTGTCCATGGATGGGTACTCCGTCTCGAATCCCGTGAGCGGCGGGTGGGCTTCGCTCACGGGGGCTCCCGGACGGGGAGCCGGGGGGGTGGTCAGCGAGGACGGGCCGGAGAAGTCGGCCGATTGCCTGCGCCGGGCACGAGACGGGTACGCGGAAGGGCCGGGGCGGGAAGCGCCCGGGCGAAGGACAGCACAGAGAGCACCGTGTCTCCTCATCTTTCCCGCGCCACAGTGGCGACAGGCCGGAGTTGGCACTGCCCCCGCACGGCACGGCGCGTACTTCGGACGCCGGGTCGAACGGGGAGTTGCCGGGGCTTCGTAGGGCCGGTCCCTCCACCCCTCTGGATGATTCGCGAGGAACGATACAAGATGCCCCGGGCCGCCCGCCAAGCCTCCCCCTCCACTCGCCCTCCGCTCGCCCTCCACTCCCCTCCCCCGGACGCGATCGGGCCGGCCACGCGGTGGTGGCCGGCCCGGGGGTTCCTACGGGCCGTCGGCCCGTCGGGTGGTCAGCTCGCCTTCTTCGTGGTGCCGACGCACAGCGCCCAGATGACGAAGGCGTCGAGCGCGATCAGGACGATGGCCCAGAGCGGGTAGTAGGGCAGCCACAGGAAGTTGGCGATCATGCTCAGGCCGGCGACGGCGACACCGACGACCCGGGCCCAGGGAGCACCGCTGAACAGCGCCACGCCCGCCAGCACCAGGACGACCCCGACGATGACGTGGATCCAGCCCCAGCCTTCGGTGTTCATCGAGTAGACGTAGTGCCGGGTGACGACGATCAGGCTGTCCTTGGTGATGGCGGCGATCCCCTGGAACACCGCCATGATGCCGCCGGCGATCATCATGACCCCGGCGAAGATGGTCCACCCGGTCGCGAAGGGACGGGGTTCGGGGGCGTGGGTGCTGGGGCCGGCCCCGGCAACACTGCTGGTCATGACATTGACTCCTTCGGTGGCAACCGCCTCTCGGGGAGCGGGAGACGGGAGGGGCGGGCAGCCGGGCGGTGGGGCCCGGCTGCTCGCATGACGACCGCCTGGAAGGGAACAGAAGTCCTACGTTCACGGTAGGGCCGGACTCCCGTCCTGTCGTGCGCGGACCGCGACGAGGTCACGGACCGTGACGCCGCGTCCGTGGGGTCGGCCACGACGTCGGCCACCGGTCCGGCCACGAGGTCGGCCACGGGTTCACCCGCGGGCCGCGGCGCCGGCGGGCACGGGACGGTCGGTGTCGCCGTGCCAGGTGGGCCAGCCGAGCAGCCGGGGGCGTTCGGTGACCCACGCGCGGGTGTCGGCGCCGACCTCCGCGGTGATGAGGTCCTCCAGCCGGGCGCTGTACCGGGCGACGAGGTCGCGGTGGGCCGGATCGGCCGCGAGGTTGCGCACCTCGCCGGGGTCCTCCTCCCGGTCGTAGAGCACCACGTCGTTCTGCGCGTACAGCGCCTCGGGGCTGGTCGGGCGATTGGGCCGGAGCGGGGAGAAGTAGCGCCCGAAGCTGTACCGCCGGTCGAGGTAGCCGCGCAGGAAGCCGCGCTTGTCCCAGTCCGGGCGCAGTTCCCCCGACTGGATGCGCTGCTGGGCCTGCGGGTCGGCGAACTCGAACCAGAACCCGGCGTCCAGGGCGGTGATCGACTCGACGGCGGTGAGCACGCCCTCGCGGACCTCCCCGCCCTCCAGCACCGGTGACAAGGAGTGACCGTGCAGGTCGGGGAAGCGGGAGGCGGCGGCCGCCCGGTCCAGGCCCGCGAACTCCAGCAGGGTGGGCGCGATGTCGACCGCGGAGGCGAGCGCGTCGGTGCGGCCGCCGCCGGGCGCGTCCGGGTGGCACAGCACGAACGGGACGTGAAAGTTCTCGTCGTAGAGCAGGTTGCCCTTCTGGCGCAGGCCGTGGGAGCCGGCCATCTCGCCGTGGTCGGAGGTGAACACGACCACCGTTCGGTCGGCCTGGCCGGAGGCCTGCAGCGCGTCGAGCACGAGGTCGATGCTGCGGTCGACGTCCCGGATGGCGTTGAGGTAGAAGTTCAGGCCGTCGTACCAGTGCCGGTCGTCGGCCACCGGACCGAACACCGTGTCGAGCATGCGCGCGAACTCCGCCACCGCCGGCGCGGCGCCGGAGAGGTCGTCGTGCAGGCTGGCGGGCAGGTCGAAGTCCCAGCGGCGGCGGTAGAGCGGGACGTCGGCGGGGCCGCGCGCCAGCACGGCGTGCGCGAGGCCGAAGGGCAGCCGCACCCGGGGCTTCCCGCCGTAGTCGAAGCTCATGATGTCGTGCGGGTTGACGAAGTTGACGGCCATGAACCAGGGCTGGTCGTCCGCCACCGCCGGGGCGCGGTTGCGCAGCCACTTGACGGCCTGGCCGGCGATCACGGGGTCGATCTTGAGCCCGGCCCAGACGCCGCCGTCGATGTCGCCCCAGTCGTTGAACTCGCTGAACCCGTAGGGCTCCAGGGCGTCGGTGGTCGGTCCCGGGTTCTGCGGGGTGACGTAGGCGTTCGACAGGTGCCACTTGCCCTGGTACGTGCAGTGGTAGCCGGCCTGGCGCAGCATCGTGCCGAGGGTGCCCAGCGCCGGGTCCAGCGGGCGGATGTAGGGCATGTTGTCGTTGTCGTAGATCTCGGTCAGCGGCAGGTGCCGGCCGGTGTAGATCACGGACCGCGCGGAGCTGCACATGGCCGAGGCGGTGTAGTACCGGTCGAAGGTGGTGCCCCGCTCGGCGAGTCGTTCCCGGGCGGGGAGCGTGAAGCCCTGCGGGCGGGGGATCGCGGCCCGCTCCTCGTCGGTGACGATCAACAGGATGTTCGGACGACTGGTCATGGCCACCTGCGCTGTGTGCGGGGAACGGTCGGGGAGGTCCGCGTCGCGCGGACGGGGTCACTCGCCGGTCCGGCTCCCGGCACCGGCCTCGTCGGTACGGCTGTCGGCGCCGGCCCGTCCGGAGGCGGCGAGCAGCGCCAGGACGGCGAGCACCGCGAGCAGTACCAGCACGAGCAGCAGCACCGTCAGGACGGTCGGGTGGTTCCAGAGGGCGAACACCAGGGCGACGATCAGCACCGCCGCGAGGACGAGCCACCGGCGGTGGGCGTCGGTCCAGGTCCCGACCCGGCCGGTGTGCACGCCGTGCGCGTCGCTCCAGCCGGCGACGGAGTCGGCGACGTGGTCGGCACCGCCGCGGACGGCGCGCGGCATGCGGCCCGCACCGGAGAGGTAGGCGCCGAGCGCCACCACCACGCCCAGGACGATCGCGGTGCGCAGACTGATCCGCAGGAAGTGCAGCAGCGTGTCGAAGACCGCGGCCGCCGCGGCCGGGGACTGCACGGCGGGCGGCAGGTGGTCCAGGTAGTAGTGGCGGGCGATCACCAGGGCGATCGCCACCAGCAGGCAGGCGAAGGCCGCGCAGAGGGCCGTGGTCACCAGGGCCCGGCGGCGGCGCCGGGCCAGCACCACGCCGATCACGCCGATCAGCACGGTGATGATCGGCAGCCAGTTGCCGATCACGTCGAGGGCGTGCGCGTAACCGCGGATCTTGGCCAGCTTGTCGGACTGGAACAGCACCAGCTGCTTGTTGACGTCCGGGATCTTCTCGGCCGGGGTCAGCCCGGCGGACACCAGGTCGTCCTTCAGCTTGTCGACGGCCGTCCCGACGTTGAGGGTGACGGTGCCGTTGTCCACCTCGACCGCGCCGCGGCCGTGGCCGGTCAGGGCCTGGACCACGGCCTGGTGGGCGGCGCGGTTGGCCTGCGTCCAGACGGTCGCGAAGGCGTCGCTCTGCACGACCTTGGTGGCGGCCTTGGTGACCACCTGGTCCACCGCGTCGTCGATCTTGGGGCCGAGCGACTTGACCGCCGCGGCGGCCCGGGGCGGCAGGCCCTGCGACTGCAGCCAGTCGCCCACGTCGGAGGCGACAGCCGGGCCGTCCACCTTCACGTCCACGGCCTTCGTGATCCGGGCGACCGCGGCGTCCTGGATCGCGGGGTTGGTGGCCAGCGGGGAGACCGTCGAGACGTACCGGTCGGTGTCCAGCGCGATGTCGTGCACCCAGACGGTGAGCAGCGAGACGGGCACCAGGATGCAGGTCAGCGTGATCAGCACGGCGGACACGGTGCTCATCGCGATCCTCGCCGCCCTGGAGGGGTGCCGGGCCCCCGAGGGGGTGCCCCCGCTCCCGTTCGTCGGCCCGCCGGGCGGCGGCCCGGACGGAGGCGGCCCGGACGCGGGCGGCTCACCCGACGCAGGACCGCCCGCCACAGGACCACCCGCCGCAGCGGGCCCGGACGGAGCAGGCCCGGACGGAGCAGGCCCGGACGGAGCAGGCCCGGACGCCGAGGGCTCACCCGAAGGGGGCTCGGAAGGATGCGGCTCCAGTGGCCCGTTCAACGGCACTCCCGATGTTCGGCACGCGGCCGTACCGCCGCTGTTCACCATTCACGCCGCAAGGTCCCCCGTCCGGCACGCCGGACTGGGCCGCCCGGACGAGGGCTCCGCCGGATCCGCGTTCCCTCACCCGGAACAGGTGATCCGCGGAGGGGGTGGCGGCCCCTAGCGTCGAAGCAGTGACCGGCCCGGCGGGCCGGGCGCCGGATCCCACACGAAGGAAGGAGCACCGCCATGGCCGAGGACGTCCTGGCCGAGAGCGGGCCCATCGACTACCTGGTGGTCGAGTTCCCCGGCAACCGCATGACCGGGGAGGGGCTTCCGCTGTTGATCGACCTGGTGGACCGGGGTGTGATCCGCATCCTGGACTTCGCGTTCGTACGCAAGGACAGCGACGGCACCGTCACCGGGATGGAGATCGCCGACTTCGACGGTGACGGTCTGCTGGACCTGGCCGTCTTCGAGGGCTCCGGGTCGGGGCTGCTCGACGACGACGACCTGGGCGAGGCCGCCGGGGCCATCGAGCCCGGGAACTCGGCCGGGGTGCTCATCTACGAGAACACCTGGGCCGCTCCGTTCGCCACGGCGCTGCGCCGGGGCGGCGCCCGGGTGGTCGCCAGCGGCCGGGTGCCCATGGCGGACCTGCTGCGCTCCCTGGACGAGCTGGACGACGTCGAGGACGCGTCCGACGACCCCGCGACCCGGCCGTCCGCCACCGAGTGACGCCACCGAGAGGAGAGACGAGTCATGCCTGGACTGCTGCGCGGTATGGCGCGCACCGCCGTCGTCGCCGGAACGGCGACCGCCGTGTCCAACCGGGTCTCCCGCCGTCAGGCGGGTCGTTGGGCCCAGCAGGACATGGCGGCCGAGCCCGCTCCGCCCCCACCGGCCGCGGCACCCGCCGCTCCCGCGGCGCCTCCGGCGCCCCCTGCGGCGAGCATGGACGACAAGATCTCGCAGCTGCAGCAGCTGGCGCAGCTGAGGGACCAGGGAGTCCTCACCAACGAGGAGTTCGCGGCGCAGAAGCAGCGGCTCCTGGCCGGCTGAACGCCCCCCGCGTGCCGGTGCCCCGTCCCGGTCCGGGACGGGGCACCGGCACGTCGGAGCCCGGACGAAGCGTGCGGGCGGCGGCACCACCCGCACCGGTGGTTCAGTGCCCGACGGCGACCTTGGCCGCCACGATGACCAGCCCGAGGACCAGGTTGACCGCGCCCTCCACGACGACCTGACGGGCCGGGGCGCCCGCCCGGTGGGCGCCCAGCGTCGCCCAGGCCACCTGCTGGGCCACCGCGACGCCGAGGGCGAGCCAGGCGCTGTTGCCCGTCCCGAGCCAGGGACTGACCAGCACCGCCAGGGCCGGCAGCCCCGACGCCTCGACCAGCGGCCACTCGTGCCGGCCGACCTGGCGCACCTGGGGCCAGCTGACCTGGCGTCCGATCTCCCGCTGCCCGGCCACGTGCGCGTAGACGTGGGCGATCCAGAAGACGAGCCCGGTGATCACCAGCAGCAGGATGAGCGACAGCCGCGGGTGCGGTTCGTGGACACCGGCGGCCGCGATCACGGAGGCCGCCAGCATCGAGCCGTAGACCGCGCCGGCGTAGTCCGTCCGGTTCCCGTTCCCCTCCGGGGCCGGCCCGGACGGGGCGGGGGTACGGCTGCGGGACGTTGTCACGGCGTCTCCTCCCGTCACCGTGCCGGGGACGGCCGGTGAACCGTCGCCGCCATTGTCACCGGATCTCCGGGGCCCGGCCTCACCCCGGGCAGGTGAGGGGTCGGCAGGCGGGGGGCCGGAGGTGAGGGGCCCGCGCGCGGCCCCGCCCGGGCGGCCCGCGGCGCCCCGGCCGCCGGACGTTCACCCACGCCGGGTGATCCGCGGCCGGGCCACCCTCCGTAGCGTGTCGGCGAAGGGCCGATTCCTTTCCCCCATCCGGGTTCTTTCCTCACATCCGGGGAGCGCAGCATGGACGCCTACCCTCCGATCGCCGAGCACGGGGTCATCGGCGATCTGCAGACCGCCGCGCTCGTGTCGACCGGAGGCGACATCGACTGGTGGTGCACGCCCCGCTTCGACTCCCCCAGTCTCTTCGCCTCCCTGCTGGACCACGCGAAGGGCGGCAACTGCCGGCTCGCCGTCGACCGGGACGCGGTGCCCGACGCCGAGGTGAAACAGCTCTACCTCGCGGGCACGGCCATCGTGGTCACCCGCTTCCTCGCCCCGCAGGGCGTGGCGGAGGTCGTCGACTTCATGCTGCCCGACACCTCGCCGACCCCGAGCGACCGGCACCGGATCATCCGTACCGCCCGGGTGGTGCGCGGACGGGTGCCCTTCCTGCTGGAGTGCCGGCCCCGCTTCGACTACGGCCGCGCCCCCCAGCGGCTCACCCTGCCGGACGCACGCTGCGCGGTGCTGCAGGGCCCGGACCAGGAACTGTGCGTCCAGGCCACCGATCCGATCGTGCTGCACCCCGACGGCTCCGACGTGACCGCGCGCTTCACCCTGGACGCCGGGCAGATGGCCACCGTGCTGCTCACCGCCCGGCCGCCGGGCGACGCCCCGCCCGCCCCGCCCGGTGACACGGACGCCCTCGCCGCCTTCGACGCCTGCCGGAAGTTCTGGTACGAGTGGCTCAAGTCCTCGAACTACCAAGGACGTTGGCGGCAGATCGTGGACCGCTCGGCGATCACGCTCAAGCTGCTCAGCTACCACCCGACCGGCGCGCTGATCGCCGCCGCGACCATGGGACTGCCGGAGCAGATCGGCGGGGAGCGCAACTGGGACTACCGCTACACCTGGATCCGGGACGCCTCGCTCTCCGTCCACACCCTCATCGGCCTCGGCTTCCAGGACGAGGCGGTGGCCTTCCGCCGGTGGGTGCGGGAGCGGATCGAGGCCGCCCGCGGCGAGGGCGAACGCCTCCAGATCATGTACCGGATCGACGGCGACCCCCACCTGACCGAGGAGACGCTGACCCAGTGGGAGGGCTACCGCGGCTCCTCCCCGGTGCGCGCCGGGAACGCCGCCGCCGACCAGCTGCAGCTGGACATCTACGGCGAGGCCGCCTACGCGTTCGCCGCCCAGGAGACCGACATGGGGGCGCTGCGCGGCTGGGACGCGTTCCGCCGGCTCGTGGACTGGCTGACCGAGCAGTGGGACCGCCCGGACGAGGGCATCTGGGAGACCCGCGGCGGACGCCAGGACTTCACCTACAGCCGCCTGATGTGCTGGGTGGCCTTCGACCGCGCCATCCGCATCGCCCGGAGGTTCGGCCGCCCCGCAGACCTCGACCGCTGGAGCTCGGAGCGCGACGACATCCTGCGCCAGATCGTGCAACGCGGCTGGAACCCCGGGCGCCGCGCCTTCACCCAGCACTACGGCACCGACGTCCTGGACGCCTCGCTGCTGCTCATGCCCAAGGTCGGCTTCCTCTCCCCCACCGACCCGGACTGGCTGTCCACCCTGGACGCCATGGACCGGGAACTGGTCGAGGACAGCCTGGTGTACCGCTACGACCCGACCGCCTCACCCGACGGACTGCGCGGCTCCGAGGGCACCTTCAACCTCTGCACCTTCCTCTACGTCGAGGCCCTGGCCCGGGCCGGCCGGGTCGACCAGGCCCGCTACGCGTTCGACAAGATGCTCACCTACGCCAACCACGTCGGCCTGTTCGCCGAGGAGATCGGCCCCTCCGGCGAGCAACTGGGCAACTTCCCGCAGGCGTTCACCCACCTCGCCCTCATCGACGCGGCGCTCGCCCTCGACGAGGAACTCGACCGCCGGGGCGCCGCCTGACGCACCGCCCCTCGGAGAGAGGATCCGGGAATGACCGGCACCGCCACCGCCTCCACCTCCGCCTCGGCCGCGGCCGGGCGCCGGGTGCTCATCCCGCTGGCACTGGCCCAGTTCATCTGCAGCTTCGCCGGCTCCAGCATGAACGTGATGATCAACGACATCAGCACGGACCTGGACACCACCGTCCAGGGCGTCCAAGTCGCCATCACCGTCTTCCTGTTGGTGATGGCCGCGCTGATGATCCCGGGCGGCAAGCTCACCGACCGCTGGGGCCGCAAGCGCTGCCTGATGGCCGGCCTCACCACCTACGGCGTCGGCGCCCTGCTCAGCGCGGCCGCCCCCGGACTCGGCGTCCTGATCCTCGGCAACTCGATCCTGGAGGGCGTCGGCACCGCCCTGCTGATCCCCCCGGTCTACATCCTGACCACCCTGCTGTTCACCGGTACCGCCACCCGGGCCCGCGCCTTCGGCACCATCATGGCCTTCGGCGGCATCGGCGCGGCCGCCGGCCCGCTCCTCGGCGGCCTGCTCACCACCGCCATCGACTGGCGCGCCAACTTCGGCTTCCAGGCCGTCGTCGTGGCCCTGATCGTGTTCTTCACCCGCAAGCTGGAGGACCCGCTCCCCGCCGACCCGACCCGGTCGTTCGACACCGTCGGCGCCGTCCTGTCGGCGGCCGGGTTGGTCCTGATGGTCACCGGCATCCTCGCCGCGGACAACAACACCTGGCTGATGATCGCCCTCCTGGTCGCCGGGGCCGCGGTGCTGGCCGGCTTCTTCCGCTGGATCCGCCACCTGGAACGCGACGGCCGCGAACCGCTGCTGGCCACCAGCCTGTTCCGCAACCGCACCTCGAACCTGGGCCTGGTCACCCAGAACGCCCAGTGGCTCGTCCTGATGGGCGTCTCGTTCACCGTCGGCGCCTACCTCCAGGTCGTCCGCGGCTACAGCGCCATCGCCACCGGAGGGGTGTTCACCGCCGCGACCCTCGGCCTGCTCGCCACCTCGCTCGCCGCCGAACGCCTCGCCGAGCGCCACGCCCAGCGCACCCTGATCGTCACGGGCTTCGCCGTCACCACCGTCGGGATCGTGGTGCTCCTCCTGCTGGTCCGCGCCGTCGACAGCGTCTGGGCCTTCACCCCCGGTCTGCTGCTGATCGGGCTGGGCATCGGCCTGATGCTCACCCCCTCGGTCAACATCGTGCAGTCCGCCTTCCCCGACAGCCGCCAGGGCGAGATCTCCGGCCTCTCCCGCAGCATCTCCAACCTGGGCTCCTCGCTGGGCACCGCGATCGCCGGCACCATCCTGGTCGCCGGACTCAGCCGGAACGCCTACGCGGCGGCCATGGGCGTCCTCGCGCTCTGCGGCCTCATCGGCCTGTGTGCGGCCCTGTTCCTGCCCGGTGGCCGGGCGGGTGCCGCGGACGGCCCGGGAAGGGAGGCCGACCGATGAGCCCGGCTGCCCGGCGCTCCCGAGCGTCCGCCAACAGGGGGGTCTCCCGTCAGAACCATCGAAGGAGACGAGACCCATGCCAGGCATCCACCACCAGGTCGCACGCCGCGCCATCGCGCCCGGGTCCGACGAGCTCGGTCGCGTCGGCTGGCTCGTGATCGGTCTGGGGGCTCTCGTCGTCGGCGCGACCCTGCACGCCCTGTCAGGCCTCGTCGCGATCGCCAGGAACATGCTGCGCCCCGCTCCCCGGAGCGCCTCCACGGCCGGCGGCCCCGCCCCCACCACCCCGATCAGCCTCAACGAGAAGGAGGCCTGGATCCTCATCGGCTCCCTGATGATCCTGAGCGGTGCCGTGGGCCACGCCCTCGCGGAGTTCATCGCGGGGATCAGGAAGGCCGCCCACGCGACGCACCGACGGGCGCGGACCTGACCTCCCGCACCGGCCGGCCGTTCAACCGACGGGCCCCGGCACACGGCCGGATCGCCCGTCAGGCAGACGGGCCCTCGGCCTCCGCCGTCTGCCCGGCCCCGCCCGGCTCCCGCCGAGCGGGCAGGTGGCCGGTGAAGGCGAAGCCGACGAGCGTGATCCCGGCGGCGGCCAGGAACGACACCTTGAGGCCGTCGAGCTGGGCCGCGCTGTAGGACTCCACGATGGCGTCCGCCTCCTGCGGCGGAACGGCGGTCTGTGCGAGCGCGGCGGAGAGCTGGTCCGCGGGCACGAAGCTGACGCCGGCCTCGATCCTGATGCCGGCCTGCTGCCGCACCGGCTCCGAGATCTGCGGGTGCTCGGCGACGGTGCTGCCGAACGCGGCCGTCAGGGCGCCGATGAGGATGGCGCCGATCAGCGCGGTGCCCAGCGACGACCCCAGGTTCTGCGCGGTGTACTGCAGCCCGCCGACCTCGCTGCGGTCCTCCTCCCCGACGCTCGACTGCACGACGTTGCCCAGCTGGGAGGCAAGCAGCCCCATGCCGATCCCCAGCAGGGCCATCGCCAGCGCGAAGGACAGGTCGTCGAGCTCCGGCTTGACGGTGCCGACCAGCCACAGCGACGAGACGAACAGCACCAGCAGCCCGATCCGCACCACCGTCCTCGGCGAGGCGAACCGGCCGAGGAACGGGCCGGTCATGGAGGTCACGAGCATCGTGACGGACACCGGCAGCAGCCGGAGGCCCGTCTCGAAGGCGTCGTGGCCCTGCACGACCTGGAGGTAGAGCGGGATGACGAAGAACAACCCGAGGAGGATCAGGTTCTGGCTGAAGAGCATGAGCAGGCCGGACCGCAGCGGCGGGATGCCGAACAGCCCGAACCGGACCAGCGGATCCTCCCGGCGCAGCTCCCACGACCGGAACAGCACCAGGAACACACCGCCGAGCGCGACGGCGAAGAGGGTCGGCGAGAACCCGAGCACCGTGAACGGCGGGTTGCGGGGCTGCAGCCAGCCCCAGGAACTGCTCTGCAGGACGGCCAGCACCACCAGTCCCAGCCCGGCCACCGACAGCAGCACGCCGACCACGTCCAGCCGCGTGCGCCGCTCCGGTGCCGGTTCCGGCGCGATCCAGCCCATCAGCAGGAGGATGACGACCACCAGGACGACCTCGCCGGCGAAGACCAGACGCCAGGTCAGGTAGGTGGTCAGCCAGCCGCCGAGCAGCGGGCCCACGGCGATGCCCGCCCCGGCCAGGCCGCCGATGACGCCGTAGGCGGTGGCGCGGTCCCGTCCCCGGTAGGCTCCGGCCACCAGCGCGGCCAGCGCCGGGAGGACCAGCGCGGCTCCCAGGCCCTCGATCACCGACCAGCCGAGTGCCAGCACCCACAGGGTGGGGGCGACCGCGGTCAGCCCCGATCCCACGGCGTAGACGACCAGGCCGAGCCGGAACATCCGCCGGCGTCCGAACATGTCGCCGAGCTTGCCGCCGGTGATCATGAAGGCCGCCATCACGAGCGTGTAGAGGGTGATGACCGCCTGGATCGCCGTGACGTCGGTGTGGAAGTCCTCGACCAGCTGGCTGATGGACACGTTCATCACGGACGCGTCGAGCACCATCAGGAACTGCGCCGTGCCCAGGACGATCAGCGCTCTCCACCGGTTCACCGTGTCTCCTCGCGCTCACCGATCCGTACGCCCGGGCCGGACGCCCGCACGGTTCGTGATCCCGTAACGATGCTGGACCGGACGCCCGCGGCCGTGGCTCACCCCGTCTGGGTGATCCCCCGGGGCGACGCGGCGCGCAGCCTGGTCACACGGGGATCGGCGAGGACCGGCGGAGCATTCCAGGGAAGGACGCTTATGCGTTACGAGTTCCGTATCGCCGGGGCGATGCCAGAAGTGACTGTCCGCGAGGCGTTCCCGGAGTTGGAGAGCGTCTTCGTGCCGAACCAGACCCTCCTGTTCGGCCCCGTCACGGACGAGGCCCACCTCTACGGCCTGCTCGGCCGGTTCCAGGCGCTCGGCTTGCACGTCATGGAGCTCCGCCAACTGCCCGACCAGGACGCCCTCGGACGCCCCCGGAGCCGGACACCGGGCGGTTGAGCCCCGCCCCCGGGGCCGTCGGGACCGCCCCGGGCGTTGCGCCGAACGGCGGCCCGGCCGAGATGCCGCCCACCGTCCGGTCGCCCAGTCTTGGACGAATCCGGCGTGCCCGCGCCAGAGCGAGCCGCGGCGGTGGCCCGACCGCCGACATCGACCCGAGGGAGAGCGGCGTGGCGGAACGGCGGCACCGGCCCGGCCGGGCTGACTGGTTCCGCGCCAGGTCCGCCTGGCTGCAGGACCAGACGGCCACGCTGCGCGACGCCCCGTTCCCGCGCCGGCTCGCGGCGCAGCTGATCCACATCCACGTCCTGGACACCGCCACCCGTCTCGCCGCGCAGACGTTCCTGACCGCCCTCCCGGTGCTGTTCGTGCTGGCGGCCTTCATGCCGCAGGAGGTGCGCAGCAGCGCGGCCGACTCCATCAAGGCCGTCCTGGGGCTCAAGGGCGCCTCGCTGGACGAGGTCACCGGGGTCTTCCACCCCAAGGGGGAGGAGGCCACCACCGACACCTTCGGCGGGATCGGGATCCTGGTGACCCTGCTCTCGGCGACGAGTTGCAGCCGCATCCTGCAGCGGCTGTGCGAGCGGAGCTGGCACCTGCCCCACCTGTCGGGGCGTCTGGCGGCCTGGCGGTGGATCGCCTGGCTGCTGGTGTGGCTGGCCGCCCTGGTCGTCCAGGGGAAGGTGCGGTCCGGATTCGGGGCGGGTGACGCGCTCGGGGTCGTCCTGTACCTGATCACGGCCACGCTGCTCTGGTGGTGGACCCAGCACCTGCTGCTCGGCGGCCGCGTCCCCTGGCTCCCGCTGCTGCCGGGGGCCGTGCTGACCAGTGCCGCGCTGACGACGCTCGCCTGGGCCTCGCGGATCTACGTCCCGCACTCGCTGAACCGCAGCGTGACCCAGTTCGGCCCGCTCGGCCTGGTCTTCACCCTGCTCAGCTGGCTCATCGTGGTGTTCACCGCCATCACGCTCGGGATCGGCGTCGGGTACGTGCTGGCGGGCCAGGGCCGGCTGGCCGGGCTGCTGGGCACGCCGGAGTCGCCCCCGGAGGAGGAGGACGCGGACGGACCGGCCGCTCCGTAGACCGCGTTCACCCGTGCGGCCCAGTCGGCGCGCGTGCCGTGACGGGGAACCGGGACCGTTCGGCGGACGGCGGTGGGGCCCGCGGCCCCGGCGGGCGGGGCCCTGCGCCCCTTTGCCCGGCCGGGCCCGGTCGGAAAGGATGGAGGGGTCAGCGATCCGCGCTTCCCGTGCGCCGCCCACCTGAGGTGAGCACCATGGCCCTCAGCCCAGACGTCGGCACCCCGGCCCGTCCGGTCGGGGTGCCCGGACGCGCCCCCGACGTACCGGCCCGGATACCCGGCGGCGATCCGGTGCTCGCGGCCCGTTTCGCCGTACCCCTGATCCCGGAGACGTTCGTCCACCGGCCGCGCCTAAGCGGGCGGCTGGACGACGGCCTCCGGACGTCCCTCCTGCTGGTGAGCGGCCCGGCCGGGGCCGGGAAGACCCTGCTCGTCGCCGACTGGCTGGCCACCGCCCGACTGCCCGGCCCCGCGGTCTGGCTCACCGTGGAGCGCGAGGACAACGCCCCCGGGGTCTTCTGGGCCTACCTGCTGGAGGCCGTCCGCCACCACGGCGTCGCCCTGCCCGACGACATCGGCAGTCCTGCCCGGGCCCAGGAGGTCGACCACTCGCTGCTGGCCCGGCTGGCCGCCCACCTGAGCCGGCGGGAGGAGCCCGTGGTCCTCGTCCTCGACGAGTTCGAGCACGTGTCCTCCGCCGAGGTGGCCTCGGGGCTCCACTTCCTCCTCGGCCACGCGGGCCCCGGCCTGCGGCTGGCCGTGCTCAGCCGGACGGAGCCGCTGCTCCCGCTGCACCGCTACCGCGCCGCCGGCAGTGTCACCGAGGTCCGGGCCGCCGACCTGGCCTTCCGGCCGCCGGAGACCGCCGCACTGCTGCACCGGCACGGCCTGGACCTCTCCGCCGAGGGCAGCCGGGCGCTGACCGAGCGGACCGGCGGCTGGGCCGCGGGCCTCAGGCTGTCCGCACTGGCCGCCCAGGGCGCCGGCGACCCGGAGGCCTACCTGGCGGAGTTCGAGGCCGGCGGGAGCACCGTCGCGGACTTCCTGCTCGCCGAGGTCCTCGACACCCAGTCCGCCGAGGCCCAGGACCTCCTGCTGCGCACGAGCGTCCTGGGCCGGGTCCACCCCGACCTGGCCGACGCGCTGACCGGCCGGCGGAACGCCGCCCGGATCCTCGCGGACCTCTCCCGGGCCAACGCCTTCGTCGAGCCCGTCGGGCACGCCTGGTACCGCTGCCACCCGCTGTTCGCCGAGATCCTGCGCGTCCACCTGGCGGCCCGCAGCCCGGGGCTGGAGCGGGAGCTGCACCGCAGGGCGGCCCGCTGGCTGACCGACGCGGGCCACCCGACCGACGCGCTGTCACACGCCGCCGCGGCCGGCGACTGGGAGTTCGCCGCGGCCCGGGTCGTCGACGGCCTGGCCCTCGGCACGCTCTTCACCGGCCGCGACGCGGAACGGCTCGACACCCTGTTCGCCGGGATGACCCCGGACGCCCGGGGTGCGGCCCCGGAGCTGGTCCGGGCGGCCCGCGACCTCGCCCGGTACGAGGCGGACAGCGGCCTCGACCACCTCGGCCGCGCCGAGGCGCTGCTGCGGGAGCACGACGGCGGGGACGCGTCGGCGGCCCTGCTGGGCGCGGCCCAACTGCGGGTGCTGGCGGCCCGGCTGCTCGGCTCGGCCGACCTGGCGCGGGCCGCCGCCGAAGAGGCCGAACGGCTCGAAGGGCTCGTCCCGCCGGGGCTGTTGGCGGAGCACCCCGAACTGCCCGCGCTCCGGCTGAACGACCTCGGCGCCGTCCTGCTCTGGGAGGGCGGCCTCGACGCCGCCAAGGAGGCGCTGACGGCCGCGGCGAAGACGGCCGACGGACCCACCACGGCCGGTCCGCGCCAGGAGGCACTCGCCCGGCTCGCCCTGATCGACCTGCTCGACGGGCGGCCGGGCCGCGCCGAGGCCCGGCTGCGCAAGGCGGCCGCCGAGGCCGAACGCGCCGGCCTGCCGCCGGCCTCCCGCAGCGGGGTGGGCCACCTGGTGCTGGCCGCCCTCGCCGTCGAGCACGACGACCTGACCGCGGCGCGCGCGGCCGCCGACCGGGCGGCCGGATCGGCGGCGGCCCGTCACGACCCGGCCGTCGCCGCCGGACTCGCGATCGTCCGGGCCCGGATCCTGCTGGCCGGCGGCCGTACCCGGGCGGCCCTGGACGCACTCGGGCGGGCGGCGGACGACGGCCCCGGCCCGGCCGGACCGCCGCCCTGGGTGCGGGAGGGCGTGGCCGTGCTCGCCTCGGCCGCGCACCTCGCCGAGGCCGATCCGGCCGCGGCCCTCGCGGCACTGGACGGCAGCGGCGCCGACGGCCCGGAGTGCGCCGTCGCCGCGGCGCAGGCACGGCTCGCCGCCGGGGAGAGCCGCAGCGCCCTGCGGATCCTGGACGCCGTCCCCGACCACGACGGCCACGGTCCCGGCGTCACCGTCCGGGTCCTGCTGGCCCGCGCGCAGGTCGCCGCCGCGCTCGGCGACGAGGCCGACGCCCGACGGCTGCTCGCCCGCGCCCTCGCGCTCGCCCGGCCCGAGAAGTTGCGCCGGCCGTTCCGGGACGCCGGGCCGTGGCTGCGGCGGCTGCTGCGGGCCCGGCCGTCGCCGGCGGACTCCCACGGCTGGCTGCCCGCCGACCTCCTGCCCGGCACCGCGGCCGCGGGAGGCGGGGAGGCCGCCGTGCCGGACGCCCCGGTCGAACCGCTGAGCGAGCGCGAACTCGACGTGCTGGAACGGGCCGCGCAGATGCTGTCCACCGAGGAGATCGCCGCCGAGCTCTTCCTGTCGGTGAACACGGTCAAGACGCACCTCAAGAGCATCAACCGGAAGCTCGCCGTCTCCGGACGCAGCCGGGCCGTCCGGCGGGCGCGCGAACTGCACCTGATCTGACCGCCCGCCGGGCGGCCCCTAATCTCGGCGGGCCCGACGGGAGCGCCAGTAGTGCCATCCGACCACCGCCGCGCTCAGCCCCAGCAGCACCAGGAACATCGCGAGCAGGGCGTTGTCGGCGACGCGCACCCCGGTGAGCAGCACGATCAGCACCGCCCCCACCGTCGCCAGGCACGCCACCACCGTCCGCAGCACCACCAGGAGCGCGCCGGGGCGCAGCCCCGACCGGTTCCGGGTGCGGGCCGGTGCGTCCCCGGCGCCCGGCGACCCGTACCGCTGGAGGGCGCGGTCCGCGAGCTGGTTGGTGGCGCGGCGGTACATCTCGGCGCAGGCGGGCACCCAGACGAACGGCACCACCATCCCGACGAGCAGCAGCACCCCGATGCCGGCCCAGCCGAGCCACTTGCGGAGCCGGCCCCGGCTCGGGTCATCGGGGGTCACCAGGCCGATCAGGTACGCCTGTCGGCGGACGACGGACCACCAGGAGCCCTTGGGCGCGGTCTCGCCCCCGAACGCCGCCTCGGCATCCTCCTCCGCCTCGGCCCGGACCGCCTTCCGCAGGGCCGCCCTGGCCTCCGCGGGCGTCGAGTAGACCCCCTGCACCAGCAGCACCTCGACCGCCGCGTCGTCACCCCGGGGGTCGCGGCCGGCCAGGGCGCCCAGCTCCAGCACCATCTGCAGCTGGGCGAGCAGCGCGGCGACGAACGCGACCGGCAGCAGGAGGATGAAGGGGCCGCCGAGGAAGGAACCCTCCACCACCGACCGGTGCACGCCCCGGCCGATGACCTGCTCGGTGACCTCCGCCCGGCTCGTCCCCGCCCGTTCGGACGCGTGTGCCCGCGCCGCCGTGTCGGCCGCCTGGGGGCCCAGGAACTCCACCGCGAAGACGGCCAGGCGCTCGGGCATGCGGGCGGGGTCCGCCCGGACCGTCCGCAGCAGTGCCACCAGGCCGGGTCGTTGCCGTGCGCTCTCCGTTCCGCCCATCAGCCGCAGAATAACCCCGCCGGTCGGGGGCCGCCCCGGGGCGGACTCACCCGGTCCGGGTGATGCCCGGACGGGCTGCGGGCGCGTACATGGACGGTAAGGAGCGTCACCGGGTTCCCACCCGGGCTCGGGCGTCCGGGTGACCGCCCGGACGCCTCCGCTCAGCCCAGTACGCGCCCGCCCCGGCTCCCGGGGCGGACCGTCGACGTCAGGAGGCCTGTGGTGGACTACCCGTTGCTCGACATCTTCTTCACGACCATGTGGCTCTTCCTGTGGATCCTCTGGTTCTTCCTGCTGTTCCGCGTCTTCGGGGACCTCTTCCGCGACGACACGGTGGGCGGCTGGGGCAAGGCGGGCTGGAGCGTGTTCCTCATCTTCCTCCCGTTCCTGGGCGTGTTCGTGTACCTGATCGCCCGGGGCCAGGGCATGGGGCAGCGCGAGGTCCAGCGGGCGACCGAGGCGGAGCAGGACTTCCGCACCTACATCCGGGAGACGGCCTCCGACACCTCGGGGCCGGGCGCCCACGTCGACGAGCTGGCGCGGCTGGCCGAGCTCAAGGAGAAGGGCCACATCACCGAGGAGGAGTTCCTGCGCGCCAAGGCGAAGGTGCTCGCCTGACGGCCGGGAACGCGTGCTGACGGTCGGTCGCCGGCCCCCGGGTCGGCGACCGGCCGCCGCGCGCCAGGCCGTCCGCAGCCGGGCCGTTCGCAGCCGGGCTGGCCGGGCCGTCCGGAGCCGTCAGCCGGCCGCCGACGCCGACTCGTCCACCAGGGCGCGGACGGCGGCGAGCTCCTCCGCCGCGGCCCGCACGGCCGCCGCGACGTAGTCCAGGCTCCCCGGACCCACCGGGATGCGCACCGGCAGCGGGCCGTCGGCGGCGACGATCCGCAGGACGTCCCGGGCGAACTCCTCGGGGCGCCCCACCGTCGGCAACTGCGCCATCCCGCGCAGCTGTTCGCGCATCGGGTCGGTGGCGTCGCGGTAGAGCGGGGAGCGGTCCGCGGCGTCGGTGAGCGAGGTGCCGTAGCGGGTGGCGTAGCCGGCGGGCTCCAGGGCGGCGACCCGGACGCCGAACGGCGCGGCCTCGGCCGCCAGGGCCTGCGTCATGCCCTCCAGCGCGTGCTTGCCGGTGACGTACGCGGCCAGGCCGGGGAAGGACATCCGGCCGGCCAGTGAGGAGACGTTGAGGATGTGCCCGCCGCCCTGGGCGCGCATCACCGGCAGCGCGAGCCGGGCCAGCCGCCAGGGGCCGGCCACCAGCGTCTCCAGCTGGTCCCGCAGTTCCTCGTCGCCGACCTCCTCGACCGTGCCGAACACGCCGTTGCCGGCGTTGTTCACCAGGACGTCCAGGCCGCCGAGCCGGTCCACCGCGTCGGCGACGGTGCTCCGGCACTGCTCGGCGTCCCGGACGTCCAGGGCCAGCGGCAGGATCCGGCCGCCGTGGCACCGGTGCAGCTCCGCCAGGTCGGCGGGCTTGCGGGCGGTGGCCGCCACGGTGTCCCCGGCCTCGGCCGCGGCGGCGGCCAGCGCCCGCCCCAGCCCGGACGAACAGCCCGTCACCAGCCAGCGCCGTGCCATGCGGTGCCCCCTCCGTGCCACCGAACCGTCGGCGTCACGGTCCCAGAGCGGGGGCCGGGTGCCCAGGCCTGCGGACAGCGCCCGCCGGGCGTACGGACGTGCGGGCGGGGCGCGGCACGCTGCCTCGCGCCCCCGCAGCACGCCCGTACGGGCGGCGGCGGTGTCACCAGCGGTCGTGCACCTGCGGGCGGATCCGGCGGTCGTACAGCTCCCGGACGGCCGCCAGGGTGGCCGACGGCAGCGGCGCCTGCTCGGCGGCGGCCGCGTTGGCCCGGGCCTGCGCCACGTTGCGGGCACCGGGGATCACCGTCGTCACCCCCGGCTGCTGGACGATCCAGCGCAGCGCCGTCTGCGCGGCGGTGGCGCTCGCCGGCGCGAGCGCGGCGAACTCCGCCGCAGCCTCGACACCGGTCGCGAAGTCCACGCCGGAGAAGGTCTCGCCCTGGTCGAAGGCCTCGCCGTGGCGGTTGTAGGTGCGGTGGTCGTCGGGCGGGAACACGGTGCGCTCGCTGTAGCGGCCCGAGAGCAGCCCCGAGGCGAGCGGCACCCGGGCCAGGATCCCCACCCCGGCCGCCTCGGCGGCGGGCAGCACCTGCTCCAACGGCTTGAGCCGGAAGGCGTTGAGGATGATCTGCACGCTCGCCACACCGGGGCGCGCGATCGCGGTCAGCGCCTCCGCGCAGGTCTCCACGCTCACGCCGTACGCGGCGATCCGTTCCTCCGCGACCAGGGTGTCCAGGGCGTCGAAGACCTCGTCCGAGGAGTACACGGGCGTCGGCGGGCAGTGCAGCTGGACCAGATCGAGCCGGTCCACGCCCAGGTTTGCCCGTGAACGGTCGGCCCAGGCACGGAAGTTGGCGAGGTGGTAGTGCTCGGGCCGCTGCTCGACCCGGCGGCCGAACTTGGTGGCGACGAACACGTCCGCGTCCGGGCGGTCCTTCAGGAAGCGGCCGATCAGGCGCTCGCTGCGGCCGTCGCCGTAGACGTCGGCGGTGTCGAAGAGCGTGACGCCGGCCTCCACGGAGGCCTCCAGCACGGCGAGGGCGTCCTCCTCCCGGACGTCACCCCAGTCCGCGCCGAGCTGCCAGGTGCCGAGTCCGACGATCGAGACGGGCCGACCGGTGCGGCCGAGTACGCGCTGTTCCATGCGACGACCCTCTCACGGCGGTCCGGCCCTGTCGCCCGCCGCCACCGCGGGCCCGCCCCTCGGGACTCCGTCGACGAACCATCTGCCAAAGGTACGCATGTGCGCACGAAACGCCCTACGATGAGCGGATGAGCACCGGCACCCACCTGGCAGATGCGCACCGCTCGCAGCAGCGGGCCGAGCAGCGCCTGGACGTCGCCGCGTCCGTCCTGACGCTGCTGGCCGACCGGACCAGGCTGGCGCTGCTGGAGCGGCTCGGCCGGGGCGAGGCGGACGTGACCACGCTGACCGAGGCGACCGGCGCCGCCCGGCCGTCCGTCAGCCAGCACCTGGCCAAGCTCCGGCTCGCCGGCCTCGTCGGCACCCGCAAGGAGGGGCGACGGGTCGTCTACTCGCTGCGCCACGGCCATCTGCGCCGGCTCGTGGACGAGGCGCTGAACGTCGCCGACCACCAGATCGGCCACCTGCCGCCGCACGACTGAGCCGCGCGAGCCGGGCGCGAGCCGGGCGCAGGCGCGCGGACCGCGGAGTCCGGGCGGACGTCCGATGAATAGGTGCACAGGTACGCACGTGTTCCTATGATGGGAGCACGCACCCACCGACCACCCCCACCGGCGACCGGGACGGGGCAGGAGCGCCCATGCTGTCCGTCCTGCGCAACCGCGCCTACCGCCACCTCTTCACCGCCCAGGTCGTGGCCCTGGTCGGCACCGGACTGGCCACGGTGGCACTGTCCCTGCTGGCGTACCGGATCGCCGGCGACGACGCCTCGGCCGTCCTCGGCACCGCGCTGGCGATCAAGATGGTCGCCTACGTCGCCGTCGCACCACTGGCCGGCGCGCTCGCCGGCCGGATACCCAGGCGGGCCCTGATGGTCGCGATGGACCTCACCCGGGCGTGCGTCGCACTGACCCTGCCGTTCGTCGACCGCGTCTGGCAGGTCTACCTCCTGATCCTCCTGCTCCAGGCCGCCTCGGCCGCCTTCACCCCGACCTTCCAGGCCACCGTTCCGGACGTCCTGCCCGCCGAGCGCGACTACACCGACGCCCTGTCGATGTCCCGGCTCGCGTACGACCTGGAGTCGCTGTTCAGCCCCGCCCTCGCCGCGCTCCTGCTGACGGCGGTCCCGTACGACTGGCTGTTCGCCGGGACGGCGGTCGGCTTCCTCGCCTCCGCCGCCCTGGTGGTCTCCACGGTCCTGCCCAAACCCGCTCCGATCGAGCCGGCGCCGACCGGGCGGGCCGACGGCGTGTACGCCAAGGCCGCCTTCGGCACCCGGCTGTTCCGGGCCACCCCCCGGCTGCGCGCCCTGCTCGCCCTCGACCTCGCGGTCGCGGCCGCCGGCGCGATCGTGTTCGTCGACACGGTCAACGTCGTCCGCGACCACTTCCACCGCCCGGCCGGGGCCGTCTCGCTCGCGCTGGGCGCCTACGGGGCCGGCTCGATGCTCGCCGCGGTCCTGCTGCCCCGCGTCCTGGGCCGGCTCGGCGACCGGGCCGTCATGCTGCCCGCCGCCTTCGCCCTGCCGGCCGTCCTCGCCGCCGTCACCGCGATCTCCGCCGCCCCGGCCGGGACCGGGACGTGGTTGGGCCTGCTCGCCGCCTGGGCCCTCGTCGGCGCCGGGAGCTCGGCCGTGCTCACCCCCGGTGGGCGCCTCATCCGCCGCTCGGCCGCCGACGCCGACCTGCCCGCGGCCTTCGCCGCCCAGTTCTCGCTCTCGCACGCCTGCTGGCTGCTCACCTACCCGCTCGCCGGGTGGCTGGCCGCCGGCGCGGGGCTTCCGGTCACCGCCGTCGTCCTGGGCCTGCTCGCCCTGGCCGCCGCGACGGCGGCCACCGCCCTGTGGCCGTCCCGCGACCCCGGGGCCCTGGAACACCTGCACACCGACCTGCCCGCCGGGCACCCCCATCTCGCCGACGCGCACGCGACCGCCGGCGGCGCCTGGCAGCACGACCACCACTACGTCATCGACCGGAACCACCACAGCTGGCCCCGCCCGACCGGCGCCCGCACCCGCGCCACCGCCGGCTGACCCCGCCGCCCCGCCACCCGGCTGACCCCGAGCCGAAGTCCTACTGACCGGTACCTCAGACCGCGGAGCCGATCACGTCGGCGCGCCCCGGTAAGGTGGTGCACCGTGGCCAGTCGTAAAACGTCGATCCTGGAAGCCGCGGCACGGGTGATCGCCCGCCGCGGGGTGCGCGGACTGAGGGTGGAGGAGCTCGCCGCGGAGGCGGGCGTCTCGACCGCGCTCATCTACTACCACTTCAAGGACCGCACCGGGATCCTCCGTCAGACGCTGGAGTTCATCAACGACCGGGCGGAGCGCTACACGACCGACCGCGCCCCGGACGCCCCGCCGCTGACGGCGCGCGAGGAGCTGGAGCAGACGCTGCTGCTGGAACTCCAGGACACCGTCGAGGTACGGGAGAACAGCACGGCCTGGGGCGAGCTGCGGGCGAGCGCGGTCTTCGACGAGACCCTGCGCGAGGACCTGGCACGGGCCACCCGGGTGTGGGTGCAGGAGATCGCCGAACTGCTCGGGGTCGTCCGGCCGATGGCCTCGGCGGTCGCGCTGGCCGGCGCGGCGGAGCGGCTGACGGCGCTGCTGGAGGGGCTGAGCACCCGCTGGCTGAGCGGCAGCCTCCCGCTGGCGCACGCCCGGACGCTGATGGCCGACGCGATCGAGGCCGAAGTGGCCCGGCTCGGCTCCTGACCGGCTCCTGATCCGTGGGGGTTCCGTGCGGATTCCGCACGGAACCGACGGCGGACGTCACGCTCCGCACCGCTCCCGTCAAGGATCCGTCATGGCACGCTCGCGGGTTTGACTGATTTTTCAGTCAATGTAAGCCTGAGTCCGCAGGCAGGGTGCTGCCGCCGGTCCGCGCCGTCCGTGGTGCGCCGGTACGTCGCGGCGCGAAGAGTGGACCACGCGGCCCGCACCCTCCCCGGCACCGTCGCACGATCTGGAGACCCTCATGACCCACTACCGCGATGACCGTTCCGCCGAGCAGCCCTACCCCTGGGTGCCGGCGGACGACGTCCCGCACGCGCGGACCTGGATGTCCTGGCCCTCCCGCCGGGGGGTGTGGGGACTGCGCCTGGGCGGCGTCCAGGAGGACATCGCCCTGATCGCCCGTACGATCGCCGAGTTCGAGCCGGTGGTCATGTGCGCCCCCGACGACTGGACGGCCGGCAAGGCCCAGTCCTGGTGCGGCAACGGGGTGGAGGTGATCACCGCCGTCCCCACCGACGACCTGTGGATGCGCGACATCGCGCCGGTGTTCCGCCGGGACGGGTACGGCGGCCTGGACGCCGTGGTCCTCAACTTCAACGGCTGGGGCAACAAGCAGGTGCACCACGACGACGCCCGGGCCGCCGAGCTGATCGCCACCCGCCGCGGCCTGCGCCACACCTACGCGGACTTCGTCGGCGAGGGCGGCGCCATCGAGACCGACGGCGACGGCACCGTGATGGCCACCGAGAGCAGCCTGGTCAACAAGAACCGCAACCGCGGCATGAGCCGGGACGAGATCGAGGAGGCCGTCCTGGAGGCCTACGGCGCGGACACCATGATCTGGCTGCCGGGCATCAAGGGCCAGGACATCACCGACGACCACGTGGACGTCACCTCCCGGTTCGTCCGCCCCGGCGTGGTGATGGTGCAGCTGCCGCCGGCGGACCGCAACGACGCCTGGGCCCGGGACGCCCGCGAGCAGTTCGCGATCCTCTCCGCCGCCACCGACGCCCGGGGGCGCCGCCTGCAGGTCATCCCCGTGCACGGCCCGGACACCGTCCGCTCCCGCAGCTCCAAGTTCGTCGACTCCTACCTCAACTTCCACCTCGTCAACGGCGGCGTGATCACGACCCAGTTCGGCGACGCGTACAAGGACGCCGCCGCCCGGGACGCCCTCGCCTCGGCCTTCCCCGGCCGCGAGGTGGTCCAGATCGACGTCGACCGCCTGATGGCCGGGGGCGGCGGCATCCACTGCTCGACCATGCACGAGCCGGTGCCGTAGCCACCGCCGTAGCCACTCCCCTGCCCTGCCCTGCCCTGCCCCGACCTGCCGCACGAACCCGCACGAGCCCGCACGAGTCCACCCACCCCGACCCCGCTGGAGTTCCCGCATGACCAACGCCGTGTCCCGCCGTACCCTGATCCGCAACCTCGCCGGCGTCGGCGCCGGTGTCGGCGCCCTCGCGCTGGGCCTCACCGCCTGCGACCCCAACGACATCGAGGACCCGACCGGTGCCGTGCCGCCCACCCGGCCCGGCGGCACCCCCGGCGTGCGCCGCTTCGGCGCCGAGTGGGACAAGCACCTGCGCACCGTGATGTCCTGGCCCGCCTCCGAGAACGTCTGGGGCGACCAGCTCGCCGACGTCCGCCGGGACGTGGCCGGCCTGGCCCAGGCCATCGCCGCCCGCGAGCCGGTCGTGCTGATGGCCCGGCCCGAGCAGAAGGACGCCGCTCAGAAGGCCTGCGGCTCGGCGGTCGAGGTGGTGCCGATCGCCGTCGACGACCTGTGGGCCCGGGACACCCTGCCGGTGTTCGTCGAGGAGGGCGGCACGGTCAAGGGCGTCGACTTCAACTTCAACGGCTGGGGCGGCAAGCAGCAGCGCGGCAACGACTCCAAGGTCGCCCGCACGGTGCTGGAGAAGTACGGCGTCGAGCGGATCGAGACCCGGCTGGTCGCCGAGGGCGGCTCCTTCGAGACCGACGGCCAGGGCACCCTGATGGTGACCGAGAGCTCCGTCGTCAACGACAACCGCAACCCGGGCATGAGCCGGGACCAGATCGAGGCGGAGTTGAAGCGGCTCCTCGGCGTGACCAAGGTGATCTGGCTGGCCGGCGTCAAGGGCAAGGACATCACCGACGCCCACGTCGACTGCCTGACCCGCTTCGCCGCGCCCGGGGTGGTGCTGCTCGACCAGGCCTTCCCCGGCACCCCGGCGGACGTCTGGTCCCGCTCCGCCGACCAGGCCCGCGCCGTCTTCAAGGACGCCACCGACGCGACCGGCAAGAAGCTGCAGGTGGTCGAGCTCCAGCAGCCCGACCCGGACAAGATCACCGGCCGCGGTGACGCCTTCGTCTCCTCGTACATGAACTTCTACATCGGCACCAAGGGCGTCTACCTGCCGAAGTTCGGCGACGCCCGGGCCGACGACCGGGCGCAGCAGATCCTGAAGCAGTACTTCCCGACCCGGGAGATCGTCCCGGTGAAGATCGACGCGATCGCGGCCGGCGGCGGCGGGATCCACTGCGCCACGCACGACATCCCCGCCCTCGGCTGACCGGACGGGCCGGCCCGGGGCCCGGGGACGGGCTCCGGGCCGGCCGATCGGGAGGGCGT
>NZ_JBEOUW010000058.1:0-21799 GCF_040303045.1 Kitasatospora sp. NPDC096140
AGAGTAGGACGCCGCCGAACAATCATTGCTGAAGAACCCCCATCCGGATTCCGGATGGGGGTTCTTCGCGTTTCCCGGGACTTTCTCCCGGCGTGCTTTCCCGGATCGTTCCCCGGAAGCCGGCCGGCTCCCTGTCGAGTGACCCCGTGCGAACCCCATGTGACCTCCGAGTGACCCCCGCCGAGTGGCTGGTCCACCGTCAATATGTCGCTAAAACCGCCCGATCGGTGGACTGATCAGCGGAAAATCGCTGCTCACGCCGTAGTCTCGAAGGGAGGGGGAACAGGTGTCCGGGGGTGGCTCCCGGGCATGGCCGGATCAAGAATGGTGCTCATGGGACGAGGCAGGCTGCGCATCTACCTCGGGGCGGCCCCCGGGGTCGGCAAGACGTACGCCATGCTCGCCGAGGCGCACCGGCGGCACGAACGCGGCACGGACGTCGTGGTGGCGTTCGTCGAGGACCACGGCCGCCGGCGTACCGCGGACATGGTCGCCGGGCTGGAAGTCGTGCTGCGGCAGCAGGTGGTGCACCGCGGCGCGAGGTTCTCCGAGATGGACCTGGATGCCGTCCTCGCCCGCCGTCCGCAGGTGGCGCTGGTGGACGAGCTGGCTCACACCAACGTCCCCGGCTGCCGCAACGAGAAGCGCTGGCAGGACGTCGAGGAGCTGCTGGCGGCCGGGATCGACGTGATCTCCACCGTCAACGTGCAGCACCTGGAGTCGCTGGGCGATGCCGTGGCCGGCATCACCGGGGTGCGTCAGCGCGAGACCGTCCCGGACGAGGTGGTCCGGCGGGCCGATCAGATCGAGCTCGTCGACATGTCCCCGCAGGCGCTGCGGCGACGGCTGGCGCACGGGAACGTGTACGCGCCGGAGAAGATCGATGCCGCGCTCGCCAACTACTTCCGCCCGGGCAACCTGACCGCGCTGCGCGAGCTGGCGCTGCTCTGGACCGCCGACCGGGTGGACGAGTACCTGCAGAAGTACCGGGCCGAGCAGGGCATCGAGGGCACCTGGCAGGCCCGGGAGCGGATCGTGGTCGGCCTGACCGGCGGGCCCGAGGGGGCGACGCTGATCCGTCGGGCGGCCCGGATCGCGGCCCGGGTCTCCGGCGGTGAGCTGCTCGCCGTGCACATATCCCGTTCGGACGGCCTGGTCGGCCCCGGCTCGCCGCAGACGCTGATCGAGCAGCGGGCGCTGGTGGAGAGCCTCGGCGGCTCGTTCCACGCCGTGCTGGGCGACGACCCGGCCGGCGGGCTGCTGGACTTCGCCCGCGGTGTGAACGCCACCCAGATCGTGCTGGGCACCAGCCGCCGGCCCGGCTGGCAGTACCTGTACGGGCCGGGCGTCGGCACCACGGTGACCCGGGAGGCCGGGGACATCGACGTCCACATGGTCACCCACGAGCACGCCGGGCACGGACGCGGCAGGATTCCCGTCCGCCGGACCACCGACCTGGGCCGGACCCGCACCGTCGCCGGCTGGCTGATCGGCCTGGCCGGTCCGCCGGTGCTGGCGATCGTGCTGACGGCGATCGGCGGCCTGGGGCTCTCCACCGACATGCTGCTGTTCCTGTCGCTGACCGTGTGCGCGGCGCTGGTCGGCGGGCTGCTGCCGGCGGTCGGTTCGGCGCTGGTCGGCTCCTCGGTGCTGAACTACTACTTCACGCCGCCGCTGCACACCTTCACGATCAACGAGCCGCAGAACATCATGGCGGTGGCCATATTCACCATCGTCGGCATCTCGGTGGCGTCCGTGGTGGACCTGGCGGCCCGGCGGACGCACCAGGCGGCCCGCAGCCAGACCGAGGCGCAGACGCTCAGCGCGCTGGCCGGCACGGTGCTGCGGGGCGCGCCGAACGGGGACGGGGTCCTGACCGCGCTGATGGAGCAGGTCCGGGAGACCTTCGGGCAGGAGAGCGCCGCGCTGCTGGAGCGTCCGGATCCGCTCGGCCCCTGGGTGCCGGTGGCCACTGCCGGGCCGCGGCCGCCGGAGCGGCCGGAGGAGGCCGACGTGGACGTCCCGGTCGGCGACAGCCTGGCGCTGGTGCTGCGCGGCCGGGTGCTGCCCGGTGCGGACCGGCGGCTGCTCGGGGCCTTCGCCGCGCAGGCCGCGGTGGTGCTGGAGCGCCGCCGACTGGCCAGGGAGGCCGCCTCGGCCCGCCGGGAGGCCGAGGGCAACCGGATCCGGACCGCCCTGCTGGCCGCCGTCTCGCACGACCTGCGCACCCCGTTGGCGGGGATCAAGGCCTCGGTGAGTTCGTTGCGTGCGGCGGACGTCGACTGGGACCCGGAGGACGAGGCCGAACTGCTCGCCGGGATCGAGGCCGGGGCCGACCGGCTGGACCACCTGATCAACAACCTGCTCGACATGAGCCGGCTGCAGACCGGGACGGTCACCCCGCTGATCCAGGAGACCGACCTGGACGAGGTGGTGCCGTTCGCGCTCGGCGGGGTGCCGCCGGAGTCCGTCCGCCTGGACGTCCCGGAGACGCTGCCGATGATCCGGGCCGACGGCGGGCTGCTGGAGCGCTCGCTGGCCAACCTGGTGGAGAACGCCGTCAAGTACAGCCCGGACGGCGTCAAGGTGCTGGTCAAGGCCGACGCGCTGGAGCAGCCGGGGATGCCGGGCCGGGTCGAGCTGCGGATCGTCGACCGCGGGCCGGGCGTGCCCGAGGACGCGAAGGAGAAGATCTTCGCGCCGTTCCAGCGCTACGGGGACGCGCCGCGCGGCGCCGGGGTGGGCCTCGGGCTCGCGGTGGCGCGCGGTTTCGTCGAGGCGATGGACGGTAGCGTCACCGCCGAGGACACCCCGGGCGGCGGACTCACCATGGTGGTCAGCCTGCCGGCCGTCGAACGGCCGCCGGAGCCGGAGGAGCCGGGTGAGCCGCACGGCGACGGGAGCGGTCCGCTCTCGGAGCTGATCACATGAGAGCCGGCGGCCCGCCCGCCGCCCGTGCCGCACGAAGTAGCCGCACGCCAGTTCCACAGCCCCCAAGTCCGACAGCCCCAAGTCCGACAGCCCTGAAAGGCGGAGCCCGTAAATGACCCGGGTCCTCGTCGTGGACGACGAACCGCAGATCGTCCGCGCGCTGGTGATCAACCTCAAGGCCCGCAAGTACGAGGTGGACGCGGCCCACGACGGCGCGAGCGCCCTGGAGCTGGCCGCGGCCCGCCACCCGGACGTGGTCGTCCTCGACCTGGGCCTGCCCGACATGGACGGGGTCGAGGTGATCCGGGGCCTGCGCGGCTGGACCCGGGTGCCGATCATCGTGCTGTCGGCCCGGCACGCCTCGGACGAGAAGGTCGAGGCCCTGGACGCCGGTGCCGACGACTACGTCACCAAGCCGTTCGGCATGGACGAGCTGCTCGCCCGGATGCGGGCCGCGGTGCGGCGGGCCGAGCCGGTGGCCGGGGAGGCGGACTCGCTGGTCGTCACCGAGAGCTTCACCGTCGACCTCGCCGCCAAGAAGGTCAACCGGGACGGCGCGGACGTGCGGCTCACCCCGACCGAGTGGCACCTGTTGGAGGTGCTCGTCCGCAACGCCGGGCGACTGGTCAGCCAGACCCAGCTGCTCCAGGAGGTGTGGGGCCCCGCCTACCGCACCGAGACCAACTACCTGCGGGTCTACCTCGCCCAGCTGCGTCGGAAGCTGGAGCGCGACCCCTCGCACCCGCGCCACTTCATCACCGAACCGGGAATGGGATACCGGTTCGAGAGCTGACCGCCGTTGCCCCCGGCGGCTGAACGACCTGCCGCCGGGGGCCCGGAAACCGGTACCCTTCCGACATGAGTGGTGACAACAGCAGCGGCCAGCCGCAGGGGCGGTTCCGCCGCATGCTCAGCCGGCTGACCTCCTCGACCGAGGAGCTGGAGGCCGAGGACCTGCGCCAGGAGAGCGCCGCGGAGTCGGGGTGCACGCCGATCGCCGGCTGCGCGGACCGCGCCCTGGTCACCGTCGCGGGCACGCTGCGCACGGTGACGCTGCGCCCGCGGGCCGGGGTGCCGGCCCTGGAGGCCGAACTCTTCGACGGCACCGAGGCCCTGGACGTGGTCTGGCTCGGCCGTCGCTCGATCGCGGGCATAGAGCCCGGCCGCAGGCTGGTCGCCAGCGGCCGGATCGGTCACGCGCGCGGGCGCCGCGTGCTGTTCAACCCCCGCTACGAGCTGCGTCCGGTCGGACACGGGAGCGAATGAGCGTGAGCAACCAGCCCGGCGGCGATGCCGCCCAGCTCGACCTGTCCCACGACGCGGCGGCCCGGGACGCCGCCCGCAAGGCCGAGGAGGCCGCCCGTCAGGCCGCCTCCAAGGAGGCCGCCGACACCGTCCTGAAGGCCTTCGGCGGCGTGCGCGGCATGATCGACATGACGCTGCCCGGCCTGGTCTTCATCGTCACGTACAACCTCACCCACCAGGTCAGCACCTCGGCGTGGGCCGCGCTCGGCCTGAGCGCGCTGTTCGTGGTGGCCCGGCTGGCGAAGCGGGAGACCATCCAGCACGCCTTCAGCGGGGTGTTCGGCGTCGCGCTCGGCGCCTGGATCTCGATGAAGAGCGGCCGGGCCGAGGACTTCTACCTGCCCGGCCTGCTCTGGAACGTCGGCTACTGCATCGCCCTGGCGACCTCCGCGCTGGTGCGCTGGCCGATGATCGGTGTGATGCTCGGCCCGATCACCGGCGAGATGTTCACCTGGCGCAAGGAGAACCCGGGCCGGCTCGCCGCCTACACCAGGGCGACCTGGGCCTGGGTGGTGATCATGGGCCTCAAGCCGGTGATCCTCTTCCCGCTGTACTTCACCCACAACGTCAACCTGCTGGGCTGGCTGAAGGTCGCCCTGGGCATCCCGCCGATGCTGCTGGCGATGTACGTCACCTGGCAGATCCTGCTGAAGGCGCCGCCGCCGATCAAGGCGCAGCTGGACGACGACGAGGAGGAGGAGTCGGCGAAGTAGCCGCCTCCGCACACGGCCGAGGGCCCGCACCCATCCGGGTGCGGGCCCTCGGCCGTGGTTCCGTCGTCACTGGGCGCCGGTGGTGGCCGACAGCAGCTCCTCCAGCTCCTCCTCGCGCTCCTGCGCGGCGACGAAGAGCAGCTCGTCGCCACCCTCCAGGGTGTCGTCCTTGCCCGGCACCAGCACCCGGCCCTCGCGGATGATCGTCACCAGCGCGGTGTCCGGCGGCCAGGCCACGTCGCCGACCCGGGTGCCGACCAGCTCGGTGTCGGAGGCCAGGGTCAGCTCGACCAGGTTGGCGTTGCCCTGGCTGAAGCGCATCAGGCGGACCAGGTCGCCGACGCTGACGGCCTCCTCGACCAGGGCGGACATCAGACGCGGCGTGGACACGGCCACGTCCACGCCCCAGGACTCGTTGAAGAGCCACTCGTTCTTGGGGTTGTTCACCCGGGCGACCACCCGCGGCACCGCGTACTCGGTCTTGGCGAGCAGCGAGACGACCAGGTTGACCTTGTCGTCGCCGGTCGCGGCGATCACCACGTGGCAGCGCTGCAGGGCGGCCTCGTCCAGCGAGGTGATCTCGCAGGCGTCGGCCAGCAGCCACTCCGCCATCGGCACCCGCTCCACCGAGATGGAGTTCGGGTTCTTGTCTATCAGCAGGACCTCGTGGCCGTTCTCCAGCAGCTCGCCCGCGATCGAGCGGCCCACGGCACCGGCCCCGGCAATGGCGACCCGCATCAGTGACCCTCCTCCTTCGGCCCCTGCGCGAACGCGGCCTCGACGGCCGTCAGGTCGGCCCGGCGCAGCATCACCTGCACCAGGTCGCCCTCCTGCACCACCATCTGCGGCGTGGGCAGGATGCCCTCGCCGAGTCGGGTGACGAACGCCACCCGGGCGCCGGAGGCCTCCTCCAGCTCGCCGAACCGGTGGCCGATCCAGCGCGGGTCGTACGCGACCTCGGCCAGCTGCACGCCGCCGCTCGGGTCCTGCCACAGCGGCTCGGCGCCGCTCGGCAGCAGCCGGCGCAGCATCTGGTCGGCGGTCCAGCGGACCGTCGCCACGGTCGGGATGCCCAGGCGCTGGTACACCTCGGCGCGGCGGGGGTCGTAGATCCGGGCGGCGACGTTCTCGACGCCGAAGTTCTCCCGGGCCACCCGCGCGGCGATGATGTTGGAGTTGTCGCCGCTGGAGACCGCGGCGAACGCGCCGGCCTCCTCGATGCCCGCCTCGCGCAGGGTGTCCTGGTCGAAGCCGACACCGGTGACCCGGCGCCCGTTGAACCCGGCGCCCAGTCGGCGGAAGGCGGTCGGGTCCTGGTCGACCACGGCCACCGAGTGGCCCTGTTTCTCCAGCGCTCTCGCGAGGGCCGAGCCCACGCGGCCGCAGCCCATGATGACGATGTGCACCGGCGCTACCTCACCCGTTCCGTCGGGGTACTGACCTGCGCAAACACCGTTCATCTCCCTTTCCCGCCCGGTCGTCCGGGGCGAGCGTTCTCGTGGGGCGCCGGCCCCGGCAACACCTCACAACCCGAGTGTTGCCCACCGACTCGTATCCGACACGCTAGCCGGTCCGTAGAACGCAGTCGCGACGAAGGGGGGGACAAACGGCGGAGCCTTGACCGGGGAGCCCCTACGATTCCTTAACGTGCCTATGCCGAAAGACCTCCCGAAACGCATCCTGATCGGGCGCGCGCTGCGCAGCGACAAGCTCGGTGAAACGCTGCTACCGAAGCGGATCGCGCTACCCGTTTTCGCCTCGGACGCGCTCTCCTCGGTCGCGTACGCCCCCGAGGAGATCCTGCTCACCCTCTCCGTCGCGGGCGTCTCGGCGATCCACTTCTCCTGGCAGATCGGCGTCGTCGTGGCGATCGTGATGCTCGCCGTGGTCGCCTCGTACCGGCAGAACGTGCACGCCTACCCCAGTGGTGGCGGTGACTACGAGGTCGCGACCGTCAACCACGGGCCGGCCGCCGGTCTGGTCGTCGCCAGCGCGCTGATGGTCGACTACGTGCTCACCGTGGCCGTGTCCACCACCTCGGGCGTCGCCAACGTCGTGTCCGCCGTCCCCGCGCTGCGGGGCCACGAACTGACGCTGTCGGTGATCGTGGTCGTCGTGCTGATGGGCATGAACCTGCGCGGTGTGCGCGAATCCGGAACCGCCTTCGCCATTCCCACCTACGCCTTCATGATCGGCGTCATAGGCATGGTCGGCTTCGGGTTCTTCCGGCACTTCGTGCTGGGCCAGGACATGCCCGCCGAGAGCGCCGGTTTCACCCTCACCCCCACCCCCGGCAACGAGTCGGTGGCCGGATTCGCCCTGGTGTTCCTGCTGCTGAAGTCGTTCTCCTCCGGCTGTGCCGCGCTCACCGGTGTGGAGGCGATCTCCAACGGCGTGCCGGCCTTCCGCAAGCCCAAGAGCAAGAACGCCGCGACCACGCTGCTGATGATGGCGAGCATCGCCGTGGTGATGTTCATGGGCATCATCTGGCTGGCCCGCCTGACCGGCGTCCAGATGGCCGAGAACCCGGCGGAGCAGCTCGGCGGCGCGTCCGCCGACTACCACCAGAAGACCGCGCTCGCCCAGATCAGCGAGGCCGTGTTCAGCAACTTCACGCCCGGCTTCTACTTCGTCGCCGCCGTGACCGGCCTGATCCTGGTCCTGGCCGCCAACACCGCCTTCAACGGCTTCCCGGTGCTCGGCTCGATCCTGGCCCAGGACCGCTACCTGCCCCGCCAGCTGCACACCCGCGGCGACCGGCTGGCCTTCTCCAACGGCATCATCCTGCTGGCGATCGCGGCGATCCTGTTCGTCTTCGCGTTCGACGCCGACCCGAACCGGCTGATCCAGCTCTACATCGTCGGTGTGTTCGTGTCGTTCAACATGAGCCAGTCCGGGATGATCCGGCACTGGACGCGGCTGCTGCGCACCGAGACCGACCCGGCCGAGCGCCGCCGCATGCAGCGCAGCCGGGCGATCAACGCCTTCGGCCTGGTGATGACCATGGCCGTGCTGATCGTCGTCCTGGTCACCAAGATCGGCCACGCCTGGATCGCGATCGCGGCGATGGTCGTGCTGTTCGTGATGATGAAGGGCATCCGGCGCCACTACGACCGGGTCTCCGAGGAGCTCATCGCCGCGGAGGAGCCCGACGACGTGGTGCTGCCCACCCGGGTGCACGCCATCGTGCTGGTCTCCAAGCTGCACAAGCCGGCGCTGCGGGCCCTCGCGTACGCCCAGCTGGCCCGCGCCCACACCCTGGAGGCCGTCACGGTCAACGTGGACCCGGCCGACACCGCGGCGCTGCGGCAGGAGTGGGACGAGCGCGGCATCGACGTGCCGCTCAAGGTGCTGGACTCGCCGTTCCGCGAGATCACCGGACCGGTCCTGGACTACGTGAAGAACCTGCGGCGCAGCAGCCCGCGCGACGTGGTCGCGGTCTACATCCCCGAGTACGTGGTCGGCCACTGGTACGAGCACCTGCTGCACAACCAGAGCGCGCTGCGGCTCAAGGGGCGCCTGCTGTTCAAGCCCGGTGTGATGGTCACCTCGGTGCCCTGGCAGCTGGAATCCTCCGAGCGGCGCAAGCCGCAGAAGGCCTGGTCGGCGCCGGGCGCCGTCCGGCGTGGCGAGCCTCGGGCGCCGAAGGCCGTAAAGTCGAAGGATTCCGTCTCCACCGGTGCGAGTGCCGGTGACTCCTCCGAGCTCAGCAAGGACTCCTCCCAGTGACCCGCAACACTCCGCCCCGCTCCTCGGGCTCCTCCGGCAAGGGCTCCCGCCGGGGCGGCTCCCAGCCCGGGCAGGTCGCCCGGCCGCGCTGGGGCCGGCCGTCCCGTCCGGAGGCCACCGACCGTGACGGCCTGACCGCGCGCACCGCGCCGATCGTCCCGGGGGAGCAGGTGCCGTCGGAGGACCGGAAGCCGGGCCGGGACACGGCGGGGAAGGGCGCGGGGAAGGGCGCTGCCGAGAAGGGCGCCGGCAAGGGCCAGGGTGGCAAGGGCGCCGGGAAGGGTGCCGCCGGTGCCGCTGCGGGCGGTGCCGCCGGTGCCGCTCGGAAGGCGCCGCGCAAGCAGGCGGTGCGGCCGCCCAAGGCGCTGCGCACCGCCGCCGCGCGGGCGCCGCGGCCCGAGGCGCCGACCGGGGAGCCGCTGGCCGGACAGCGGTACGAGGTCGAGGTCGGCCCGGTCGCGCACGGCGGCGGCCACTGCGTGGCCCGGCACGAGGGCCGGGTGCTGTTCGTGCGGCACGCGCTGCCCGGCGAGAAGGTCGTCGTGCAGGTGACCGACGGCACCACCACCTCGCGGTTCCTGCGGGCCGACGCGGTGGAGGTCCTGGAGCCCGCCAAGGACCGGATCGAGGCGCCCTGCCCGTTCTCCGGCCCCGGCAAGTGCGGCGGCTGCGACTGGCAGCACGTGACCCCCGGTGGGCAGCGCAAGCTCAAGGCGTCGGTGCTGACCGAGCAGCTGGCCAAGCTGGCCGGGCTCACCCCGGCCGAGGCGGGCTGGGACGGCAGCGTCGAGCCGGTCGGCGGCAAGCTCCCGGCCGGACAGGTGCCGGCCTGGCGCACCCGGGTCCAGTACGCGGTGGACCCGGAGACCGGGAAGGTCGGCCTGCGCAAGCACCGCTCGCACGAGGTGCAGCCGGTGGACCGCTGCCTGATCGCCGCCGAGGGCGTCAGCGAGCTGGGCATCGAGTCCCGCGACTGGCCGGGCGTGGCGAACGTCGAGGTGATCGCCGCGACCGGTTCCTCGGACCGCCAGGTGGTGCTGACCCCGCGCGACGGCGCCCAGCTGCCGCTGGTCGAGCTGGACAAGCCGGTGTCGATCGCCCGGATCGACGACCAGGGCGACGTGCACAAGGTGCACGGGCGCAGCTTCGTGCGCGAGCGGGCGGCCGGGCGGACGTGGCGGGTCAGCAACGGCGGTTTCTGGCAGATCCACCCGGAGGCGCCGGACACCCTGGTCGACGCGGTGCTGGACGGCCTGGACCCGCAGTGGGGCGAGAACGCGCTCGACCTGTACTGCGGCGTCGGCCTGTTCGCGGGTGCGCTGGCCGACCGGGTCGGCGAGGAGGGCGCGGTGCTCGGCATCGAGTCCGCCAAGCAGGCCGTGATCGACGCCCGGCACAACCTGGCCGCGCTGGACAACGTGCGGATCGAGTGCGACCGGGTCGAGACGCTGCTGCCGCGCACCGGCATCACGGCGACCGACCTGATCGTCCTGGACCCGCCGCGCTCGGGCGCCGGGCGGGAGACCGTCGCGCACCTGGTCGGCCTGGAGGCGCGCCGGATCGCGTACGTGGCCTGCGACCCGGCGGCGCTCGCCCGCGACCTGAAGTTCTTCCGCGAGGGCGGCTACCGTCCGGTGTCGCTGCGGGCCTTCGACCTGTTCCCGATGACCCACCACTTCGAGTGCGTGGCGATCCTGGAGCCGACCGGGGAGTGACCCGTTCGACCGGTGACCGGTCGGACCCAGGAGGCGGTGCCCGCTCGGCGGGTGCCGCCTCCTCGTCGTTGCCGGGCGGGGTGGGGCGGTCGTGGTCACTGGTCGGGCCCGGTCAGGTCGGGACGGGTCGGGACCGGCCGGCCGTGGGTCGGGCCGGGCTGGGGCGGGTCAGGCGGGTTGTGGTCGCGGGACGGGGCGGTCAGGGCTCGTTGTGCTCCTCCTCGTCCACGCTGTGCGGGAGGTGGATGCCGTGCTGGGAGGCGAGCCGGAGGAGCGAGGCGATCCGGCCCTCGTACGCCTGGACGCCGTCGGCGTCCCCTTCGGCCCGCGCCGCCGCGAGGTCCCGTCGGGCCTGGGCGAGCTGCTCGCGCAGCTCCTGGTCGAACATGGCTGTCATTGCCGGCCTCCACACCGGTCGGTGCCGCTCAGTGGAACGCTCAGGGGAGATCAGAGTCCCGGATGGTGAAGGACTCTTCAAGTCTCGCTCGTCCTGCCGGGGGTGGGGCGGCGGTGGGCGGGTATGGAAGATGGGCGGTCCCCCCGCGGCCACGGACGGCCACGGACGACCGCGGGGCGGCCACGCACGGTCGCGGGGCGGCTCCGGCCGCGGCTCGGACGACGGTGCCGGTGAAGGTTCCGGTGACGGCTTCGGTGAAGGTTTCGGTGAAGGTTTCGGTGACTGGGAGGTTGCGAGGGGGCGTGCGGCAGGTGTGCGGGCGGTGGGCGTGCGCCCTTGTTGTGCTAGCACTTCGGCGCTAGCTTGAAGGGCATGGCCAAGAAGCAGCTGAACGTCCGCGTGGACGCCACGACCGCGGAGATGGCCCGGGAACGGGCGGAGCAGCAGGGGATCAGCATGAACCAGTACATCGAGCGCCTGGTCCAGCAGGACATGGGCGAGTCCGGACGCGCCTTCGTCGACGCGGCGGCGCAGTTCATGAAGGAGTACGAGACCGCGTTCCTCGCCGAGTTCGGGGAGCCGGGCGACCTCCAGGACGTGCGCCGTTGAACCTGGAGGTCGACCTCTCGTGGCTGCTCATGACCGCCGAGCAGTACACGCCCGGTGATCCGCAGGTCACCGACTACGGCTCGCTGCTCGCGGCCGTCACCCGGCACCAGGCCGAGATATTCGACATCGCGGTCTACCCCGAACCGCAGGACCGTGCCGCCGCACTGATGCACCAGCTGATCCGGGTGCCGGCCCTGGAGAAGACCAACGAGCTCTTCGCGACCGCCGTCGCGTACGCCTACCTCGTCGCCAGCGGCTGCACCATCGCCACCACCGCCCGCGAGGTGCGCAGCCTCTCCCGGGCCATCCGCGAGGGGCGGCTCGGGGTGTCCGGCGTCTCCGAGCGGCTGGCGGCGTGGGTGGTCGACGAGGCCGAGGGGGAGGGCGTCAGCGGTACGGACGAGGAGGACGAGGACGACGACTGACCGCCGTCCGCGCCGTCCCGCCGTCCGCGTCCTGTTCCCGGCCGTCCCCACGTGCCGTGCCGGGGGGCGTGTTCGCTGCGCCCCGCGGCACGGCCGTGGTCCTCAGGCCCGGGGTGACGCTGCCTCCGCGATCAGGGCCGTCGCGAACGGGCGGAAGCCGGCCCGGCGGTAGATCCGGGCGACGTCCTCGTCGGAGGCGGACAGGAAAACCGTCCGTACGCCGTTGGTCCGGGCATGCGCGACCAGGGCCGCCGTGACCGCGAGCCCCAGGCCGCGCCGACGGGCGGAGGGCAGGGTGCCCACGCCGACCACCTCGCCGACCGGGCCCACCGGGTTGTACTGGCCGGAGCACAGGACGGTTCCGTCCTCCAATGCGGCGGCCTGCACGGTGACGCCGTCGGAGATCCGCTGCGCGATCCGCGCCACCCCGCCGTCGGCCGTCAACGTGGCCGTGCTCGCCGCCAGTTCGTCCGCGCCGGCCGCGCCGATGGCGGTACCCGGGGCGCCGAAGGCCACGTGCGGGACGGCCACCGCCTGCGCCAGCTCGGGCGCGTCCGCGGCCAGCACCCGCACCTCGGTCCGCTCCGCCGTGATCGGTGCCGCAACCGACTCGTCCTGCGGACCCAGCACCAGCAGCGGGTGCTCGTGCACCGTCAGACCCGCCGCCTCGACGGCCGCGCGCAGGGCGGGGTTCCGCTCCGCCACCCACTCGAAGGCCTCCGGCGCGCCCAGCTCGCGCTGCCGCTCCAGCACCCGGCGGACGTCCTCGGCGGTGGCGGCCGGGCCGTCGTGGCCGAGCGTCGGGCGGGCGTAGTAGTGCCAGCCGGTGTCCGCCGCGCGGACGAAGAGGGTCAGCGGGCCGAAGTCCTCGGCTCGGGCGGAGCTGCGCGGCGCGGCGTCGTAGTAGCGCTCGATCTCGTCGAGCAGCGGGCGGTCGGGAGCTTGATCGGCAGGAGTCACGGCGTGCATCCAAGCAGGGGCCCGGGCGCGCCTGCCACCGGTTTTGCGGCGTGCTCCGCGGCGTGCCGGTCCGGCCGGCGGGGGTCGTGCGTCGCGCCCCGGACGGCGATTGTTGCCGAACGCTTACCGGTCCGCAGCGATCTTGTGCGCACACAGCGTGCATGCTGATGCTTTTACAGCTCTGCCGAGGGGGACGGCGGACGTCTGCACTCGGCGAGGCAAGGGGGAAGACAGGCCCATGAGGCTCTGCTTTCTGGTGGAGGAACACTACCGGCACGACGGCATGCCGCTCGACGTGGCGCGTCAGCTCACCGCGTGGGGGCACCGGGTGGACGTGCTGCGCCCCGGGGACTCGCTGCTGGCGATCTCCGAGGCCGTCCGGGCCGGCAGCCACGACGCCTGGGTGCTCAAGACCGTCTCCGGCGGCCCCGGGCTGACCCTGCTGGAGGCGGCCGCAGCCGTCGGCCTCACCACGGTGAACGACGTGCGCTCGATCCGCGGTGTCCGGGACAAGGCGCTCGCCGCGGTGATCGGCAGCACCCGCGGGCTGCCGGTTCCGATGACGTACGCCGCCGCGCGGTGGGAGCGACTCGCGGAGATCCCGGCCGCCGAGTACCCGCTGGTGGTCAAGCCCGCGGACGGTAGCTCCGGGCGTGCCGTCCGGCTGGTGCACAGCCCCGACCACCTGCTGGAGGTCGGGCCGGAGCTGGTCGGGGAGGGGCTGCTGATCGCGCAGCCGTACGTGCCGAACTCCGGCACCGACCTCAAGGTGTACTGCGTCGACGGCGAGCTCTTCGCGACGGAACGTTCCTCCCCGCTGCACCCCGGGCAGGGCGTGCGGGAGCGGCAGGTGCCGCTGCCGGGGAGCGTCGCGCGGATCGTGGCGCAGGTCGGCGAGGTCTTCGGGCTGGACCTGTACGGGGTCGACGTGCTGCTCGGGCCGGACGGGCCGGTGGTGGTCGACATCAACGACTTCCCGAGCTTCCGGCAGGTGCCGGACGCCGTGGCACGGGTCGCCCAAGCGGTGCTGCGGCTCGCACGCAGCGGGACGGCCGTCTCGGTGCCCGGCGGGCCCGCGGCCGCGCTGGTGTCGGCGGGCGGTGCGCCGTACGGGCAACTGGGCCAACTGGGCTTCGGTGAAGGGGACTTGCTGTGAGGATCGGGCTGATCGCCGGGGATCCGGGGCACCCGGTGCTGGCGGCCACGGCCGCGCTGCTGGTGGAGCGGGGCCACGAGGTGGTGGCCGTTCCGCCCGCCGGGCCGACGAGGGAGGCCGCGGAGGCGGAGGGGCTTGGGCCGGCGGGGGAGGCCGCGCCCGCGGAGGGGCTCGTGCCGGCCGGGGAGCTCGCCGACGTCTACCTGCTCAAGGCCCGTACGCCCCGAGCGCTGGCGCTGGCCGGCGCGTTGGAGCGCCGGGGCGCGCCGGTGGTCAACTCGGCGGCGGCGACGGAACTCTGCCAGGACCGGGTGCGGATGGCCGGCCTCGCGCGGGCCGCCGGACTGCCGTTCGCGGCGACGGCCGCCGGCGGACTGCTGGGCGAACTCGCCGCACCCGCCTACCCGTTCGTGCTCAAGAGCCGGCACAGCCGACGGCACGACCTGGTCGCGCGGGTCGACGGCCCGGCCCGGCTCCGCGAGCTCGCCGAGCGTTGGGCCGACGAGCCCGTCGTCACCCAGCCGTTCGTCCCCGGGACGGGGTGGGACCAGAAGCTGTGGGTGATCGACGGGCAGGTGTTCGCCGCCCGGCGACGGTCCGAGCTCGCCTCCGGGTCGGGGGAGCCGGGGCAGGCCGCGGACTGGGAACCGCCCGCCGAGCGGGCCGCGCTCGCGCTGCGGGTGGGTGAGGTGTTCGGGCTCGACGTGTACGGGGTCGACCTGCTCGACGGGCCCGCCGAGCCCGTCATCGTGGACGTCAACGCCTTCCCGGGGGTCCGGGGCAGGCCCGGCGCGCCCGAGGCGCTCGCCGCGCTCGCGCTGCGGGTCGCGGCCGAGCGGGCGCGGCCACTGGCGGGGCAGGGGCAGGGGCAGGGACAGAGGCGGTAGGCGGCACGGGAGGTGGGCGGGGCGTGCGGAAGGCGGGGCGGGGCGGGGCTTCGGGCCAGGTGCCGGGCCGCTTCGCGCGCGGTCGGCCCGGGGCGGTGGGCGGCCCGGGTCGTTAGGCTGGCTGGCGCCCCGACCCGCCGGGGCGTACGGCGAGAGAAGACGGAACGTTGCTGCAGGACATCGAGCGCTACCTGGCCTGCCCCCTCTGCGCGCAGCCCCTCACCCGGCACGACCGCAGCCTGCGCTGCCCCGCCGGGCACAGCTTCGACCTCGCCAAGCAGGGCTACGTCAGCCTCCTCGCCGGCGACGCCCACACCGGCACCGGGGACACCGCCGAGATGGTCGCCGCCCGTGCGGACTTCCTCGCGGCCGGGCACTACCGGCCCATCGCGGACGCCCTGGCCGAGGCCGCCGCCGCGGCACCCGCCGACGAGCCCGACGGGCTGGTCGCCGACCTCGGCGCCGGCACCGGGCACTACCTGGCCCACGTCCTCGACGCCCTGCCCGACCGGGTCGGCGCCGCCCTCGACATCTCCAAGTACGCGCTGCGCCGCGCCGCCAAGGCGCACCCACGGATCGGCGCCGTCGTCTGCGACGCCTGGCGCCCGCTGCCGCTGCGCGACGCCTCCGCCGAGCTCATGCTCAACGTCTTCGCCCCGCGCAATGGGCCGGAGATCCGCCGGGTGCTGCGTCCCGGCGGCACGCTGCTGCTGGTCTCGCCCACCGCCCGCCACCTGGGCGAACTCGTGGACGCGCTGGGGCTGCTGTCGGTGGACGAGGAGAAGCAGCGGCGGATCGACGAGAAGCTCGGGCCGTACCTGACGCCGGCGGGGCGGCGGGAGGTCGAGTTCACGCTGCGGCTCGACCCCCAGGACGTGCGCACCGTCGTCGGCATGGGGCCCAGCGCCTGGCACGCCGATCCGGAGCGGCTCGGTGCCGCGCTGACGGCGCTGCCGGACCCGGTCGAGGTGACCGCCTCGGTGACGGTGGCCGCCTACCGGCGCTGAGCGCTGCGGCGCGCGCCCCCGGGCCGCTCCGAGCCTCTCGGGGCTCGGAACGCTCCTGGGCGCTCCGAGGCGAGGCGGGGCGAGGTGCTCCGAGGCGAGGCGCGGCGCTGCGCTCCGAGGCGAGGCCAGGCGCGGCGCGGACGGGACGCGCGGTCATCGCGTCGGGGTGAGGCGCCACGTTGGGATGAATCTGCTGAGCAGGCACGTTTCTGCCGGTCGGCCTGAGGCTAACGTCCGACGGGTGAACCGCGACGCCACCAGGCCCGCCGGGCCGGCCCCCGTTCGACCGGACGCCCCGGGGCCCGACCGCTCACCCGTGCCACGCCCCACCGTCGAGGAGCTCCGGCTCACCTCGTTCAAGTCCTACCGGCGCGCGGTCCTGCCCCTCGCGCCCCTCACCGTGCTGCACGGGCCCGCCGGGGTCGGCAAGTCCAACGCCCTCGACGCGCTGGCGGTGCTGTCCCGGCTCGCGCTCGGCGAGGAGATCGCCGACTCGCTGGACGGGCTGCCCGACCGTACCGGTCCGCTCGCCCTGCCCGTCCGGGGCGGCCTGGACGGCTGCGTCCCGCACGGGCGGGACGCGATCATCCTCGGCTGCACCGTCCGGTCACCGCACGGCCGGATCCGGCTCGACGTGGTGATCCGCACCGACGGTCCGGTCCGGATCGCCCGGGAATCGCTCACCCTCGACGGCCGCACGCTCGTGGACACCGGCGAGCAGGACGTCCGCCACCGGCGGGTCAACGTCTGCTGGCACAACGACACCCGGCAGGGCGACATCCGGGCGCCCTTCCCCAGCGGCACCATGATCACCGCACAGCTGCCGCTGCGGGTCGCGGGCTCGTCCGCCGGCGAGTGCCTCGTCCTGGCGGCCGCCGAGGACCTGCTCACCGCGCTGCGCGAGGTGTTCCCGCTGCACCCCGTCCCCGCGCTGATGCGGGGCTGGGCCCGGGCCGACCCGCAGGCCCGGCTGCGCGGCAACGCCGCGAACATCTCCGCCGTCATCGCCCGGCTGGGCAACGAGTGCCCGCGCCGGTACGGGCAGTTGCTGCGCGTGGTGCAGTCCGCCGCGCCGCACCCGCTGCTCGGGCTCACGGTGGCCGAGCGCGAGAGCGACGAAGGCGTGCGGCGCGTCCTGGCCGTCTTCGACGAGGGCGTCCTCGGGCGGACCGGGGCGGATCAGGCCTCCGACGGCATGCTGCGCCACCTCGCCTTCGCCGCGGTGCTGCTGACCGGGGCGGGGGTGCTCGACCTCGACGTGGCCGCCGAGGTGCCGTGGGCGCACCGGCAGCTGACCGTGCTGGCCGAGGACCTGGGGGCGGGGCTCTCCACCGAGCAGGCCGCCTCGCTGCTGCGGCTGGCGCGGGACATGGCGGAGCGCAGCCAGCTGCGGGTGCTGGCCGCGCTGCAGGAGCCGGCGGCGGTGCGGGAGGCGCTGGGCGGAGCGGGCGGGGCGAGGCCGGGCGAGGTGCGTTCGGGGGACACAGGCTCCGGGGACGCGCGCTCCGGGGAGGTGCGGCCGGGCGCGGTGGCGGTGGTCGAGTGCCGGCGGGATCCGGACTCCGGGTTCACCGTCCTGCGGCCGGAGGGGGCCCGGGTGCCCGTCCAGGGCGGACGCGGGGAGGCGGCCGACGGGGTCGCGGAGGGGGAACGGCCGGGTGCGGACGGGGCCGGGTCGGCGGCGGGCGGCGATGGGGTAGACCTGGAGGGGTGAACGAACGAGTGACGGGACCGGGGCAGCCGACCCTGGAAGCCCTGCAGGCACGGCTGGTGGACTTCGCGGCGGCCCGGCGGTGGGAACCCTTCCACACGCCGAAGAACCTGGCGGCGGCGCTGAGCGTGGAGGCGGGCGAACTGCTGGAGATCTTCCAGTGGTTGACGCCCGAGCAGGCCGCCGAGGTGATGTCGGAGCCGGAGCGCGCGCACCGGGTCCGCGACGAGGTCGCGGACGTGCTGGCGTACCTGCTGCAGTTCTGCACGGCGGTCGGGGTGGATCCGCTGGCGGCCCTCGCGGCCAAGATCGAGCGCAACGAACACCGCTTCCCGGTGCCGGACGGATCGGCCGACGTCAACCCGGAGGTGGACGACCAACCCTTGTGAGGGACGGAAGTCATCCACAACCCGGGAGTTTTCCACAGCTTCCGACAAGGCGGATGCGAGCCCGCGCCCCTCCTCGCACGCTGTCGCCGTGACCATCCGGCCGCCCGCTCGGCGGCCCGGTCGACGGCGACAGCGAGCGAGAGGAGCGGTGGCCATGGAGGCGCTGCGACTGATCAGGACGGCCCGGCACGCCCTGGCCGAGGCCAGGCACGTACCGGATGTACTGGCCGAGGCGCGGCAGGCCGCGCTGCTGACCGAGGCGGTGGGTGCCCGGCTGGCGGAGTCGGAGGACGAGGAGCTGACCGGCCTGGGCCGGCAGCTCTCCGAGGCCGGGGCGCACGCGGCGGTCTGTCTGGACCGCTCGGTCGTCCGGGCCGCCCTGGTGAGCGGCGGCCGGGCGGCGCGGCTCACCGAACTCGGGGAGTCGGCAACGGCCTTGGGGGCGCTGGACAGGCTGCTGCACGAGGTCGGGGAGACGCTCGTGGTGCTGGCCTGCGGGGCCGACACCGAGGGCCTCTACTGGACGTGCATCGACGGGGTCGACGCGGTGTCGGAGTGCAAGGACCTGGCCGGGCGGCTGCTGGAGGCGGCGGGCCGGGCCGAGGGGTCGACGTGCACGGCGCTCGGCGGGGCCGTGCCCGAACGCGCCGACTGCGCTTCGCCGTTACTCGTCCGGCTCGACCCGCCGGGCGGCGGAGGCGTACCGGAGCGTGCCGACCCGCCGGACGACCTCGGTCCGCCGGACGACGTCGGCTCGCCGGGCGAGGGCGGGAGCAAGGGCGGGCCGACGGGGCCGGCACGGACGGCCGGCTACCGGGCGCCCGGCGCCGCCGGGGTCCCGGAGGTGTCCGTGCCGGTCGGGTAGAAGCCGGGGTCGGCACAGGGGTGCCGGAGGACGCTGCCCGGAGCAGCGGAAAGGGGTGCCGTCCGAGACGGCGGAAGGAGGATCGGAAGAGGCGCCAGGGGGAGAACCCACCCCTTGCCACTCTCAACATATAGCGCACCGGGGGTCTTGCGGCAAGGCCCCCGTGGTGGCGCACAATCGCAGGCCTCAGATCGGAGCTGATGCCATGACCCCCCTCACCACCAGCGCTTTCGACCTCCCCGACCGTCTCGCCGCCAAGGCCGACCCGGCGCTGATCGGAGGCGACGAGCGGCACTTCGCGGCCGTCGCGCAGAGCCTGGAGCAGGCGATCGCCGAGCTGTCCGACCGCCTCGACACCCTGCGCCGGGCGCCGGGCGGCCTCGGCCGGGAGGCGATGGACCGGGACGTCGAGGTCCACAAGCTGACCGGTCGGCTGCGCGCGCTGCGCCGCTTCGGTCTGGACCTGTGCCTGGGGCACGTCGTCGGCGCGGACGACCCCGAGCCGGTGTACATCGGGCGGCTCGGCCTCACCGACAGCGAGGGACGCCGGCTGCTGGTCGACTGGCGCTCGCCCGCGGCCGAACCGTTCTTCGCGGCGACCCACGCCGACCCGATGGGGCTGGCGAGCCGCCGCAGGTACCGCTGGACCGGCGGCCGGATCAGCGACTACTGGGACGAGGTGTTCACCGTCGAGGCCCTGGAGGGGCACGCCGCGCTGGACGACCAGTCCGCGTTCATCGCGAGCCTGGGCGGCAACCGTTCGGCCCGGATGCGGGACGTGCTGGCCACCATCCAGGCCGACCAGGACGCCATCATCCGGGCCGGCTCCCGCGGTGCCCTCGTGGTCGACGGCGGCCCGGGCACCGGGAAGACCGTCGTCGCACTGCACCGCTCCGCCTACCTGCTCTACTCCGACCCGCGGCTCGGCCACCGGCGCGGCGGTGTGCTGTTCGTCGGCCCGCACCAGCCCTACCTGTCCTACGTCGCGGACGTCCTGCCGAGCCTCGGCGAGGAGGGCGTGCAGACCTGCACCGTGCGGGACCTCGTCGCCGAGGGGGCGACGGCCGGGGCCGAGGCCGATCCGGAGGTGGCCCGGCTGAAGTCCTCGGTCGACATGGTGCAGGCGATCGAGAAGGCCGTCCGGTTCTACGAGGAGCCGCCCGCCGAGGGGATGGCGGTCACCACCCACTGGTCCGAGCTCTGGCTGAGCGCCCAGGACTGGGCGGACGCGTTCGACGCGCCGGAGCCGGGCACCCCGCACAACGAGGCGCGCGAGCAGATCTGGGACGAGCTCGCCGCGATCCTGCTGGACAAGCTGGACGCGGACGAGGAGGAGGTGTCGCCCGAGCAGTTCCGCCGGTCGCTGCGGCAGGACCGCGAACTGGTGGAGACCCTCAACCGCGCGTGGCCGCTGCTCGAAGCGGCCGACCTGGTCGGCGACCTCTGGTCGGTGCCCGCCTACCTGCGGATGTGCGCGCCCTGGCTCGACCCGGAGGAGGTCCGCAAGCTGCGGCGCAAGGACGCGCCCCAGGCCTGGACGCTGTCGGACCTCCCGCTCCTGGACGCCGCCCGGCACCGGCTCGGCGATCCGGAGGCGGGCCGGCGGCAGCGCCGGCGCGAGGCCGCGGTCGCCGCCGAACGCGCCCGCATGGCCGATGTCATCGGTGACCTGCTCCAGGCCGACGACGACGGCGAGGGCGCGGTGACGATGCTGCGCGGACGGGACCTCCAGGACACCCTGGTCGACGAGACCGCCCTGCCCGCCGCCGACCCGGAGCCGCTGGCCGGTCCGTTCGCGCACATCGTCGTCGACGAGGCCCAGGAACTGACCGACGCGCAGTGGCAGATGCTGCTCCTGCGCTGCCCGTCCCGGAGCTTCACCATCGTCGGGGACCGCGCGCAGGCCAGGCACGGCTTCGCGGAGTCCTGGCAGGAAACGGCTGGAGCGGATCGGGCTCGACCGCACCACCGTCGCCTCGCTGAGCATCAACTACCGGACACCGGAGGAGGTCATGGCCGAAGCCGAGCCCGCCATCCGGGCCGCGCTGCCGGACGCCAACGTGCCGACCTCCGTCCGCAGCAGCGGCATTCCCGTCACGCACGGGTCGGTGGCGGAGCTGGACGCGGTCCTGGACGGCTGGCTCGCGGAGCGCGCGGAGGGGGTCGCCTGCGTGATCGGCGCACCGGACTTCCGGGCCCGGCCCAGGGTCCGGTCGTTGACCCCGGAGCTGTCGAAGGGGCTGGAGTTCGACCTGGTCGTCCTCGTCGACCCGGAGGCGTTCGGCGGGGGAGTCGAGGGAGCCGTCGACCGCTACGTCGCGATGACCCGGGCGACCCAGCGGCTGGTGATCCTCAGGAGTTCATGAGACCGGAGGGGCCGGAGTGACGGAAGGGTCAGGAAGGGAGGCCGGAGGAACGAAGGGAGACGAGGGGCCGGAACGCCCGTCGCCCGGTCGAGTGACACGGCTGTCGGCCGACGGCACCCGGAGGCCAGACTGGGGCGATGGACGAGGAGGAGGAACCGCTGGCGTCATGGGCGGCCAGGCGGGAGCAACGACTGCGGCCGGTCGGTCAGTTGCGGGCCGTACGGCTCGTGGACGAGCGCTCGCGGGGCGCCCACGTGGCACCGCGCGAGCCGAGGCTGATCGTGCGCTGGGACGGGTACCAGTGGCTGCCGGAGACGGTGGCCGAGGACTACGCCGCCGCCCAGCGGATCCTGCACGGGATCGACGGCGACGGCCGGGTGCACCTCGCCCACCGGGCGCAGCGGCCGGAGAAGGCGCCGGGGCGGCACCGCAAGCCCCGCGGGGTGTGAGGCGCCACCGGACGCGCTGACCCCGTCGGAGCCCCGGGCAACCCCGCCGGACCCCCGGAAACGCGAGCGGGGTGCGGCGGCGCCCCGCGCCGGGCCCCCCCGGGGGCGGGCCGCCGGGCCGGTGTGGGGGGGCCGGTGCGCGTTAATGCCGGCCCCGGTGGCGGGGCGGGGGATGGCGGCGACCG
>NZ_JBEOUW010000058.1:21809-51494 GCF_040303045.1 Kitasatospora sp. NPDC096140
GGGTGTCGGCCCCCCCCGGCCCCCCCCCCCCGGCCGCCCCCCGCCCCCCCCCCCCCCCCCCCCCCCCCCCGCGGGGGGGGCCCCCCCCCGCCCGGCGCCGGACCCCGACGGTCGCTGCCCGCAGGTCAGTTGTGGGCGTGCAGGTCCGCGTTCAGGCCGCCCCAGGAGCCGGAGCGGGCGATGACCTCGACCGCGCCGGTCTGCGAGTTGCGACGGAACAGCAGGTTGTCCTGGCCGGACAGCTCGACGGCCTTGGCCACCGTGCCGTCCGGCGTGGTGACCCGGGTGCCGGCGGTGACGTAGAGGCCGGCCTCGACCACGCAGTCGCTGCCGAGCGAGATGCCGATGCCCGCGTTGGCGCCGAGCAGGCAGCGCTCGCCGACCGAGACGACCTGCTTGCCGCCGCCGGACAGGGTGCCCATGATCGAGGCGCCGCCGCCGATGTCGCTGTGGTCGCCCACGACGACGCCCGCGCTGATCCGGCCCTCGACCATGGAGGTGCCCAGCGTGCCGGCGTTGAAGTTGACGAAGCCCTCGTGCATCACGGTGGTGCCGACGGCCAGGTGCGCACCGAGCCGGACGCGGTCGGCGTGGGCGATGCGCACACCGGTCGGGGCGACGTAGTCCGTCATCCGCGGGAACTTGTCGATCCCGTAGACGGCCAGCTGGCCGCCCTGGGCGCGCACCGCGAGGCGGGTCTGCTCGACCTTGTCCACCGGGACGGGGCCGATGCTGGTCCACGCGACGTTGGCCAGCAGGCCGAAGATGCCGTCCAGGTTCTGGCCGTGCGGCTTGACCAGGCGGTGGCTGAGCAGGTGCAGGCGCAGGTACACGTCGTGCGTGTCGAGCGGCTTCTCGTCCAGCGAGGCGATGGTGGTGCGCACGGCGACCACCTCGACGCCGCGGCGCGCGTCGGCGCGCAGCGCCTCGGCCGCGCCGGCGCCGAGCTCGGCCTCGGCCTGCTCGGCGGTCAGGCGGACGGTGCCGGCCGGGCCGGGCTCGGCGGCCAGCGCGGGGGCGGGGTACCAGGTGTCGAGGACGGTGCCGTCGGCGGCGATGGTGGCCAGACCGGTGGCCACGGCGCCGGTCGCCGGGGAGGTGGATTCGAGCGAGGTGGATTCAGCAGTCACATCGTGCACGTTAGCCAATGCGGGGCCCCGGTGCCGAACACGCCCACCGTGCGGACGTGCCCGACGGACGTCCCGGCCACCGGGGTGCCGGCCGGGAAAACCCGGTGCTCAGGGCCGGGACGCTGGGCAATACTTCGGCGGGTGTTCATGTCGATCTCCACCACCGGCAGCGCCGAGAGCCCGGCGACGGATCTCGGGTTCCTGCTGCACAAGCATCCCGGCAAGGTCCAGCGGTTCGCCACGTCGCACGGTGAGGCCCACGTCTTCTACCCGCAAGCGGGGGACGAGGTCTGCACGGCGGCGCTGCTGCTGGACATCGACCCGGTCGCACTGGTCCGCAAGGGCCGGGGCGACGGCAAGGGGCGCGGCGGCTCGCCCGACTTCGCGCTCGCCCAGTACGTCAACGACCGGCCGTACGCCGCGTCCTCGCTGCTCGCGGTGGCGCTGCGGACGGTGTTCCGGTCCGCGATGAAGGGCGCCTGCCCGGTCCGCCCCGACCTTCCGGGGCAGGCCCGTCCGCTGCGGATCGAGCTGCCCGCCGTGCCCGCGAACGGCGCGGGCGAGGGCGGCGGTCCGGGCATGGTGACCCGGCTGTTCGAGCCGCTGGGCTGGCGGGTCGAGGCGGCGGCGATCCCGCTGGACGAGGCGTTCCCGGAATGGGGCGACTCCCGGTACGTGCGCGTCGCGCTCTCCTCCGACACCGTGCGGCTCGCCGACGCGCTCCAGCAGCTCTACGTGCTGCTGCCGGTGCTGGACGGCGCCAAGCACTACTGGGTCGCCCCGGACGAGGTGGACAAGCTGCTCGCCGCCGGCGAGGGCTGGTTGGCCGTCCACCCGGAGCGGGCCCTGATCGCCCGCCGCTACCTCGCCCGGCGCTGGTCGCTGACCAGGGCCGCGATGGAGCGCCTGGAACTGGCCCGGCTCGCGGAGGCGGACGACCGCGAGGTCGAGGAGATCGACAACGCGGTCGACGACCGGCCCGCGGAGGAGCACGGCCGGGCCCACGGCGCCGAGAACGGAGCGGAGAGCGCCGCGGCGAACACCGCGGCGAACACCGCGGCGAACACCGCGGAGAACGGCGCCGAGAACACCGCGGAGCCCGTGCAGCCCCGTCCGCCGTCCCTCGCCGAGCAGCGCCGCACCGCGATCCTCGACGCCCTGCGCGAGACCGGCGCCGCCCGCGTCGCCGACCTCGGTTGCGGCCAGGGCGAGTTGATCGGCGAACTGCTGAAGGACGCCCGTTTCACCGAGATCCTCGGCGTGGACGTGTCCGTGCGGGCGCTGCAGGCGGCGAACCGCAAGCTGCGCCTGGAGCGCCTGCCCGAGCGGCAGGCGGCCCGGGTGAAGCTGGCGCAGGGTGCGCTGACGTACACCGACGTCCGGCTGAAGGGCTTCGACGCCGCGGTGCTGTGCGAGGTGATCGAGCACCTGGACCTGCCGCGACTGCCCGCCCTGGAGTACGCCGTGTTCGGTGCCGCCCGGCCGAGGGCCGTCGTGGTCACCACGCCGAACGCCGAGTACAACGTCCGCTGGGAGACCCTGCCGGCGGGCAGCGTCCGGCACGCCGACCACCGCTTCGAGTGGTCCCGCGCCGAGTTCCGTGCCTGGGCCGAGAAGGTCGCGGCCGCCTACGGGTACGCCGTGGTGCTGCGCCCGGTCGGCCCGCAGGACGAGGAGGTCGGCGCACCGACCCAGCTCGCCCTGTTCACCACCGCGACCGAGCCCGCGGCCGTCACCACCCCGGCCACCGGCGACGCAGACACCCGCATGGCCGCCACCCCCGAACCGTCCGCGCCCGCCGAACCGGCCGCCCCCGAACCGCCTACGACCAGCGACCAGACGACGCCCGAAGGAGGCGAACCCCGATGACCGACGCCGCAGCCGACGGAACCACCGAGAGCACGACCCCCCGCCGCCTCCCCGTCACCGATGTCTCCCTCGTCGTCCTGATCGGCACCAGCGGCGCGGGCAAGTCCACCTTCGCCCGCCGCCACTTCCTGTCCACCCAGGTCGTCTCCTCCGACTTCTGCCGCGGCCTGGTCGCGGACGACGAGAACGACCAGTCCGCCTCCGCCGAGGCCTTCGACCTCCTCCACTACATCGTCGGCAAGCGCCTGGCGGCCGGCCGGCTGACGGTCGTGGACGCCACCAACGTCCAGCCCGAGGCACGTCGCCAGCTGGTGCGGATCGCCCGCGAGCACGACGTGCTGCCGATCGCGATCGTCCTGGACGTCCCGCCGGGGGTGTGCGCCGAGCGCAACCGTTCCCGCCCGGACCGCCAGCTGCCCGCCCACGTGATCCCGCGGCAGAACCGCGAGCTGCGTCGCTCCCTGCGCGGGCTGGAGCGCGAGGGCTTCCGCAAGGTGCACATCCTGCGCGGCGAGGCCGAGGTGGCCTCCGCCGAGATCGAGCTGGAGAAGCGCTACAACGACCTGCGCCACCTCACCGGCCCGTTCGACATCGTCGGCGACATCCACGGCTGCCGGTCCGAGCTGGAGACCCTGCTCACCCGCCTCGGCTACACCCTGACCCGGGACGAGCAGGGCCGCCCGGTCGACGCCGCGCACCCCGCGGGCCGGACCGCCGTCTTCGTCGGCGACCTGGTCGACCGCGGCCCCGACACCCCGGGCGTGCTGCGCCTGGTGATGGGCATGGTGGCGGCCGGCCACGCGATCTGCGTGCCCGGGAACCACGAGAACAAGCTCGGCCGGTCGATGGACGGCAAGAAGGTCACCGTCTCGCACGGCCTGCAGGAGTCGCTGGACCAGCTGGCGGGCGAGTCGGAGGAGTTCAGGACCGAGGTCCGCGCGTTCATGCGCGGTCTGGTCAGCCACTACGTGCTGGACGGCGGCGCCCTGGTGGTCTGCCACGCCGGTCTGCCGGAGCGGTACCACGGTCGCAACTCGGGCCGGGTCCGCTCGCACGCGCTGTACGGGGAGACCACCGGCGAGACCGACGAGTACGGCCTGCCGGTGCGCTACCCGTGGGCGGAGGAGTACCGCGGCCGGGCGCTGGTCGTCTACGGCCACACCCCGGTGCCGACCGCGAGCTTCGTCAACAACACCATCTGCCTGGACACCGGCTGCGTCTTCGGCGGCAGCCTGACCGCGCTGCGCTACCCGGAGCGCGAGCTGGTGAGCGTCGAGGCGGAGCGCGAGTGGTACGCCCCGGTGCGTCCGATGATCACCGACGCGCCGGGTTCCCGTGAGGGCCGCCCGCTGGACCTCGCCGACGTGGCCGGGCGCCGGATCGTGGAGACCGGCCTGCACGGGCGGGTCGCCGTCCGGGAGGAGAACGCGGCGGCCGCGCTGGAGGTGATGAGCCGCTTCGCGCTGGACCCGCGGCTGCTCGCCTACCTGCCGCCGACCATGGCGCCGAGCCCCACCTCCCGCCGGGACGGCTACCTGGAGCACCCGGAGGAGGCCTTCCTCGCCTACCGCGCGGACGGCGTGCGGCACCTGGTGTGCGAGGAGAAGCACATGGGCTCGCGCGCGGTGCTGCTGGTCGCCCGGGACGGCGCCGCACTGGAGCGCCGCTTCGGGGTGGCCGGCCCCGGCGCGATCTGGACCCGCACCGGCCGCGCCTTCCTCCACGACGACGGGCTGACCGCCGCCGTGCTCGACCGGGTGCGGGAGGCCGCCGAGCGCGCCGGCCTCTTCGGGGAGCTGGGCACCGACTGGCTGCTGCTGGACGCCGAGCTGATGCCGTGGTCGCTGAAGGCGGTGGAGCTGCTCCGCCGTCAGTACGCGGCGGTCGGTGCGGCGGCGGGCGCCGCCCTGCCGGAGGTGCTGTCCGCGCTGGAGCGGGCGGCCGGGCGCGGCCTGGACCTGGCGGACCTGACCGCCCGCCAGCGGCAGCGCTCCGCCGACGCGACCGCGTTCACCGAGGCGTACCGGCGCTACTGCTGGCCGACCGAGGGCCTGTCGGGAATCCGGCTGGCGCCGTTCCAGCTGCTGGCCGCCGAGGGGGCGAACCTCGCGGTGCGCCCGCACGACGTGCACCTGGCCTGGATCGACCGCCTGGTGGCCGCCGACGCCGACGGCGCCGACGCCACGGAGGGGAAGGAGCCGGTGCTGCACCGCACCGGTCGGATCCTGGTGGACACCGAGGACGAGGCTTCGACGGCCGCCGCCACCGCCTGGTGGGAGGAGCTGACCGGGGCGGGCGGCGAGGGCATGGTGGTCAAGCCGCTGGCCTCGCTGGTGCGGACCTCGCGCGGCGAGGGCCGTCCGGGTGGCCTGGTGCAGCCCGGGGTGAAGGTCCGCGGCCGGGAGTACCTGCGGATCATCTACGGCCCGGACTACACCGAGTACCTGGACCGGCTGCGGCAGCGCTCGCTGGGCCACAAGCGCTCGCTGGCGTTGCGCGAGTACGCGCTGGGCCTGGAAGCGCTGGACCGGCTGGCGGCCGGGGAGCCGTTGTGGCGGGTGCACGAGCCGGTGTTCGCGGTGCTGGCGCTGGAGTCGGAGCCGGTCGACCCGCGCCTGTAGCCGTGCCGCGACCCCGCCGGGGGAGCAGGGTGGAGGGGAGTCCCGGAGAGCGGGGCTCCCCTCCATCGCCCCGTCCTGTATAGAAATTCCGAACATCGTATACACTTGCCAGCCTTCCCCCCTCGTCCCGTCACCCCAGGAGCCCGGCATGGCCTTCAACCTCCGGAACAGGCACTTCCTCAAGGAGCTCGACTTCACGCCCCAGGAGTTCCGCTTCCTGGTGGACCTCGCCGCCGGGCTCAAGGCGGCGAAGTACGCGGGCACCGAGCAGCCCCGGCTCCGCGGCAAGAACATCGCGCTGATCTTCGAGAAGACCTCCACCCGCACCCGCTGCGCCTTCGAGGTCGCCGCCCACGACCAGGGCGCCACCACCACCTACCTGGACCCGTCGGCCTCGCAGATCGGCCACAAGGAGTCCATCAAGGACACCGCCCGGGTGCTCGGCCGGATGTTCGACGGCATCGAGTACCGCGGCCACGGCCAGGAGGTCGTGGAGGAGCTCGCCGCGCACGCCGGCGTCCCGGTCTGGAACGGCCTCACCGACGAGTGGCACCCCACCCAGATGCTGGCCGACGTGCTCACCGTCACCGAGCACACCGTCAAGCCGCTGACCGACGTCGCCCTCGCCTACCTCGGCGACGCCCGCTCCAACATGGGCAACTCGCTGCTGGTCACCGGCGCCCTGCTCGGCATGGACATCCGGATCGTCGCCCCGCGCGCGCTGTGGCCGACCGAGGACGTGCAGAAGTCGGCGCAGGCCCTGGCCGAGTCGACCGGCGCCCGGATCACCCTGACGGAGGACGTGGCCGAGGGCGTGGCCGGCGTCGACTTCCTCTACACCGACGTCTGGGTCTCGATGGGCGAGCCCAAGGAGGTCTGGGCCGAGCGGATCGAGCTGCTCAAGCCCTACCAGGTCTCCATGGAGACCGTCCGGGCCACCGGCAACCCGACCGTGAAGTTCCTGCACTGCCTGCCCGCGTTCCACGACCTCGGCACGGTGCTCGGACGGCAGATGTACGAGGCGACCGGCATGACCGAGCTGGAGTGCACCGACGAGCTGTTCGAGTCGCCGCACTCCATCGTGTTCGACCAGGCCGAGAACCGCCTGCACACCATCAAGGCGGTCCTGGTCGCGACCCTCGGCTCCTGAAGCCTCGGGCCTGGGGCCCGGACCCGCAGGAGCCCGGGCCCCGAGACCCCGTGAGGGTCAGCGCTCCAGCTTGACGCAGGCCACCCGGTCGCCCGCCCCGCGCGGGCCGGCGACCGGGGTGCCCGCGTGCAGCACCAGCGAGCGTGCCTCCCCCGGCCGCGGCTGCCAGTCCACCGCGGTGGTGGCGGTGCCCTTGCCGTGCCCGTCGGTGCGCAGCACCAGCCGCAGCTCGTTGCGCTCGTTGGCGTACGCCGGGTCGGTGGACGGCTGCACCGGGTCCGTCACGTCCTGGTAGTGCGGCCCGGAGGACGCCGGGTCGGCCCCGCAGCCTCCGGTGTGCAGGTGCGCCGGGAACCGGTGGTCGGGAGCGAGCCCGGACACCGTCAGGGTGAGCACCGTCCGCCCGGGCGCCGAGCGGTCGGTGACGACCACGGCGTGCGAGCCGTACGGCACCAGGTCGGCCGCGTAGCTGACGGCGGACGGCGGGACGAAGGCGGTGGCCGGATCGAAGTCGGCCTCGACGACGGAGACCGGCGAGGCGGCGGGGGTGAGCAGGGCCAGCGGCAGCAGGGCGGCGGCGAGCGGAGCGGTCATCGGTCGGGCCTTCCACGGGGCAGGGCGACGGTCACCCTGCTAACGGCACCGGCCCGCGCAGGACACCGCACGCAGGACACCGCGCACCGCACGCAGCACAGCCCACACCGCGCGCAGCGCACCGCACGCAGGACAACCGCGGGAAGGACAACCGCGGGAAGGACGCCGCCCTCAGGCCGGCTCGCGCCGGATCCCCCGGATCTCGCAGCGCGGCCCGCTGGCCCGCATCAGCCGCAGGTCGGCCGTGACCAGTGGCGCCCCGTACCGCTCGGCGACCGCGACGTACGCGGCGTCGTCCGGGGTCAGGTTGTCCTTGAGCTCCCAGATGCGGCCGAGCAGCGGCGCCACCTCGACCTTGCGGATCGCCACCGCGGCCAGCTCGCCGGTGAGTTCGGCGACCCGCGCGGCGGTCAGTTCCTTCGCCAGGTAGAGGCCGCGCAGCGACTGCATCACCTCGACCACGATGTGCTCGGGCGCCACCCACTCGCTGTCGGAGGCGAGTTCGGCCCGGGCGGCGGCCCCGCGCGGGCCCTCGTCGGCCAGCGCCAGCACCAGCGCGGACGCGTCCACCACGATCATCGGAGGCCCCCTCTGCCTGTCACGTCACGGGCCACCGTACCGGCCCCGGACCCGGCCGGCGGAGGCGGACGGGGCGCGGGCCCGTCCCGCCGACCGCGGCGGATCAGCGCCCGAGCAGGAACCCGGCGAGCACCGAGGCGGCGTTGGCGGTGGCGGAGGCGGCCCAGGGCGCCGCGGTGCGCGGCGGCAGCCCGGTGAGGGGCGCGAGCAGGGCGCCCTCGACCAGGCAGACGCCGGCCTCGCCGAGCCCGAACGCGGTCCAGTACGCTGCGGCGGGCCCGGCGGCGTACGGCCGCAGGGACCACCAGAGCAGCGGGTGCGTCAGCAGGTTGACCAGGACGGCGGCACCGGCGGCCCGGGACGGCCGCAGCCCGCCCGCCCGGGTGAGCGCGACGGTGTAGACGGGGACCTCGACCAGCAGGGTGAGGGCCAGGGCGAGGACGTAGGGCACGGCGGGGATCGTGCCACGGGGAGGGGACCATGGCCACCGGGGTCGTAACCGCACCGGCGTCGCCGGCCGCGCCGGTCTGGCCCGGGCCCGGGCCGGCCGTCCGGCTGGGCGTCGCGCCGTTCGCGGGGTTCGCGCTGTCGGCCGCCCTGGCGCTGGTGACCGCCCTGCGGGCGCCGACCGGGCTGGCGGTGCTGGGCCTGGCGGCCTTCGGCCTGCTGCACAACGTGCTGGAGCTGCGCTACGTGGCGGGCCGGTTCGCCGTCGTCCTGGCCGGCCCGCTGCTGCGGCTGCTGCTGGCGCTGGTGACCGGCATCGTGCTGTGCCGCCTGCTGCCGCCCTCCCGGGCCGCCCAGACGGCGGAGATCCTGCTCGCGTACGGCCTGCTGGCGGCGGCGTGCCGGTACGGGTTGCGCGGCCGACCGCGGCTGCTCGCCGGGAGCGCGGTGCTGCTGGTCGGGGCCGGTGCGGCTTCGCTGTCCTTCCCCGCGTACCACTTCGTGGTGCTGGCCCACCTGCACAACGTGGTGCCGCTGCTGTTCCTGGCCGAGTGGTCGCGTCGGCTGCCGCGGGGGCGGTGGGCGTTCCTGGCGTTGCAGTCCGGCTGGGTGCTGCTGGTGCCGGCCCTGCTGCTGAGCGGCCTGCTGGACGGGCTGCTGTCGCAGCGGCCCGGCGGCTGGACGGACCGGCTGGCGGCGGCCTACACCCCGCCGGCGCTGCTGACGCCGGAGGCGGGCCTGCGCTTCCTGGCGGTGTTCGCCTTCCTGCAGACGATGCACTACGTCGTCTGGGTCTGGTTCCTGCCCCGGTACGCGCCGGAGGCGGCGGAGCGGTTCGACGCCCGGGTGCCCGCGCTGCGCGGCGGGCGGGCGTGGGCGCTGGGTGCGGGGGCCGGCGCGCTGCTGGCCCTGCTGTTCGCGCTGGACTACGCCGAGGGCCGGTCGTTGTACGCGGCGCTGGCCGCCTATCACGCCTACCTGGAGTTCCCGGTGCTGCTGATGCTGGTGCTGGGCCTCGGCGCGGGCCGCTCGGAGGCCGGGCGGCCGCCGGGTGGACCGCAGGAGAACGCACAGGGAGCGGAGGTGAAGACATGAGGACGATCCTGCTGGCCGACATCGCCCCCTCGCCGACCGACGGTTCCGGTGGTGAGCTTGTGGTGGTGCTGCTGATGGCGGCGGCCGTGGTGGCGGGAGCGGTCTGGCTGATCAGGCTGGAGCGCAAGCGGCGCGGCCCGGACGACCAGTGAGCCACGGCATGCACTATGGTTTATCTCGACATCGAGATAACTGCCCCTTACGATATATCTCGACATCAAGATACTTGCCGAGAGGCGCTCACCGGCGATGCGGGCAAGGCAAGCCTAACTAAGGCTGACCTTACCACCGCGTGGCGGCCGGATATCGCACGAAGCACCCAGAAGGAGTCAGTCGTGTCCGCGAACAGCTTCGACGCCCGCAGCTCGCTGCAGGTGGGCGACGAGTCGTACGAGATCTTCAAGCTCTCCGCCGTCGAGGGTTCCGAGCGGCTGCCGTACAGCCTCAAGGTGCTGCTGGAGAACCTGCTCCGCACGGAGGACGGCGCGAACATCACCGCCGACCACATCCGGGCCCTCGGCGGCTGGGACGAGAACGCCCAGCCGAGCCAGGAGATCCAGTTCACCCCGGCCCGCGTGATCATGCAGGACTTCACCGGCGTGCCGTGCGTGGTCGACCTCGCCACCATGCGTGAGGCCGTCAAGGAGCTGGGCGGCGACCCGGCCAAGATCAACCCGCTGGCCCCGGCCGAGCTGGTCATCGACCACTCGGTCATCGCCGACAAGTTCGGCACCAAGGACGCGTTCACCCAGAACGTCGAGATCGAGTACGGCCGCAACAAGGAGCGCTACCAGTTCCTGCGCTGGGGCCAGACCGCCTTCGACGAGTTCAAGGTCGTCCCGCCGGGCACCGGCATCGTCCACCAGGTGAACATCGAGCACCTGGCCCGCACCGTCATGGTCCGCGGCGGCCAGGCGTACCCCGACACCTGCGTCGGCACCGACTCGCACACCACCATGGTCAACGGCCTGGGTGTGCTGGGCTGGGGCGTCGGCGGCATCGAGGCCGAGGCCGCGATGCTCGGCCAGCCGGTCTCCATGCTGATCCCGCGCGTCGTCGGCTTCAAGCTGACCGGCGAGCTGCCGGCCGGCACCACCGCCACCGACCTGGTGCTCACCATCACCGAGATGCTGCGCAAGCACGGTGTGGTCGGCAAGTTCGTCGAGTTCTACGGCGACGGCATCGGCTCCATCCCGCTGGCCAACCGCGCCACCATCGGCAACATGTCGCCGGAGTTCGGCTCGACCTGCGCGATCTTCCCGATCGACGCCGAGACCATCAACTACCTGCGTCTGACCGGCCGCGACGAGCAGCAGCTCGCCCTGGTCGAGGCCTACGCCAAGGAGCAGGGCCTCTGGCACGACCCGTCGGTCGAGCCGGTCTACTCCGAGTACCTGGAGCTGGACGTCTCCACCGTCGTCCCGTCGATCTCCGGCCCGAAGCGCCCGCAGGACCGCGTGATCCTGGCCGAGGCCGCCGAGAGGTTCGCCGAGGCGCTGCCGACCTACTCCGCCGAGGCCTCGAAGCCGACCGCCGTCACCGCCCCCGACGGCTCGACCTACGAGATCGACAACGGCGCGGTCGTGATCGCCTCGATCACCTCCTGCACCAACACCTCCAACCCCTCCGTCATGCTGGGCGCCGCCCTGCTGGCGAAGAAGGCCGTGGAGAAGGGCCTGCACGTCAAGCCCTGGGTCAAGACCACCCTGGCGCCCGGCTCCAAGGTCGTCATGGACTACTACGAGAAGGCCGGCCTGCTCCCGTACATGGAGAAGCTGGGCTTCAACCTGGTCGGCTACGGCTGCGTCACCTGCATCGGCAACTCGGGCCCGCTGCCCGAGGAGGTCTCGGCCGCCGTCAACGAGTCCGACCTCGCGGTCGTCTCGGTGCTCTCCGGCAACCGCAACTTCGAGGGCCGGATCAACCCCGACGTCAAGATGAACTACCTGGCCTCCCCGCCGCTGGTGGTCGCCTACGCCCTCGCCGGCAACATGAACATCGACATCACCAAGGACGCCCTGGGCCAGGACGCCGACGGCAACGACGTCTTCCTCGCCGACATCTGGCCGTCCGAGCAGGAAGTCGCCGACACCGTCGCCGGCTCCATCGACGAGGCGATGTTCGACAAGGGCTACCAGGACGTCTTCGCCGGCGACCACCGCTGGCAGTCGCTCCCGGTCCCGACCGGCAACACCTTCGAGTGGGACGCCGAGTCCACCTACGTCCGCAAGCCCCCGTACTTCGAGGGCATGGCCAAGACCCCGAGCCCGGTGACCGACATCGCCGGCGCCCGCGTCCTGGCCAAGCTGGGCGACTCGGTCACCACCGACCACATCTCCCCGGCCGGCAACATCAAGCCGGGCACCCCGGCGGCGCAGTACCTGACCGCCAACGGTGTGGAGAAGCGCGACTTCAACTCCTACGGTTCCCGTCGTGGCAACCACGAGGTGATGATCCGCGGCACCTTCGCCAACATCCGCCTGCGCAACCAGATCGCGCCGGGCACCGAGGGCGGCTACACCCGCGACTTCACCCAGGCCGACGCGCCGGTGTCGTTCATCTACGACGCCTCGCAGAACTACCAGGCCGCCGGCACCCCGCTGGTCGTCCTGGCCGGCAAGGAGTACGGCTCCGGCTCGTCCCGCGACTGGGCCGCCAAGGGCACCGCGCTGCTCGGCGTCAAGGCCGTCATCGCCGAGTCCTACGAGCGCATCCACCGCTCGAACCTGATCGGCATGGGCGTCCTGCCGCTGCAGTTCCCGGAGGGCGAGAACGCCGACTCCCTCGGCCTGACCGGCGAGGAGACCTTCTCCTTCACCGGCGTGACCGAGCTCAACGAGGGCCGCACCCCGAAGACCGTCAAGGTCAAGGCCGGTGACAAGGAGTTCGACGCGGTCGTCCGCATCGACACCCCCGGTGAGGCGGACTACTACCGCAACGGCGGCATCCTGCAGTACGTGCTGCGCTCGCTGATCAACGGCTGAGCTCCGGCATAGCGCCCGAAGGGGCCGGACCGCACCACGCGGTCCGGCCCCTTCCGCATGCCGCACCGGCCCTGCGCACCGCGCCGGCCGGACCGGCCCCCTTGTGCGGTGAGCGGCGGATGGACTAAACCTCTGTCCCATCTGGTCCAGACCATTTGACGCCGCTTCAGAGAACAGGTCCGGTATGCCCACTCGCGCCTCAGCCCTGCTCGCCGCCGCCACCGTCGCCGCGCTGCTCGCCGCCACCGCCCCCGCCTCCGCCTCCGACGGGCGGCACGGCCCGAAGCCGAACGGCCAGCGGGTCGGCTACTTCACCCAGTGGGGCGCCGACAGCTCCGCCAAGCGGGTCCAGGAGACCGGCCAGGCGGCCAAGCTCACCGTCATCAACTACGCCTTCGGCAACGTCTCCGCCGACGGCACCTGCTTCCAGACCAACGACGCCGGCCAGGGCGACGCCCACGACGACTACCAGCGCGCCTTCTCCGCCGCCGAGTCGGTGGACGGCGTGGCCGACGCCCCGGAGCAGGAGCTGAAGGGTCACTTCAACCAGCTGCGCAAGCTCAAGGCGAAGAACCCGCAGCTGCGCACGGTCATCTCGCTGGGCGGCTGGAGCTGGTCCAGGTACTTCTCGGACGCGGCCGCCACCGACGAGGCCCGCAAGAAGTTCGTCTCCTCCTGCATCGACCTCTACCTCAAGGGCGACGTCCCGGTCCTGGCCGGCTCCCCGGAGGGCGGCAGGGGCGCCGCCGCGGGCGTCTTCGACGGCATCGACATCGACTGGGAGTACCCGGGCGGCGGCGGGGACGCGGGCAACGTCGTCCGCCCCGAGGACGGCCGCAACTTCACCCTGCTGATGCGGGAGTTCCGCCGCCAGCTGGACGCGCTGAGCGGGAAGAAGGGCAAGCACTACCTGCTGACCGCCGCCGTCGCCGCCAACGAGACCGTCGCCGACCGGCTCGAACTGCCCGAACTGAGCCGGTCGGTGGACTGGCTCAACCTGATGGCCTACGACCTGCACGGCCCCTGGGAGGGCAAGGGCCCGACCGGCCACCAGGCCAACCTCTACTCCGACCCGGCCGATCCGGACCCCCGGCAGCGCAGCGCCGACCAGGCCGTGACGCACTACCAGGAGCGCGGCCTGCCCGCCGGACAGCTCGTCCTCGGCGCCCCGCTCTACGGCCACGGCTGGACGGGAGTCGCCGCCGGCCCGCGCGCCGGCCTCTTCCAGAGCGCCACCGCCGCCGCGCCCGACCGCTCCTACCGGGAGGTCGAAGCGCTGCCGGGCACGGTCCACGTGGACCGTGACCACGGCGCGTCCTGGAAGTACGACGGCACCACCTTCTACAGCTACGACACCGCCGAGGTGCTCACCCGGAAGGCCCGCTACGCGCGGTGGAACGGCCTGGGTGGCGTGATGGTCTGGTCGCTGGACGGGGACGACGCCCGGGGCAGCGCCATCGCCGCCCTGGACCGCGGCCTGCGCCGCGACTGACGTCCGCGCACGACTGACGTCCGCGCACGACCCGCGCGACCACGCACGACCCGCGCGACCGCGCGAAGGGCCCGCCGTGACGAGCACGGCGGGCCCCGGGTTCCGCGGGCTCAGGCCCGGTCGCAGGCCTGCGCCCGCAGCGCGCGGGCCAGGTCGTCGCGGCGCTCCAGCACCAGGCGGCGCAGCGCCGGCGCGGCCTGCGGGTGCCCGTCCAGCCAGGCGTCGGCCTCGGCCAGGGTCTGCTCGTCGGTCTGGGCGCTCGGGAAGAACCCGCTGACGAAGCGCATCGCGATCTCGATGGTCCGCTCGGCCCAGATCCTCTCCAGCAGCTTGAAGTACGGGGCCGCGTAGAGGGCGGTCAGGTCGCGGTGGGCGGGCAGCGCGAAGCCCGCGATGTCGGCCTCGACCAGGGCGTTCGGCAGCTCGTCCGAGTCGACCACGGCCGACCAGGCGGCGGCCTTGGCCTCCGGCGTGGGCCGGGCGGCCAGGCACTGGGTGTACTGGCGCTTGCCGCTCGCGGTGTTGTCGGCGGCCAGCTCGGCGTCCAGCTCCTCGTCGGTGGCCTGGCCGGCGGCGGCCAGGGCCAGCCACAGCGACCAGCGCAGCTCCTGGTCGACGTCCAGGCCGTCGATCCGGGCGCTGCCGGCCAGCAGGCCGCGGACCAGGCCGAGGTGCTCGGCGCCGCCCGCGGTCTGGGCGAGGAAGCGGGCCCAGGCCAGCTGGTGGTCGCTGCCGGGGACGGCGTCGCGCAGCTCGCGCAGGGCGCCGTCGGCGAGCAGCCGGCCGCCCTCGCCGCGCCAGGCCGGGTCGGCGTACAGGTCGACGGCGGTCTTGGCCTGGGCGTGCAGCGACTGCAGCACGCCGATGTTGCCCTCCTGGCCGGCGAAGCGCAGCACCAGGGCGACGTAGTCGCGGGCCGGCATGAGGCCGTCCCGGGTGAGGTTCCAGACGGCGGACCAGGCCAGCGCGCGGGCCAGCTGGTCGTCGATGTCGCCGAGGCCGGTGCGCAGGGCCTCCAGGGAGTCCTCGTCGAAGCGGATCTTGCAGTAGGTCAGGTCGTCGTCGTTGAGCAGGACGAGCGCCGGACGGGGCTTGCCGGCCGCCGCGGTGACGACGGTGCGGGCGCCGGTGACGTCCAGCTCGATCCGCTCGGTGCGCACCAGGGCGCCGTCGGCGTTCCGGTCGTACAGGCCGACCGCGACGCGGTGGGGGCGCAGCACCTCCCCGTCCTGCAGGACGGCCAGTTCGGTGATCCGGCCCTCGGCGTCGCTGGTGACCTGCGGGGTGAGCGCGTTGACGCCGGCGGTCTGCAGCCAGGCGGCGGCCCAGGCCTTGAGGTCGCGGCCGCTGGTCTCCTCCAGGATGTCCAGCAGGTCGGTGAGCTCGGTGTTGCCGAAGGCGTGGCGCTTGAAGTAGCGGCGGGCGCCCTCGAAGAAGGCCTCCGAACCGGCGTACGCCACCAGCTGCTTGAGGACGGAGGCGCCCTTGGCGTAGGTGATGCCGTCGAAGTTGAGCTTGGCGTCCTCCAGGTCCCGGATGTCCGCGGTGATTGGGTGCGTGGTGGGGAACTGGTCCTGTCGGTAGGCCCAGGCCTTGCGCTGGTTGGCGAAGGTGACCCAGGCGGAGGAGTAGCGGGTGCGGGCGCCGATCAGGCCGTAGGAGCCCATGAAGTCGGCGAAGGACTCCTTCAGCCACAGGTCGTCCCACCAGCGCATGGTGACCAGGTCGCCGAACCACATGTGCGCCATCTCGTGCAGGATGACGTTGGCCCGGCCCTCGTAGGCGGCGTCGGTGACCTTCGAGCGGAAGACGAACTCCTCGCGGAAGGTGACGCAGCCGGGGTTCTCCATCGCGCCGATGTTGTACTCGGGCACGAACGCCTGGTCGTACTTGCCGAAGGGGTACGGGTAGTCGAACTCCTCGTGGAAGAAGTCGAGTCCGAGCTTGGTGACGCCGAGGATCTCGTCCGCGTCGAAGTACGGGGCGAGGGACCGGCGGCACATGGCGGAGAGCGGGATCTCCAGGGTGCTGCCGTCGGCGAGCTCGCGGCTGTAGTGGTCGCGGACGACGTGGTACGGGCCGGCGACGACCGCGGTGAGGTAGGTGGAGATCGGCTTGGTCGGCGCGAACTCCCAGGTGCGGGCGCCGTCCTCGGCGGTGACGTCCTCGTGCGGGGCGTTGGACCACACGTCCCAGGCGGCCGGGGCGGTCACCGTGAAGGTGAACGGGGCCTTCAGGTCGGGCTGTTCGAAGGTCGCGAACACCCGGCGGGCGTCGGCCGGCTCGTAGTGGGTGTAGAGATAGGTCTCGCCGTCCACCGGGTCGACGAAGCGGTGCAGGCCCTCGCCGGTGCGGCTGTAGGCGCAGTCCGCCTCGACGGTCAGCACGTTCTCGGCGGCGAGGCCCTCGACGTGCACCCGGGCGCCGTCGTAGGCGGTGGCCGGGTCGAGGGCGCGTCCGTTGAGGGTGACCGAGCGGACGGCCGGGGCGAGCAGGTCGAGGAAGGTGTCCGCGCCGGGCTGGGAGCAGCGGAACGTGATCGTGGTGGTGGAGCGGAAGGTCGAGGCCGCCCGGTCCGGGGCCGAGGTCACGTCCAGCCGGACCCGGTAGCCGTCCACGGCCAGGATGCTGGCCCGCTGCTGGGCTTCGTCGCGGCTGAGGTTCTTGCCCGGCACGGCGGTACTCCTTTGTCCGGCTCGCACGGTGGTGCGCGTGTGGGTGGTGCGGTCTCGGTGCGCGGTGTCGTCCGTGCACGCGGCACCATCCTGTCACGCTCCGGGCCGCCGGTACCATTGCACAGACCGACGCGTCCGCGGCGGAATCAGCGGCGTCCGGCGGGTGTTGGGCTACACGGGGAACACACCCCTGCCCGGATCACCTCACGAAGGACGACACGCAGTGACTGCTGCCGCTGAGCGCAAGACCGCCGACTTCTGGTTCGACCCGGCCTGCCCGTGGGCGTGGATGACCTCCCGCTGGCTGATCGAGGTTCAGCAGCTGCGTCCGGTCGACGTGCGCTGGCACGTGATGAGCCTGTCGGTGCTGAACGAGCACCGGGACCTCCCGGACAACTACCGCGAGCTGCTGAACAACGCCTGGGGCGCGGTGCGGGTGTGCATCGCCGCCGCCGAGAAGCACGGTGAGGAGGTGCTCGGCCGGCTCTACACCGAGCTGGGCGTGCGCTTCCACAACCAGGGCCTCCCGCAGAACCGCGAGACCATCGAGGCCGCCCTGGTGGCCGCCGGCCTGCCCGTCGAGCTGGCCGACGCGGCCGGCACGGACATCCACGACGAGGCCCTGCGCGCCTCCCACAAGGAGGGCATCACCCTGGTCGGCGAGGACGTCGGCACCCCGGTGATCGCCGTCGAGGGCGCGGACGGCGAGCGGGTCGCCTTCTTCGGCCCGGTGGTCACCCCCGCTCCGAAGGGCGAGGCCGCGGCCCGGCTGTGGGACGGCACCCTGCTGGTGGCCTCCACCCCGGGCTTCTACGAGATCAAGCGCACCCGGACGGCCGGCCCGTCCTTCGAGTAGCCCCGCAGTCGCAGTCGCAGTCGCCGTCGGTGCGGTCCTTGCCGTCGACGACTGCGGCGACGCGAAGGGGCCCGGTACCGCAAGCGGTACCGGGCCCTTTTCGGTGTCCGGGCTCAGCGGGCGGCGGCGTCCCGGCGCTGCTTGAGCAGTCCGGCGCCGGTCAGCGCCGCGACCAGCACCCCGGCCGCGTACAGCTGCTCCCGGTTGCCCTCGGTGGTGGTCATCAGCGCGAGGATGCCGGCGACGGCGGCCATCGCGACCCACGTCAGGTACGGGTAGCCCCACATCTTCACGGTGAGCAGCTCGGGCGCCTCGCGCTCCAGCCGGCGGCGCATCCGCAGCTGGACCACGCAGATGAACAGCCAGACCACCAGGATCGCCACACCGGTGGTGTTCATCAGCCAGGTGAACACGGTCTCCGGCCAGAACTTGGCGGCCAGCACGGCGCCGAAGCCGAACAGGCAGGAGGCCAGCACGGCCCGGCGCGGCACCCCGCCGCTGACCTTGGCCAGCACCTTGGGGCCCTGGCCGCGGCCGACCAGCGAGTACGCCATCCGGGAGGCGCCGTAGATGTTGGCGTTCATCGCCGACAGCAGCGCTACCAGCACCACGACCTGCATGATCGCCCCCGCGCCGGGCACCCCGAGGTGGCGCAGCACGGTGACGTACGGGCCGTCGGTGACGACCGACGGGTCCTTCCAGGAGACCAGGGTGACCACCAGGGCCATCGAGCCGATGTAGAAGATCGCGATCCGCCACACCGCGGTGCGCACGGCGTTGGCGACGTTCTTCTTGGGGTCGTCGGACTCGGCGGCGGCGATGGTGACGGTCTCCAGACCGCCGTACGCGAAGACCGAGGCGAGCAGGCCGACGATCAGTCCGCTGACGCCGGTGGGCAGGAAGCCGCCGTGGCCGGTGAGGTTGTCGGCGCCGGGGGCGCCGGGGCCGATCACCCCGGCGATGCCGAGCCCGCCGAGGACCAGGAAGGCGATGATCGCGGCGACCTTGATCGTGGCGAACCAGAACTCGAACTCGCCGAAGTTCTTCACCGCGGTGAGGTTGCTGGCGCAGAAGAAGACCATGAACAGGGCGACCCAGACCCAGGAGGAGACGCCCGGTATCCAGCCGTTGACGATCTTCCCGGCGGCGGTGGCCTCGGCGGCGACGCCGCAGCAGAGCATCACCCAGTACATCCAACCCGCGGTGATCCCGGCCCAGGGGCCGATCTCCTTCTCGGCGTGCACCGAGAACGAGCCGGAGGCGGGGCGGGCCGCGGACATCTCGCCGAGCATCCGCATGATGAGCATGACGAGCAGGCCGGAGAGCACGAAGGCCAGGATGATCGCCGGGCCGGCGGCCGCGATGCCCGCGCCGGAGCCGACGAAGAGGCCCGCGCCGATCACCCCGCCGAGGGCGATCATCGACAGGTGGCGCTGCTTCAGCCCGTGCGAGAGCTGCTGGCTTCCCGGCGCCGACTCGGTGGCGTCGGTGGTCCCGGGCGCCGTGGGCGCGGAGGTGGGGGCCATAGGGGTGCTTCCAGACTGTGCGGTATGCGACATGAGTTGTCCAATATCCGGGGACACCTCTGCCCATGCCAAGAATGTCCGGCCCGGGCCCACATTGCGGACCGGGCGGGCACGCCGGGTGCCGTCGCCGTGACCGTGTGTCACTTCGGGCCGGATCCGACAACGCCCGAGGGCGGGGCTTTGTCCGAAACCGTGCCGCTCGCGCAGTGGATCACCGCGTAGGTTCACAGGTGTTCACCCACTTGGAGCCCACGGAGGATCCCCCGATGGCCACCGCCACCACCCCGATACCGCACCGCGCCGTCCTCGCCGACCTGCTGCCCGCCGCCGCCACCCGCATCGGCGGCCAGGTCCGCGACCTGGCCCTGGTGGCCGGCGGCGCCGCGCTGACCGGAGTGGCCGCCCAGCTGTCGGTGAACGTCCCCGGCTCGCCGGTGCCGGTCACCGGCCAGACCTTCGCCGCCCTGCTGGTCGGCACCGCGCTCGGTGCCCGCCGCGGCGCCGCCTCGCTCACCCTCTACCTGCTCGCCGGCGCGGCCGGCCTGCCCTGGTTCGCCGAGGGCACCTCCGGCTGGGCGATGCCCTCGTTCGGCTACGTGCTCGGCTTCGTCCTCGCCGCCGCCCTGACCGGCGTGCTGGCCCGCCGCGGCGCCGACCGCACCCCGGTGAACACCGCCGTCACCATGGCCCTCGGCAGCCTCGCCGTCTACGCGGTCGGCGTCCCGTACCTGGCCCTCGCGCTGCACGTGCCGCTCACCCGCGCCGCCGAGCTCGGCCTCTACCCGTACCTGGTCGGCGACGCCCTCAAGGCCGCCCTCGCCGCGGGCGCCCTGCCGCTGGCCTGGAAGCTCCTCGGCCGCCGCTGAAGCCCCGCCGAAACCCCCGCTGAAACCCCCGCTGAAGCCCCCGTTGTCGGGCCCGGGCGCACGCGCATGCCACACTCGTGCCATGCGCGTGTACCTGGGCTCCGACCATGCCGGATACGAACTGAAGAACCACCTCGTGGAGTGGCTGAAGGGGGCCGGCCACGAGCCGGTCGACTGCGGGCCGCACATCTACGACGCCGAGGACGACTACCCGCCGTTCTGCCTGCGCGCCGCCGAGCGCACCGCCGCCGACTCCGAGGCCCTGGGCATCGTGATCGGCGGCTCGGGCAACGGTGAGGCGATCGCCGCCAACAAGGTCAAGGGCGTCCGGGCCGCGCTGGCCTGGAGCACCCAGACCGCCGAGCTCGGCCGTCAGCACAACAACGCCAACGTGATCTCCATCGGCGGCCGCATGCACACGCAGGAGGAGGCCACCGAGTTCGTCGAGATCTTCCTCAACACCCCCTACAGCGGCGAGCCGCGGCACACCCGCCGGATCGAGATGCTGAGCGAGTACGAGACCACCGGCGAGCTCCCGCCGATCCCGGCCCACCACCCCCAGGGCTGATCCACCCACCCCTCCTCCCACGGCCGGCCGCGCACCCCGCGCGGCCGGCCGCCGCCGTCCCGGGCACCCCGACGGACCCGTCCGACCTGTGGGATCGGCCACAGCACCCGGCGCGCGGACCAGCCCGTGCGCGGGGTGCACACGCCACCCGCCCGTTCCGTACGCCCAATCGGCGCAGGCCTCCTGACGGCGCGCCCGCAACCGTTCCGATCGGCCGAAACCCGCTGAGCGCCCCGCGCACCGGCGCACCCGCCCGCGTCCGGGCCGTCGACGCCGGGCCGTGCCCGTGGATAGGGTCGGTCCCCATGGCTGGCAGACCGCCGGGCGCACCGCCCCAGACGACTGCGACGAGGCCCGGCGCCACCCCCGCGTCCGAGCCCGTGACGGCCCGGTTGCGCAAGAGGCTCCGCCGGGTCCGCCGAAGGCTGCGCACGGCCGGTGTGGACTACTTCCGCGGCGGCGCCGCCGACTGGCCGGTGCTCTGCGCGCTCGCCCTGCTCGTCCCCCTGCTGATCCTGCTCAACATCTGGCTCCCCGACTGGGCCCCGCCCACCTCCCTGGTCCTGCCGATCCTGGCCGGCGCCCTGCTGCTGCGCCCGGGCAGCCTGGTGGTGCTCTACGCGCTGGCCGCGCTCGGCCTGTCCGCCGAGTCCGTGATCCACACCGGCCAGCGGGTCGCCAGCGACAACCCGGAGGCCTACGTCTACGGCGTCACCCCGGGCGCGGCCCTGGTGGTCGGCGCCGCCGGGGTGGGCGGCCTGCTGCTGGCCCAGTTCCGGGCCCGGGTCGGCGTGCCCTGGTGGGGCGGCTCCACGATGCTCTTCGACCTGCGCGAGCGGCTGCGGGTGCAGAGCCGGGTGCCCGCGCTCCCGGTCGGCTGGCACGCGGACATGGCGCTGCGCCCGGCCGGCGGCCAGTCTTTCTCCGGGGACTTCGTGGTCGCCGCCCGCACCGGCCCCGGCCAGCGCCTGCTGGAGGTGGTCCTCGCGGACGTCTCCGGCAAGGGCATGGACGCCGGCTCCCGCGCGCTGCTGCTCTCCGGCGCCTTCGGCGGCCTGGTCGGCTCGCTGCCCGCGCACGACTTCCTGCCCGCCGCCAACGGCTACCTGCTGCGCCAGTCCTGGGAGGAGGGCTTCGCCACCGCCGTCCACCTGGTGCTGGACCTGGACACCGGCGAGTACGAGCTGCTGTCGGCCGGGCACCTGCCGGGCATGCAGCGCGTCGCGGGCGCCGGCCGCTGGGAGGTCAAGGAGGCCGACGGCCCGCTGCTCGGGATCTACGACGGCGCCAAGTTCGAGGGCGTGCGCGGCCGGCTCAACCGGGGCGACGTGCTGATGCTGTGCACCGACGGCATGGTCGAGGCGCCCGGCCGGGACCTCACCGAGGGCATGGACCGGCTGATGGGGGAGGCCGACCGGCTGGTGCCGGGAGGCGGTTCGGGCGCGGGCGCCGGGGCCGCCGCCGCGCTGATCGAGACGGTCGCGCGGGACATCAACGACGACCGCGCGGTGCTGCTGCTCTGGCGCGACTAGCGCGGCCGGGCGCGGCCGGGGGAGGCGGGCCGTTCGCGCGCGTGAGCCGTCGACGGCCCGGCCACGGGTGACGCGGCGGCACATGCCGGGGGCAGTGACTGTCAAGTCCGGCAGCTGATCTTCGGCCAAATCGGACGGCCCGTCGGCGGACCGGACCAGCGGCTTCCGTTAACCGCCCCCGACCGTTTCCCGGCCGCTCAGCACGGCCCCGCCGACGATTCGTCAGGACGACTCGGCTATCGTCCCGGTCGGCGGAAACTCGTCCCGCAGCGCAGGATATCGGCGTTGGGCCGACTGTCAGACCTTTACGCAATCGGCACGGTCGACCACACTGAGTCCGGGCGGGACTGTTCAGGATTCGGGGGATAGGGGGCGTCACGTGCGGCACGACAGACAGCGGTCGATCGTGGGCTCCCTCACCGGCGGTGTGTCGGACGGTCCGCGATTCCGCCTCGGGACCGTGGGACATGCCGGGGTCCGGCTTTCGCTGGTGTCGCCGGGTGGTGGCACCCCGCTATGAAAACGAGGAAGTGAGTCCGGGTGGCACTCTCCGTCTCCGCGCTGGTCCTGTTCGCGATCCTGAGCATCATCTTCATCCGCAACAAGCAGATGAAGATCCCGCACGCGATCGTCGCCGCCCTGTTCGGCTTCATGCTGCACGAGACCACGGTCGCGACCTCGATCAACTCCCTGCTGGCCAACCTCGCGCACAGCATCTCCAGCATCACCGGAGGCTGACCCGACCGGGCCGTCCGCACCCCCGCCCGGGGGTCACCGGCCGGCCCGTCTGGCCTGCCGCCAGCGAGCGAACAAACCCCGGGGCCGCGCTGCCGCCGGGGCCGGAACGCGCATCGGTGCGGGTGCCACGGCACCCGCCGGTGCGGCCTGCGCCGGTTCCTCCCGTTCGGCCGCCAGCAGGACGAACAGCCGCGCCCAGCACAGCCGTTCACCCCGTGGCCAGTCCAGCGCGCGCAGCGCCGCCGAGGCCGCCTCGGACACCTCGCCGCCCACCCGGACCTCGGCGACGTCGTCCCCCGCCTTCCCGCCCAGGAAGAGCTTCACCCCGACCGGGCCCGGCCCGGACAGCTCCGAGCGCAGCGCCGGCGCCAGCGCCGGCAGCACCCGGTTCTCGGCGAGCCAGCCCGCCAGGTGCTCGTTGCCGAAGCCGAACACCGCCGCCGGCCCCTGGACCGCCCGCCAGCCCGGGAGTTCGGGCAGGTCCGGGTGGTCGGCGTGCACCCCGCGGCCCTCCGCCAGCTCGACCAGCACCGAGGCGGTGGTGGTCGCCCACATCTTCACCGCGTTGGCGAGCTTCTCCTCCTCGGTCTTGCCGAGACCGGCCGCGCAGTCCCACACCACCGGCGCGTCCGCCCGGCCGAGCCGCAGCACGAAGCCGAGGTCCACGTGCCCGGTGCCGTCGTGCCCCGGGTGCTCACGCACCGCCACCGCCGTGGTGCCCGGGCCGCGCACGACCTCGCCGTCCAGGCGGAACACCTGGCCCAGCCGCGCCATCTCCCGCACCACGCAGTGCTGTATGACGGCCAGTCGCTCCTGCGGACGCACCGGGACTCCTCCACCTCGGGAGCGCGGCCGCTGAGCTCGCGCTCGAACTGCGCTCGAACGGGCCCGAGGCTATCGGCCCGGCACCCAACCGGGAAACCATCCGGACCGCCCGGCCCTCCGGTCGCGGAAACGTCCTGTATGCCCCACTTTGGGCAGCGGAACCCGAACGCCTTCCGCCCGGAGAACCCGCATGCCCCGCACCACCGACCCGACGCTCCCCCCGCCCCCGGTCAGACCGTTCCCGCTCCGGCCGCTGCCGTCCGGTCCGGACGGCGCCGCCCTGGTCGCCGAGATCGAGGCGTACCTCGCCTCGCTGCCCGCCCCCGCCCGCACCCCCGCCTGGTACGTCTGCCCGTACGGCAGCACCCCGAGCCCCTGGCAGGCCGGCCACCCGGCGCCCCGCGCCACCCTGCTCGACCGGGCGCTGCGCCGCCCCGCCCGCCCCGTCCCGGTCACCGCGGCCGACCACCTCCGGCTCGCCTCCCGCTACATCGGCGCCCACGGCTGGCTGCAGGGCGCGATGTGGGACCGGGCCGGCCGGGTCTGCCTGCTCGGCGCCCAGGCCGCGGTGCTGGCGCACGGCTACGGCACCCCGGCCACCGTCCGCACCGCGCGGGTCCAGCTGATGGAGGTGCTGCACGGCACCGGCCGTCCGGCGCGCTCCCCGGACGAGTTCAACGACCGCCCCACCACCCGGGAGGGCGACGTCCACCAGTTGCTCGACCGGGCCGCCGCCCGGGCCGCCCGCCTCGGGCTCTGAGCGGCCCCTGGAAACGCAGCCGGCCCCGGCGCGCGAGTGCGCACCGGGGCCGGGCGGAGAGCGGGCGACGAGAATCGAACTCGCGTGACTAGTTTGGAAGACTAGGGCTCTACCATTGAGCTACGCCCGCATGATCCCCCAGCCGTGACGGCCGGAAGTTCGGGCAACAGCGTACCTGGTCCGGCCGCCCGCGTGCACACCCCGTTTCGCACACCGCGTTTCCGCCCCCCGCGCCCGCTTGGAACACCGGCGCCGTCGCGCCCGCGCCCGCGCCCAAATAGTCGGCGAGCCGAACAGGCCCGCCGTGTACGCTTCCTCTCGGCACCACGGGGTGTGGCGCAGTTTGGTAGCGCGTCCGCTTTGGGAGCGGAAGGCCGTCGGTTCGAATCCGGTCACCCCGACAGTGCGGCAGGGTCTCGCCCACCGGGGCGGGGCCCTGTTCTGTTCGGCCGGTACGGTGGCGTCTGGCGTCCGCCTTTCGTGGTACCGGTAGGATGGGGCGCTGGCGGTAGTCCCTGTGGCGTCCACCCAGGTCAACCGCACGAGGGCGAGGAGTCAAGCTCACCGTCCACCCCACGGGAGATGCAGCTCCAACCGCCCATCGCCCGTCTCGTCCGACCCACCCGTACGGCTCCGGCCTAGCGGCGGGGACGGGCGGAGACAACCTGACCGCAAGCCCCTAGGAGACGTAACCGTGAAGAGCGCCGTCGAGACTCTGAACCCGACCCGGGTTCGACTCACCGTCGAGGTGCCCTTCGAGGAGCTCAAGCCCAGCCTCGACGCGGCGTACAAGAAGATCAACCAGCAGGTCACGGTTCCGGGCTTCCGCAAGGGCAAGATCCCGGCTCGCGTCATCGACCAGCGCTTCGGCCGTGGTGCCGTGCTGGAGGAGGCCGTCAACGACGCCCTGCCGCGCTTCTACACGCAGGCCGTCGACGAGGGCAAGATCGAGGTCCTCGGCCAGCCCGACATCACCAACATCGAGGGTGTCGAGAAGATCGCCGACGGTGGTGACCTCAAGTTCACCGCCGAGGTCGACATCCGTCCGGAGATCACCCTGCCGGAGTTCTCGTCCATCGAGGTGACGGTCGACCCGATCGTCGTCTCCGACGAGGACGTCGAGAAGTCCCTGGAGCAGCTGCGCGAGCGCTTCTCCTCGGTCAAGGACGTCGAGCGCGCCGCCGCTGCCGGTGACATCGTGGTCGTCGACCTGGTCGCCAAGGTCGACGGTGAGGTGCCGGAGGACGGCACCGCCACCGGCGTGAGCTACGAGATCGGCTCGGGCCGCCTCATCGACGGCATCGACGAGGCCGTCGTCGGCCTGTCCGCCGGCGAGGAGAAGACCTTCGAGACCGAGCTCAAGGGTGGCACCCAGGCGGGCAAGACCTCCGAGGTCACCGTCACCGTCACCACCGTCCAGGAGAAGGAGCTGCCGGAGCTGGACGACGAGTTCGCCCAGCTGGCCAGCGAGTTCGACACCCTGGAGGAGCTGCGCGGCGACTCCCGCAAGCGCCTGGAGCGCATGAAGGAGTACGACCAGGCCACCCAGGCCCAGGAGAAGGTCCTGGACGCCCTGCTCGCGCTGGTCGAGATCGAGTACCCGGAGAAGCTCCTCAAGGACGAGATCGAGACCCGCAAGCACAACGTCGAGCACCACCAGCTGGAGCCGATGGGCCTGAACATCGACACCTACCTGGAGACCCAGGGCAAGTCCCGCGAGGAGTGGGACGCGGAGATCGAGGAGCAGGCGAAGAAGGGCATCAAGACCCAGTTCGTCCTGGACCAGATCGTCGCCGACGAGGAGCTGGGTGTTAACCAGGAGGAGCTGACCGAGCACCTCATCCGCCGCGCCGCCGGCTCGGGCCTCACCCCCGACCAGTTCGCGCAGCAGGTCGTCCAGGGCGGCCAGGTGCCGATGCTGGTCGGCGAGGTCGCCCGCGGCAAGGCGCTGGCCACCGTGGTCGAGGCCGCCAAGGTCGTCGACACCGAGGGCAACGAGATCAACTTCGACGACGAGGACGAGACGGGCGAGACCGTCGAGGCCGCCGCCGAGGAGAGCGCCGAGGAGAAGACCGAGGCCTGAGCCCCGGCAGCCCCCTGAGGGCACGCAGCTGGCCCGGACGCCGTCATGGTGTCCGGGCCCGCTGTCTTCCCGCCCGCGGCACGCCGCGACCCTGCGCTCACAGCGAACAGTTCTGCGTGAGGGATTCTGCGGCCGGGCCTGCGCGTTAGGGTCCTTGGACAGCAACAATCACGACGTGATACCCGGAAGCTGTGCGACATCGCGAGAGCCGCGGAACGGCCCTCCAAATCGACTGAGCAGGTGGCTAAGTGACGTTCCCGCAGATGCAGATGCCTGGCCCGATGGCGCCGCACGCCGCCGCTGGTGACGTGCTCGGCGGCCTTGGCGACCAGGTCTACAACCGGCTGCTCAACGAGCGGATCATCTTCCTCGGCCAGCAGGTCGACGACGACATCGCCAACAAGATCACCGCCCAGCTGCTGCTGCTGGCCGCGGACCCGGAAAAGGACATCTTCCTCTACATCAACTCCCCGGGCGGCTCGATCTCGGCCGGCATGGCGATCTACGACACCATGCAGTACATCAAGAACGACGTCGTCACCATCGCGATGGGCATGGCCGCCTCGATGGGCCAGTTCCTGCTGACCGCCGGCGCCAAGGGCAAGCGCTTCTCGCTGCCGAACGCCAACATCCTGATGCACCAGCCCTCCGCGGGCCTCGGCGGCTCCGCCACCGACATCCGCATCCAGGCCGAGCAGCTCCTGCGCACCAAGAAGCGGATGTCCGAGCTGATCGCCTTCCACAGTGGCCAGTCCTTCGAGCAGATCACCCGGGACTCCGACCGCGACCGCTGGTTCACGCCGGAGGAGGCCCTGGAGTACGGCCTGATCGACGCGATCATGCACAGCGCCGCGGACGTCCCCGGCGGCGGCGGCACGGGCGCCTGAGCCTCGGCCCGGCCCACGAGACCACAGCCCCAACGCCCCGGAGGACAAGAATCCCCATGAACATCCCCAGCCTGTCGGCCGCCCAGGCCCGCGTCGAGGACATGCGCGCCGAGGGCCGCTACATCGTCCCGCGCTTCGTCGAGCGCACCACCCAGGGCATCCGCGAGTACGACCCGTACGCCAAGCTGTTCGAGGAGCGCATCATCTTCCTCGGCTCGCAGGTCGACGACGTCTCGGCGAACGACATCATGGCGCAGCTGCTGTGCCTGGAGTCGATGGACCCGGACCGCGAGATCCAGATGTACATCAACTCGCCCGGCGGCTCGTTCACGGCCCTGACGGCCATCTACGACACCATGCAGTACGTGAAGCCGGACATCACCACGGTCTGCATGGGCCAGGCGGCCTCCGCCGCGGCCGTGCTGCTCGCCGCCGGTACCCCCGGCAAGCGGATGGCCCTGCCGAACGCCCGGATCCTGATCCACCAGCCGTACACCGAGACCGGCCGCGGCCAGGTGTCCGACCTGGAGATCCAGGCCAAGGAGATCTTCCGGATGCGCGAGCAGCTGGAGCAGATGCTCTCCAAGCACTCCAACAAGTCGGTGGAGCAGGTGCGCGAGGACATCGAGCGCGACAAGATCCTGACCGCCGAGGAGGCCGCCGAGTACGGCCTGGTCGACCAGATCATCTCCACCCGCAAGACCTCGCTGACCTCCTGAGGTCGGCTCCCTCCGGGCCCCGAGGGGCGGGAGGGGCCCATCGGGGCGGGGGGGGGCCCCCCCCCCCGGCCGCCCCCCCCCCCCCCACCCATCGGCGGGCCCGTGTCACGGCATCTGTTCGGTATCAATTCGCCCAGGGCGTAGGGCAGACCTGGCGAAGAGGACGGAATCACGGGCCCGGCAGAGTACCGTCGGATAGCGAGACCGAGCGCCGTCGGCGTTGACGGTCCACAGCACCAGGCCCCGGAACCCCTGCGGGGCCCCTGGCGAAGGGGAAGCACCTCGTGGCACGCATCGGAGACGGTGGCGACCTGCTCAAGTGCTCGTTCTGCGGCAAGTCGCAGAAGCAGGTGAAGAAGCTGATCGCCGGCCCAGGCGTGTACATCTGCGACGAGTGCATCGACCTGTGCAACGAGATCATCGAGGAGGAACTCGCCGAGACCTCCGAGGTGCGCTTCGAGGAGCTCCCGAAGCCCCGCGAGATCTACGAGTTCCTGGACCAGTACGTGGTCGGCCAGGACCTCGCCAAGAAGGCGCTGTCGGTCGCGGTCTACAACCACTACAAGCGCGTCCAGGCCGGCGAGGCGGGCCGCAGCGGCGGCAACGGCCGCGAGGACGCCATCGAGCTGGCCAAGTCCAACATCCTGCTGCTGGGCCCCACCGGCTCCGGCAAGACGCTGCTGGCGCAGACCCTGGCCCGGATGCTCAACGTGCCGTTCGCGATCGCGGACGCCACGGCGCTGACCGAGGCCGGCTACGTCGGCGAGGACGTCGAGAACATCCTGCTCAAGCTGATCCAGGCGGCCGACTACGACGTCAAGAAGGCCGAGACCGGGATCATCTACATCGACGAGATCGACAAGGTCGCGCGCAAGAGCGAGAACCCGTCGATCACCCGGGACGTCTCCGGCGAGGGCGTGCAGCAGGCCCTGCTGAAGATCCTGGAGGGCACCACCGCCTCGGTGCCGCCGCAGGGCGGGCGCAAGCACCCGCACCAGGAGTTCATCCAGATCGACACCACCAACGTGCTGTTCATCGTCGGCGGCGCGTTCGCCGGCCTGGAGCGGATCATCGAGGGCCGCGCGGGTGCCAAGGGCATCGGCTTCGGCGCCAACATCCGCTCCAAGCGGGAGTCGGACGCCAGCGACCACTTCCGCCAGGTGATGCCCGAGGACCTGGTGAAGTTCGGCATGATCCCCGAGTTCATCGGCCGTCTGCCGGTGATCACCAGCGTGCACAACCTGGACCGCGAGGCGCTGCTGCAGATCCTCACCGAGCCGCGCAACGCGCTGGTCAAGCAGTACCGCAAGCTCTTCGAACTCGACGGCGTGGAGCTGGAGTTCTCCCGGGACGCGCTGGAGGCGATCGCCGACCAGGCGATCCTGCGCGGCACCGGAGCGCGCGGGCTGCGGGCCATCATGGAGGAGGTGCTGATGTCCGTGATGTACGAGGTCCCCTCGCGCCAGGACGTCGCCCGCGTGGTGGTCACCGGGGACGTGGTCTCCAAGCACGCCATCCCCACCCTCGTCCCGCGCGACATGATCAAGCGCGAGCGCCGCGAGAAGAGCGCCTGACCCGAGGCCGTCACACGGAAGGGCCCCGCGCACCGAGTCGGTCTACCGCCCCGAACCGCTCCCCGACTCCTGGTACGACACCCACCACCGCACCACCGCCCCCTACGGAGACCAG
>NZ_JBEOUW010000059.1:0-49215 GCF_040303045.1 Kitasatospora sp. NPDC096140
GGTTTTTGCGGGCCGCCGGCGTCCGTGGCACGGGCGGCCCGATGCCCTCGGGCCGCCCGTGCCGCACCCGGTCCGGCCGCACCCTGTCCGGCCACACCCCGGTCCCACCGCCGGGCTAGGACAGCAACTGCGCGGGGACGTCCGTGGCCCGGGTGAACACCGAGACCGGGTGCTGGGTGTCGCAGTACTTGTTGCCGGTGGAGACCACGCCGATCAGGACACCGCCGACCACCAGCGGCCCGCCCGAGTCCCCCTTGCAGACGCTGTCCGTCGTACCGGCCTGCGGCAGGCCGCAGACCTTGAGCAGCGGCGAGTCATCGGACGAGGTGAAGGGGTCGCAGGAGGCCGGCGGAGCCAGCGTCAGCACCGCCTGCTTGAGGTGCGTGCCGGGGCCGTCCGCGCCGGTGCGCCCGAATCCCAGCAGGGTGGCCTGGTTCCCGTACCGGTACAGCGCCTCGTCGCCCTTGCGCGCCACCCGGACCGTCTTGGACGGCAGCGGACGGTCCAGGACGAGGACGGCGGAGTCGTGGTCCAGGCCGGAGGTGAAGCGGGGGTCCACCCGGTAGTCCTTCACCCGGCGGACCTGGCCACCGGAGCCGGTCAGGTCGGTGCGGCCGGCGATCACCCGCAGCGAGCGCGGGTCGTCCGCCTCGCTGACGCAGTGGCCCGCGGTCAGCACCTTGGTCGGCGCGATCAGCGCGCCGGTGCACCACTGCTCGCCCGCGGCGGTCTGCAGCGCCACGACGAACGGGTGGGAGGCGGTCGTGGTGTCCGATCCGCCGTGGACGGCGGCGGCCGGCGCGGCCGCGGCGGCCACCAGGGCGGCAGCGGCCAGCAGGACGGTGACCGAGCGTCGGTTCGAGGTACGCATTGAGGAGGGCTTCCTTCCGATGTCGAGGCCCACAGACTGGCCGCCGGCCCGTCCCGCCTGCCACCCCTGCCCGGCGATCCGGGACGCCGGAACACCGCCACCCACCCTGACCTGCGGATTCGCCGCCGCCTGGAACGCCTCGACGGAACGTCAGGGGGCCTGGAACGGACCTCCGCCCCTCCTCACACCCGCCCCCGCCCCCGCCCGACCACGGTCGTGCAGCGCTGCTACCCGGCGGCGCGCCCGCTGCCGTCCCCGTCCGGGCCCGGGGTGTCCAGCCCCAGGCCCAGGCGGATCGCCGTCTCCACGGGCGAGTACGCGCCGTCGGCCCGCTCCAGTTCGTACGGCGCGGCCGGCATCAGCGGCGGCTGGGCCATGAAGCGCGGCCGCGCGCCGTGGTGCGGTTGCGCCGCGTGCACCAGGAACGGATGGCAGAGGTAGACGTCGCCCGGGGACCCGGTGGCGAGGGCGATCGGCCGGTGGTCGGACGCCGCCACCAGATCGGGCGCGATGACCAGCCCGCTCGCCCCGTCCTCCCCGTGCTTCTCCAGCACCTTCGGCACGTCGAGGTGCGAACCGACCCGGATCCTGGTGGGGGCGTCCCCCTCACCGACCTCGCTGAACAGGAACAGCATCAGCAGCGCCCGCCCCCGGGAGCGCAGGTTCGTGAAGTACCAGGTCTCGCCCTCCGGCAGGTAGCTCCCCTCGATGTGCCAGCCCGCGTCGTCCGGTTCCTCCTCGTGCGGGAAGCGCAGCGGGAACGTGCCCAGCGAGTACCGCGGCTCCCACCGTCCCGCGCCGACGAGCAGGTCGTACGCGCGGTGCAGGGACGGGGAGTTCGGGGCGGCGGCGAACGGCCCCTGTGCCATGCCGGCGACCCAGTGCACGGGCTGCGTCCACGTCGACGGGTCGTCCGGGTCGCAGCCCGTCTCCCGCCACAGCAGCCGCGCGCAGTCCTCCGCCACGCGCGGCGCGACGGCGCCCTCCATCTTCACGAAGCCGTCGCGGAGGAACCGGGCTACCAAGGTCGTGTCATCCATGCCCCCATCGTGCGGCGACACCGGTCCCGGCCGCCCGACATTTTCCGTACCGCCTTCGTCGGGTGGATCGCCCGATCCCGCTGACCCATGACGCTCCGACGGCCTTGACCTCAAGCGCACATGAGCTTCTAGGGTCGGCGGCATGATCTTCACCGACAGGGAACGCACGTACCTCGCCGCCCAGCCGCTGGCCCGCCTGGCGACCACCGGTCCCGACGGCGGTCCGCAGGTCCGCCCGGTGGGCTTCCGGCTCAACGACGACGGCACCATCGACATCGGCGGGCCGGCGAACGCCCGCAGCCGGAAGTACCGCAACGCCCAGGCCCGCCCCGAGGTCTCGGTACTGGTCGACGACCTGGCCCCGGCCGACGACCCCGTCGCCGGGGGGTGGGGGCGCGGCATCGAGGTCAGGGGCCGGGCCGAGGTGCTGGCCGTCGACGTGCCGCCCGTGTCACCCGACCACTTCAGCACGGACATCATCCGCATCCACCCCCGCCGAGTCATCACCTGGAACCTGGAATCGCGGGGGACCACCGCCCGCGACCTCGACTGACACCCCGTCCGTCGACGCCACGGTGACGCCCACCGCGATGCGAGCAACACCAGGACTTCGAAGGAGTACGCACATGGATCTGGCCGGCAGGACCGTGGTGGTCACCGGGGCCGGGCGCGGGTTCGGAAGGGCGTTCGCGCTGCAGGCGGGTCGGCTGGGTGCGCACCTGTTCCTCTCCGCCCGCACTTCGGCCGCCGCTCGGACGGTGGCCGAGGAGGTGGTGGCCGACAGCGGTGCGCGAGTGGACGCGTTCGCCTGTGATCTGGCAGACCCGGCCACCGTACGGGGCTTCACCGAGGGGGTCGCCGCGCATACCGACCGGGTGGACGTGTTGGTCAACAACGGCGCCCGGTACCTGGCCGGACCCGACCTGTGGGACGCCGACGACGAAGCGATCGCCGACACCGTCGCCTCCGGGGCCACCGGCACCCTCCTGACGGTCAAGCACTTCCTGCCCCTGCTGCGCGCCTCCGAGGGCGCGGACGTGGTCAACCTGGTCTCCTCGGCGGCGGAGGCCCGGGACCACCGGTCCCCGGCGCACCCCGCGTTCTACGCGGCCAAGGCCGCCCAGGCGGGCTTCGCCGACGTCCTCTCCCACCGGCTGCGCCCCGAGGGCATCCGCGTCATCTCGCTCTACCCGCCGGACTTCACGGACGGCGACCCGCTCCACGCCGGCTGGGACGGTGCCTCCCGGACCGCACGCGACCCGCTGACCGCCCGGTCCGTCCTCGACTGCGTCCTCTTCGCGATCGGGCAGCCGCGCGACTGCTTCATCCGTTCCTTCCACTTCGAGCAGCTGTAGAGCGGTCGGTCGCCTCACGGCTGCGCGAGCAGTTCCGTCGTCCACGCCCGCTGTTCGGCGGTGTCCGGGACGGCGAGCCCACGGGCTCGTTCGATCAGGTTCCAGGCGGTGTCGGGATCGACGCCGTCCAGGACGAGGAGTGCGGCCGCGAGCAGGGACGAACGTCCGATGCCGGCCCGGCAGTGGGTGACGACGTGTGCCCCGTCGCGCAGCCGTCCGGCCAGCCCGTGCAGGGTGGGCAGGACCGCGGCGCGATCGGGGACGGTGCGGTCGGGGACGGGTATCGCGACGAACTGCAGCCCGGCCGCGGCGGCGGCGCGGGGTTCGTCCGCGAGGCCGAGTTCGTCGAGTTCGGGTCCGGTGAGGGCGCAGACCAGGACGTCGACGCCGTGGTTCCTCAGCGCGGCCATCTCGTCGTCGAGCCAGTCGTGGCCACGGGGTCTGGCCATGGTGCTCAGCCGTCCCGGGCCGGGGTGGTCGACGGTGAAGAGGACGGGTCGCATGTCGGCAGCACTTTCGGTCGGTGGGGTCGGGTTCGGTGGGATCGGGTTCGGTGGGGTCGGGTGGTGATCGGACGGTCGAGCGGGCCGCGGTCGACCGGGGCGCGGCAAGTCGGCCGCGGCTTCGACGGGTTCGACCTTCGACGTTCGACGGGTTCGACGGGTTCGACAGGCTCGACGGGTTGGACGTCGTCGATTCCCTGATGGCGCGGAACGCGCAGCGGACGCAGGCCGTCCGGGGGCCGGCACTGTTCGAAGAACGAGTGGCAACGCGGCCCCGTGGCCGAGATCGTAGTACTGCCGTGCTTCACCGATGTCCGCGCCCCCGATCCCCCGCGACCCACCGATCCCCCGATCCCCCGCGGCCCCCGGCCCCGCGGCCACGCCGGGTGCCCCTGTGCTTGGGTGGTGGGGTGACATCTGCCGAACGCCTGACCTCCCGAGCCCGGCACGGCGGGCACCGCGAGGTGCTCCCCGAACTGCTCGCCCTGGCCACCGATCCCGCCGCACGACCCGACCCGGCGTGGGAGGCCGGAGCCGCGGCCGTCCAGATCCTCTGCTGGGAGGACCGCTTCGCGGAGGCGGGCGAGCTGGCCGAGCTGCTGATCGAGCGTCAGGGACCGGACGGCGGGGACCTGTGCGACCAGGACGTGCCGTTCGACGAGGCGTTCCTGGTCGCCCAGCTGTACGCGGGCGTCCCGGCGCAGCCCAGGCTGCGCGCCGCGGCCGCCAGCGTTCCGGAGGGCCGGATCCTGCGGGACCGGCTGCTCTGGCTGGCCGAGCAGCTCGACCTCCGCCCGGTGGAGTGGCTGCTGCCGTGCCACTACGACTGGGGCGGGCCGCTCGTACCGCGGGAGGGCGTGATCGGCGAGTGGCTGCTGGACCGCGAGTTCGCGGCGCTGGCGCCGCGCGAGAAGCGGGTCGCCTGGGAGGCGGTCGCCCGGACCAATGACTTCGCCCGTGCCCGCGAGCTGGTCGAGTCGCTCGGCGAGCTCCCGGAGCAGTACTACCTCTGCCTGTGGCTCGCCGGCTGGTACGCCGTCGAGGGCGATGTCGAGGGCGGCGAGCGGATGCTGCTGGCCGCGCACGGGCGGTGGTGGCCGTACATGCGGTGGGACGCGATCCCGACCTCCGAGGTGGTGCAGCCGACACTGCGGCGGGTGGTCACCGACCGGGTGCGGGAGCACTTCCTCACCAGGCCGATCGGCCCCGAAGCGGCGGCCCTGGCCACCCGGACGGAGTAGGCCCGGGCCCGGCGGCTCCCCCGCCCCGGCGCCGTTCGCGTGCGGGACGCCCGAACCCCGGCAGAATCGATGGGTGGGGGCGGCCCCGGCTGCGCCGCAGGCGCTACGTGAGAGGACCATGTCATGCCCGACTTCCACCCGAAGCACGACCACCTGATCGTCAAGCCGATCGGCGGGGCGGCCCCGCAGGACCCGGACCGGTGGAAGGGCGAGGTGGTGGCGGTGGGGCCCGGCCGGCCCCTGGGGAGCGGCAAGCCGCACCCGGTGGACGTCAAGGTCGGCGAGCGGATCCTCTTCAACCTGCGCGCCGGGGCGCAGTTCGAGGCGGACGGAGAGCAGTACGTCGAACTCCCCGAGGACGAGGTCCTCGCCCTCTCCGCGGAGTAGGAGGCCCGCCATGACCGCACAGGCACCGGCCCGGATCGGCGTCACCGGCCTGGCCGTGATGGGCCGCAACCTGGCCCGGAACTTCGCCCGCCACGGGCACCGCGTGGCCGTGCACAACCGCACGTGGGCGCGGACCGCGGCGCTGCTGGAGGAGTTCGGGCACGAGGGCGACTTCGTGGGCGCCGAGACCACGGAGGCGTTCGTCACGGCCCTGGAACGCCCCCGGCTGATCGTGATCATGGTCAAGGCCGGGGCGCCGACCGACGCCGTCATCGACGAACTGGTGCCGCTGCTCGACGCGGGCGACGTGCTGGTGGACGGCGGGAACGCGCACTTCCCCGACACCAGGAGGCGCGAGGCGGCCCTGCGGGAACGCGGACTGCACTTCGTGGGCAGCGGGATCTCCGGCGGCGAGCAGGGTGCGCTGGAGGGCCCGAGCATCATGCCCGGTGGCACGCCGGAGGCCTACCGGCTCGTGGGGCCGCTGCTGGAGGACATCGCGGCCGAGGTCGACGGCAAGCCCTGCTGCACCCACGTCGGGCCGGACGGCGCCGGCCACTTCGTCAAGATGGTCCACAACGGGATCGAATACGCCGACATGCAGCTCATCGCCGAGGCGTACGACCTGCTGCGGCACGGAGCCGGACTGCAGCCCGCCGCGATCGCCGACGTCTTCCGGGCCTGGAACGGCGGACGCCTGGAGTCCTACCTGATCGAGATCACCGCCGAGATCCTCGCCCACACCGACGCGGCGACCGGCAAGCCCTTCGTCGACGTGGTGCTCGACCAGGCCGAGCAGAAGGGCACCGGCCGCTGGACGGTCCAGAGCGCGCTGGACCTCGGCGTGCCCGTGAGCGGGATCGCCGAGGCGGTCTTCGCCCGCGCGCTGTCCGGCAGCGTGCCGCTGCGCCGGGCCGGCCGGGGCCTGCCCGGCCCCACCGAGACCTGGCTCGACAGCGCGGCGGCGGACCGGTTCGCGGAGGACGTCGAACAGGCCCTGTACGCCTCCAAGATGGTGGCCTACGCCCAGGGCTTCAACCAGATCCAGGCCGGCAGCGCGGAGTACTCCTGGGACATCGACCCCGGGGCGATGGCCACGATCTGGCGCGGCGGCTGCATCATCAGGGCCCGGTTCCTGGACCGGATCAGGGCCGCGTACGAGGCCGACCGGGAGCGCCCCACGCTGCTGACCGACGCGCACTTCCAGGAGGCGCTCGGCTCCGCGCAGTCGGCCTGGCGGCGGGTCGTCTCGGCGGCCGTCCAGCTGGGGGTGCCCGCACCCGGTTTCGCCACCGCGCTCGCCTACTACGACGGCCTGCGGGCGGGGCGCCTGCCGGCCGCGCTGGTGCAGGGCCAGCGGGACTTCTTCGGCGCGCACACCTACCACCGGGTCGACCGGGACGGGACCTTCCACACCCGCTGGGAGGTCCCGGACCGCCCGGAGGAGGAGCGCTGAGGCCCGGGAGCGGGCGGGCGCGGCACGGGATCGGGCGGGCGCGGCACGGCGCCCCGGGGCCGGTCGGGCCCCGGGGCGCTGCGGGGGCACCGGGCGGGCGGCGGCTCAGACGACCAGGACCCGGCGCCCGCGGGTGTGGCCGGCCCGGCTGTCGGCGTGCGCCGCGGCGGCCTCGGTGAGCGGGTAGGACTTCTCGACCGGGATGTGGAGCCTGCCCCGGGAGATGAGGTCGACAGCCTCGGCGAGCGCGTCCGGCACGCTCCCGGCCGCGCCGGAGAAGCGGACGCCCAGCTGCGGGGCGCCGAGGTCGGCGATGGAGACGACCTTGCGCGGGTCCCCGGTCAGCTCCACGAGTTCGGGGATCACGCCCGAGCCGGCCAGGTCGAGGGCCGCGTCGACCCGGCCCAGGCGCCGCACCCGTTCGACCCAGCCCTCGCCGTAGGTCGTGGCGAGGGCGCCCAGGCCGCGCAGGTAGTCCTGGTTCGCGGCCCCGGCCGTGCCGATCACCGTGATGCCGCGCTCGCGGGCGATCTGCAGCACCGCCGAGCCGACGCCGCCGGACGCGCCGCTGACCAGCAGCGTCTGCCCGGGCCGCACGCCGACCTCGCGGATGATGCGCAGCGCGGTCTCCACCACGGAGGGGTACCCGGCCGCCTCCTCGAAGGTCAGTCCCGCGGGCATGCGGGCCCAGGCGGACAGCACGGCGAACTCGGCGTACGTGTCGGTGCCTTCGCCGAACACGTGGTCGCCGATCTCGACCCCTTCGACCCCTTCGACGCCCTCGCCGACCTCGTCGACCACGCCGGCGGCGTCCAGCCCGACCCCGGCGGGCAGCGTGACCGGATGGGCTCCCAGGACCTGGCCCTCCCGGATCCTCCAGTCGACGGGGTTCACCCCCGCCGCCCGTACGGCGATGCGTATCCGGCCGGGGCCCGCGTGGGGTTCCTCGGCTTCCACCAGGTGCAGGACGTCGGGACCGCCGAACTCGGCGAAGCTGATTTTCCTCATGCAGCCGAAAATAGCCCTAACGGATAGCGTTTCGCAACGGTTAGTGATTCGTACCTGGTAGTGTCACGGCATGACCGAGCCGCCCGGACGCCGGGAACGCAAGAAGGCCGCGACCCGCCGGAAGATCGCCGACACCGCGCTGCGGCTCTTCCTGGAACGCGGGTACGACGCCGTGGGCATCCGTGACGTGGCGGCCGAGGCCGATGTGGCCGTCACCACGGTCTTCGCCCACTTCGCCTCGAAGGAGGCCCTGGTGTTCGAGCGCGACCAGGACTTCGAGCAGCGCCTCACGCAGGCGGTCACCGACCGCGGCCCGCACGAGCCGCTCATCGGGGCGCTGCACCGCGAAGTCCGGGCCCTGGTGGGGCACTGCACCGCGGAGGGCAGCGCCCCGGTCCGGCGCATGATCGAGGGATCGCCCGCCCTGCGGGAGTACGAGGAGTCGATGGGTCTGCGGCACGCGCAGGCGCTGGCGGCGGCGCTGGCCGCCGATCCCGGCCTGTCCCGCAGTACGACGGCCTGCCGGGCGACCGCACGGTTCGCCGTCGACGCCTACGCGCTGGCCTGCCAGGCGGACGATCCCGGGGCCACGGTGGACGAGGTCTTCCGGATGATCGAGGCGGCCTGGGAGGCCACCGCGCCCTGAGCCGGTGGCCGCACCCCGGCCGGGGCAGAGGTGCGGCAGAGGTGCGGCAGGGGCACGGCCGGGCGCCGGAGGGCCCGCCCGCCGTGCGGGCGTTCAGGCGGCCACCGGCGTGAACGGCCTGCTCAGTGGCCGACCGCCGCCCGCACGAATCTGCGCAGGTGCGCGCGGACGGCGTCGGGCTCCTCCAGCCAGGGCTCGTGCCCGGCGCCGTCGATGCGGGTCAGTGGCACTCCGAGCGTGCGGGCCAGGGACTCCAGCGCCGAGACGGGACGGGGATCGGCGGCGCCGCCGAGGATCTCCGTTCTCGGCGGCAGGCACCCCCGCAGCTCGTCCAGGTGCTGCTCGATCGGGTCCGCCCGTCGCTCCGCACCGAGTTCGCGGTTCATCTCCCAGTTGACGGGACGGCGTCGGCGGGCGCTCCGCACGGCCCGGCGCCAACCGTGGTCGGGGTCGGCGTGGTCGGTGAACCAGGACAGCGCGAGCAGCTCGACCTCCTGGTCGTCCGTGCGGCGCGGGATCCCCTCCAGCTCGCGGAGCCGCTCCTGCCGGGCCGGGGACATCCGGCGGTCGCGCTCCGCCCGGTACCCGGGACGGCCCTCATCGGTCATCGGCCCGCACATCAGCAGCACCGCGGCCACCCGTTCGGGGTGGGCCAGGCAGAAGCGGACGGCCAGGTCGGCGCCGTAGGAGTGCCCGATCAGCACGGCCTGCGGTGCGTCCCACCCGTCGAGCAGCTCGGCGAGGTCCGCCACGTGCCGGGCGAACGTGTGGCGGCCCTGCCACCGGGAACCGCCGGTGCCGCGCTGGTCGTAGCGGTGCACGGGCGCGAGGCCCGCGATCGCCGGGGCGACGTCGCCCAGGTAGTCCGGCAGGCCGGGGCCGCCGTGCAGCATGACCACGGGTGGTCTCCGCGTGCGGGCACCCGCCGCGGTCCACCGGATCAGCGCCCCGTCCGTCATCGACGCGAGGCCGTGTGTCTCGATCAAGGTCTCCTCCAAAAGGTCGCGGGGCCGGCGGGCGTCCCACGGTGACCTCGGCTCGGCGCGCCGCAGCTCGCCGCCCGACCGCCTGCCGAGGACACTGGACACTGTGACTGACGTGCGCGAGACCCTGGACTACCAGACCTTCGGCCGGGCGGTGCGCGAACTCGCGCAGACGATCGCCGCCGACGGGTACGAGCCCGACCTCATCCTGAGCATCGCCCGCGGCGGTGTGTTCGTGGCGGGCGGTCTGGCGTACGCGCTGGACTGCAAGAACGTCCACCTCGTCAACGTCGAGTTCTACACGGGCGTGGGCACCACCCTCGACATGCCGGTCATGCTGGCGCCCGTCCCCCAGGCGGTCGACTTCACCAGCAAGAAGGTCCTGATCGCCGACGACGTCGCCGACACGGGCAAGACGCTGAAGCTGGTGCACGACTTCTGCCTCGACCACGTCGCCGAGGTGCGGTCCGCCGTCATCTACGAGAAGTCGCACTCCCTCGTGCAGTGCGAGTACGTGTGGAAGCGGACGGACGACTGGATCGAGTTCCCGTGGTCGACGGAGGGCCCGGTCGTCAAGCGGCACGGCCAGGTGCTCGACGCCTGACCGGCGCCCGCGCCCGAGGACCGGGCCGGCCGGGGTTTCCGACCGTGACCGCCTCCTGGGCCGACGGCGGGTCATATGATCTTGGGCATGGCGACCCGACTCGTGCAGATCAACATGAAGGCCCAGGACGACGCTGCGCTCGGCCGGTTCTGGGCGGAGGCCCTCGACTGGGGCATCGACAGCGAGGCACCCGGCGTGACCAACCTCGAACCCGTGGGCTTCGCCTACCCCGACCCGGTGGCCGTCTGCATCGACATCGTCGCTTACCCGGACCCCAAGACGGTCAAGAACCGGGTCCACCTCGACCTGGCCACCACCTCGGCCGCGCACCAGGCGGAGCTGGTCGCGCGCCTGACGGACCTCGGTGCGCGGCCCGCCGACATCGGTCAGGGCGACGTCCCCTGGACGGTCATGGCGGACCCGGAGGGCAACGAGTTCTGCGTCCTGGATCCCCGGCCGGGCCACCAGGGCACCGGGCCGATCGCCGCGGTGGTGGTCGACTGCGCCGATCCGCGGGCGATGGCCGGGTTCTGGGGCGAGGCGATGGACTGGACGCTGCACGAGGTCACCGACGACCACGCGACCATGCGTTCCGCCCGGGGTGTCGGCCCCTACCTGGAGTTCCTCCGTACCCCCGACACCAAGAGCGGGTGGAACCGCGTCCACCTCGACGTCCGCCCCTACCGCGGTGACGACCCGGCCGCGGAGGAGGCCCGGCTGCTCGCCCTGGGCGCCACCGACCCCGGCGTCGACCGGTCCGCGATCTCCTGGACGGTCCTGGCCGACCCGGAGGGCAACGAGTTCTGCCTCCTCTCGCCGCTCTGACCTCGATCGGCCGGCGGCGGGGGCCGCCGGCCGCGGGGCCGAGCGCGGTGAACGGCGGGACGGGCCGGTGCGGCTGTCGGCTCAGCTCAGTCTTCTGGTCGTCCCGACGCACAGCGCCCAGATGACGAAGGCGTTGATCGCGATCAGGACGACCGCCCAGAACGGGTAGTGCGGGAGCCAGACGAAGTTGGCGATCATCGCGAGCCCGGACGCGATGACACCGACGACCCGCGCCCACACGGCACCCCCGCCCCCGACGAGCGCCGTCCCGGCCAGGACGAGGACGACGCCGAGGACCAGATCGATCCATCCCCAGCCCGTGGTGTTCATCGAGAACGTGTAGTCCTTGGTGACCACGACCAGGTCGTCGTGCGCGATGCCGGAGATCCCCTGGAACACCGCCATGATGCCGCCGAAGATCAGCATGATCCCGGCGAACGTGGTCAACCCGCCCGCGAAGGCACGCTCGACGGTGCGGCCACTACTGCCACTGCCACTGCCCGTGGTGCCACCAGCCATGGCACGGACTCCTTCGAAAGCACCGTGTCACCCGCGCGGGCGACCTGCCCGGAGACTCCACCTCCAGGCTGCCATGCACCCGCACCACCCCGCGAGGGCAGGACCGTACGGGAGCGGTCCCGCGGTGCGCGGCTCACCGGCGGCCGGCCACGGAGCGTACGTTGGACGGCCCCGCGGCTTCGGTCGCTTCAGTCGCTTCGGTCGCTTCGGTCGCTTCGCCGGGTTCCGGCCCCCGACCTCAGAGCAGACCGGGCGGGGGCGGGATGCGGACCAGGAGTTCACCGGCGGCCCGGGTCAGGTGCGCGGTGATCTCGTCCGGGGGCAGCTGCGGCCGGACCTGGGTCGTGTACGTCACCACCGCGTCGACCATCGGCGCCAGCTCCTCGCACGCCCCGTAGGCCTCGGCGACGTTCTCGATGATGAGCACGGCCCCCTCGTGGGGATCGAGCCACCCCCCGACGATCTCGGCGGCCCACCAGCGGGCGAGCGCCAGCCGGCCCTGCCAGTAGTCCTCGTGCTCCCCGAGCGGGTGGAGGCCGAACCCGAGCTCGTCCATCACGCGGCCGAACAGTTCCGGGGCCTGGTCCTCCTCACCGCTGAGCAGCCAGGCGAGGAGCCACAGCGACGGGGTGTCCACGCCGGAGGCCAGGGCGCGGAGCGCCGCCTGCATCAGGAAGTCCGGCTCGGCGTGCCGGCCGTCGACCCACCAGTGGGCGATCCCGCGCAGTTCCCGCACCGCCTCGGCCGCCGTCCCGGGGGCTCCGCTCGTCGTCATGACGGCATCCTGCCGGGCGCCGCCGACCGCAGGCCAGCGGATATCCCGCGGCCGGCCCCGACCGCGGCCACCGACACCTGACGTCGGCCGCCGAACGGCTGACGGCCGTACCGCGACGGCCGCCCTGCCGGGACCACGGGTCCGGCAGGGCGGCCGTCAGCGGGGAACGCAGCGTCAGGCGCTCACCGGCACCGCTTCCAGGCCAGGTGGTACACGGACGTGATGCTGCCGTCCGTCGAGTCCATCTCCATGAAGCTGGTGGCGCTCGGGCTCGACGTGCCCTGATCGACCTGCAGTTCGGTGTTGATGTCGAGGTTGCGTTCGGCTCCGCAGGGGGCGAAGACGCGGGCGCGGACGTCCACGCTGTCGGTCACCTCCCAGTCGTCGTTGAACGCGCCGTCGAAACGATGGGTCGAGTTGGTGGTGCGGTTGCTGCCCTGGAAGTGGTAGCCGGCCCGCTGGATCCCGGACGCGCCCGGCGCCAGTGACGCGAAGCCGCGGTAACTGGCGGACACGACCGCGTAGGTGTAGCCACCCGGGACGTGCACGACGAGGCTGAGCTGACAGTTCTTCCGGTAGTCGGTCGGCGACGACCCGGGCCCCACCTGGGCGAGGTACGTGCTGTAGGTGACGGTGAAGGCGGTGTTGTCGGGGGACACGCTCACGGCGGCCGTCCCCGTCGGGCAGCCGGAGCCGTTGGCCGTCACGCTGTCGATGACGATCGGGACCGGCGGCGGGTGCGGGCTGCCGCCCAGGCCCGACGAGCCGAACAACGATGCGGCGACACCGGTGGCGGCCAGCGCGCGGAGCAGCATGGGGGTTTCCTTCCGTGGTCCACGGCCCCGGGGCGGGCGTCGCGTCCCGAGCCCGGCCCCCGGATCTCACGTGGGCATCGCACCACACCTTGCGCCCCGAGCCTCAGAAGGTGACGCTCCCGTCACTCCAACGGCCTTCCGGACGTCGGCCGACCGCACCGCGCGTCCCCGGCCGTTCGCTCCCGGGTGCCGGCCGGGACCTCCTCCTTCCCCCGCGCCGTGCGGCGCCGCACGGCACCGCACAGCACCGCGCGGTTCGCGTCGCTTCGCTCAGGCTGCCCGGAGCACGCCGAGCAGGCGGGCGACCTCGACGGCGACGGAGGCGCGGCCGGCGCCCAGGTAGTGGCGGGTGTCCACCAGGTCCGGGCGGCCGTCGAGGCAGGCCCGTACGGCGGTGGTGAACGCCTTGTTGAGGTGGGTGGCGATGTTGACCTTCGTCATGCCGTGGTCGACGGCAGCGGCCAGGTGGTCGTCGGCGACTCCGGAGGAGCCGTGGAGCACCAGGGGCACGGGGACGGCGCTGTCGAGGGAGGCGATGAGCTCCAGGTCGAGGACGGCGTCGCGGGTGAGCATGGCGTGCGAGCTGCCGACCGCGACGGCGAGCGCGTCCACGCCGGTGCTCGCCACGAAGGCGGCCGCTTCGCCCGGGTCGGTACGGGCCCCGGCGGCGTGGACGCCGTCCTTGCCGCCGACCTCGCCGAGTTCGGCCTCGACCCACACGCCCTCCGCGTGGCAGCGGGACACGACGGCGGCGGTCGCCCGGACGTTGGCCTCGTAGTCGAGCGTCGAGGCGTCGAACATGACGGAGGTGAAGCCGAGTTCGACGCCCTCGCGGACCAGGTCGGTGGAGGTCACGTGGTCGAGGTGGACCGCCACCGGCACGGCGGCGGCGCGGGCCACGGCCAGCGTGGCCCGGCCGATCGGGGCCAGCGCGCCGTGGTAGCGGACGGCGTTCTCGCTGATCTGCAGGATGACCGGCGCTCCGGCCCGCTCCGCGCCGGCCACGATCGCCTCGGCGTGTTCGAGCTGGATGACGTTGAAGGCGCCGACTCCGTGTCGGCCGCGGGCGGCGGGCTCGACGATCGAGCCGGTGGCTACGAGGGGCATGGCTCTCCTTCGGGGGAGGGGGGAAGCGGGGGCGGGGGCGTGCTCGGCGGGTACACGGGCCGCACCGTGACCAGCGGGAGCAGCCGTCGGTGGTCGGCCGGGTCGAAGCTGCCGGCGAGCGGGGCGAGGACGGTGGCCGCGGACAGGGCGACCGCCTGGGCGAGTCGGTCGGGCCAGGGGGTGCCGGCGACCAGGCCGAGGGTGAGGGCCGCGACGGCGGAGTCCCCGGCGCCGGTCGGGTTGCCGTGCACCTGCTGCGGTGGGCGGGCCCGCCAGTCGCCGTCCCGGGTGCTGGCGAGCAGCCCGCCGGGGCCGAGGGAGACGACGACGGCCCGGGCACCGGCGGCGCGGAGCATCCGGGCCCCGGTGAGCGGGGTCACCGGGCCCGCGGTGGCCACGAGTTCGGCCGCGTTGGGCTTGACGAGTGCGGGGCCGGCGGCCAGCCCCGCGCGCAGGGCGGGGCCCTGCGCATCGAGGACGGCCGGGACACCGGCCCCGGCGGCGAGGGCGACCAGCGTGCCGTAGGCGTCCGGGGGGACGCCGGCGGGCAGCGAACCGGAGAGCACCACGGCCTCGGCCGTGCGCAGGAGCCGGCGGTACCGGGCGGTGAAGTGGGCCCACTCGTCGGCGCTGACGACGGGCCCCGGTTCCAGGTAGACGGTCGCGTCCCCGGCCGCGGCCTCGACCACCGCCACGGTGCGCCGGGTCGTCCCGTCGACCGTGACGAACTCGTCGCGCGGTCCGGCGGTGGCGAGGTCGGCGCGCAGGGCCTCGCCGGTGGCGCCGCCCGCGAGGCCGGTGGCCACGGTGTCGTGGCCGAGCGCGGCGAGCACCCGGGCGACGTTGACGCCCTTCCCGCCGGCCCGCTCGGCCACCGCGTCGACCCGGTTGCTGCCGTGGTGCGCCACCCGGTCGAGGTGGTAGGTGACGTCGACGGCCGGGTTGAGCGTGACGGTGAGGATCACCGGGGGCCTCCGGGTGCGAGGTCGAGGGCGAGCAGGGCGGCGCCGAGACTCCCCGCACGGTGGCCGAGTTCGGCCCGTAGCAGTCGGGGCGGCGGCCGGAACGCCAGGCGTTCGGCGAGCGAGGAGCGCAGCGGGCCGAGCAGGTCCTCGCCGGCCCCGGCCAGTCCGCCGCCGATGACGATCCGTTCGGGGTCGAGCAGGACGGTGGCGGCGGCCAGGCCGTCGGCCAGGGCGTCGACCGTCTCCGCCCAGATCCGTGCGGCCTCGCGCTCGCCGCCGTGCACGCGGCGGTGCACCTCCTCGGCGGTGGTCCCCCGGCGCCCCGTGAGGAGCGCGTACCGGCGGGCGACGGCGGAGGCGGAGGCGACGGTCTCCAGGCAGCCCCGGCCGCCGCAGGCACAGGGGTCGCCGCCGGGCCGGACGACGAGGTGGCCGAGTTCGCCGGCCGCCCCGAGGGCGCCGGTGACGGGCCTGCCGTCGTGCAGGACGGCGGCCGCGATGCCGGTGCCGACCGGGACGAACAGGAAGGAGTCGCTGCCGCGGCCCGCGCCGAGGCGGGCCTCCGCCAGGCCGCCGGCGCGGACGTCGTGGCCGAACGCGACGGGCAGGCCGAGGTGTTCGGCGAGCCACTGGCGGATCGGGACGTCGTACCAGTCCACGTTGACCGCCCGCAGGACCGTCCCGGCGGCCTCGTCGACCAGGCCCGGCACGGCGAGACCGGCCGCCCTGGGCGGTGTGCCCGCGCGGCGGGCGAGGTCGGCGAGTTCGGCGGCGCAGCCGAGGACGGTGTCGATGACGGCCCCGGGGCCGCGGTCGGGCCGGGTCAGCCAGCGCTCGGACTGCAGGACGGTGCCGTCGTCGGCGACGACGGCACCCTTGAGTTCCGTCCCGCCGACGTCGAGGGCGATGACGGTCACGGCTGGGCGAGGATGATCGAGCGGGTCAGGTTGCGCGGCCGGTCGGGGTCCAGGCCCCGCGCGCCGGCCACGGCGACGGCGAGCCGCTGGGCGCGGATCAGCTCGGCGAGCGGGTCGAGGTCGGAGCCGATGACGGTCGCGCCCGTGGCGCGGACCTGGTCGAGCAGACCGGCGGGCGGCTCGCCGAAGAACCAGACGACGCGTCCGGGCGCGCTGATGCTGACCGGGCCGTGCCGGTACTCCATGGCCGGGTAGGACTCGGTCCAACTCCCCGAGGCCTCCCGGAGCTTGAGGGCCGCCTCGTGGGCGAGGCCGACCGTCCAGCCGGTGCCGAGGAAGGTGAACTGCTCGGCGGCGAGGGCGCTTTCGGGCAGTTCCCGGTCGACGGCCCGGCGGGCCTGGTCGGGCAGGTCGGCCGGGGCGAGGCCGAGGTGGCCGCGCAGCAGGGCCAGGGTGGTGGTGGCGAAGCGGGTCTGCACGACGGACTTCTCGTCGGCGAACGAGAGGTCCACGACGGTGTCGGCCGCGGCGGTGACGGGGGTGTCGAGGTCGCCCGTGATCGCCGTGGTCGGGGTCTGCGACGTCCGCCGGAGGGCGTCGATCACCTCGGTCGTGGTGCCGGAGCGGGTGATCGCGAGCACCCGGTCGTAGCGGCGGCTCTCCGGGAAGGCGGAGGCGGCGAAGGCGTCGGTCTCGCCGAGGCCCGCGCCCTCGCGCAGTTCGGCGTAGGCCTGCGCCATGTAGAGGGAGGTACCGCACCCCAGGACGGCGACGCGCTCTCCGGGTTCGGGGAGGCCTTCGGGCCTCGACTCCAGTGCCCGGGACCAGCAGGCGGGCTGGCTGGCGATCTCAGCGGCGACGTGTGACATCGAGTCTCCTGCGCAAAGTTGCATGAAGCTGCTTGAAGATGCTTGAAGCTGAGCACAAGATAGACCATTCGATCAGAAATGAACACCTTGACCGAAGCATCACTCCCCGCCGATCACGGCCGACCCCGCACAGACGGCCCTCCAGGCGGTTCACACCGGCCCCGACCAGGCTTTTGATCGTTTTTCGATCGTGCGATACGATTCGATCGCTTGCCGGCAGTACAGGAACGACCAGGAGGCGACACCGTGGCCATCTCGGCGGAAGAGCGTCGGGCGCGAATCCTCGACGTCGTGCGCGAGTCGGGCTCCGTCCGCGTGACGGAACTCGCCGAGCGGCTCGGCCTGCCCACCGTCACCGTCCGCCGCGACGTCGCGGCACTGGCCGAGAACGGCCTGCTGCGGCGCTCCCACGGATCGGTCTCCCTCCCGCAGGGCGGTACGCCCGGCCACCGACGCGCCGGCGGCGCCGGACCGGTCGTCGGCATGCTGGTGCCGACCGTGGGCTCGTACTTCGACGAGATCATCGAGGGCGCCCGGTCGGCCGCGACGACGGCCGGCGCCCGCCTGGTACTGGGCATCTCCCCGTACGAGGCCCAGGACGACCGGGCCCAGGTGGAGCGCATCCTCGGATCGGGGATCGACGGCCTGCTGTTCACCCCGAACTGGCGGCCCGGCGCCCCGGACGAGGGCGACTGGCTCACCAAGCTCCCGGTCCCCACCGTCCTGGTCGAGCGCCGGGCGGCGGCCGGGGCCGTCGCCGCCGACCTCGACGCGGTGGTCTCGGACCACCGGCACGGGGTGCTGCTGGCGCTGCGTCACCTCGCCGCCCTGGGGCACCGGTCGGTGCTGCTCGCCGCCCGCAACGACACCTGGACCGCGCACGAGGTCCGGGCGGGCTACGCGGAGGCCGCCCGGGTGCTCGGGATCGAGGCGCACCCGGTCGTCGACGTCCATCCCTGGGGCACCGACCCGATCGCCCCCGCCGACCCCCAGTGGCTCGCCGACCGACTCGCCGACCACGCCGAACAGGGTGTGCGCGCCGTCCTCGTGCACAACGACCGGGACGCGATCCAGCTGCCGCAGCTCCTGCGCGCCCGCGGGCTGCGGGTCCCGGAGGACCTGGCGCTGATCTCCTACGACGACGTGTTCGCCGCGCTGACGACGCCTCCCCTGACGGCCGTCGCGCCGCCGAAGCAGGCCGTGGGCACCGTGGCCCTGGACCTCCTGCTGCGCCGGATGTCCACCGGCTCCGACCTGCCGGCGCACCACATCGGCCTGCTGCCGACCCTGGTGGTGCGCTCCTCCTGCGGCGCCCTGCCCGTCCGGGGCTGATCCCGCCGGGCGGGAGCGGTCCCGCGTCCGCGCCGGTCCGGGCCGCCGTCGGCGCCCGGCGTGCAGGGCCGCGGAACCCGCCGCGAGCCGCCGTCAGCCCCCGGCGCGCCACGCCGCGAGCCGGCGGGCCCCCTGCGCCAGGAGCGGGGCCAGCGGGGCCGCGGCCGGGTGCCACGGCGCCTCGTACTCCCAGCAGACCCAGCCGTCGGGCGGGAGCAGCCGTACGCACGCCGCGATCGGCAGGCAACCGGCACCGAGCGCGAGCGGGGTGAGATCCTCGGGCGCGGCGACGTCCTTGACCTGGACGTGGCCGAGGCGCCCGGCGAGTGCGGTGTGCGTGTCGGCGGGCCGCTCGCCCGCGAGGTGGGTGTGCATCAGGTCCCAGAGCGCACCCGCCGCGTCGTGCGGGACGCCGTCGAGCAGCCGGGCCACGTCGCGCCCGGCGCGGTGCGAGTCGTGGGTCTCCACCAGGACTCGGACGCCGAGCCTGCGGGCCTCCGGCGCGACCGCGGTGAGCCTGCGCGCCGCCCGCCGGTCGGCCTCGGCCACCGGGCCGTCGCCGCCCTGCGGGAAGACCCGCAGGGCGGGGCACGCCAGATCGGCGGCCAGGCGCAGCCGCGAGCGGAGGGCGTCCAGGACGGGCCGGTCGTCGCCGGGAGCGGCCACTCCCACGTAGGTGGCGAGGAGGACCGGGGCCACCCCGGCGGCCTCCAGGGCCCGGACGGCGCCGCGGCGTTCGGCCGGCGTCATCGCCGGGTGGACGCTCTCGCCCTCGGCGCAGCGCAGTTCGAGCCCGTTCCAGCCGGTGTCGGCGGCGAGGCGGGCGGCGGCGGCGAGGGGCAGGCCGGGGAGGCCGAGGGTGGACAGGGCGAGTGGCACGGGGGCTCCTCAGAGGGTGCGGACGGTGACGGATCCGACGGCGAGTTCGGCCCGCTGACGGGTGCCGTCCGGCCAGTCCACGGTCAGCCGGTGGCCGTCACGCGTCGGCTCGGTGCGCACGCGCGGCTGCTCGGTGCACACGCGCGACTGTTCAGTGCGTACGCGCGGCTGCTCGCCGGCCGGTGCGGGCTCCGCGGTGAGCCGGCCGGCGGAGACGAACAGCCGCGTCCCTTCGCCGGTGGTGCCGAGGAGGACGGGGACGGCGGCCGCGGGGCCGAAGGCCGTCCCTGCGGGGACGGGGTCGACGGACGCCCGGGTGTAGCCGTGAACTCCGGCGAGTTCCGCGGTCAGCCGCCGCTCGGTGCGGGCCCCGGCCGACGGCCGCTCGGTGCGGACCCTGGCCGACAGCCGTTCCGTGCCGGCCTCGACACCGGTGCCGGCGACGGCCCAGCCGCTCTCGCGGACGGTGGTCCCCGCCTCGGCGCCGGTGACCAGGTGGGCCCGCACCTCGTCACGGCCGCGGGCCAGGACGAGGGAGGTGACGGTCACTCCGGGAAGTGCCCCGCCGCCGGCGCGGGGCCGGTGGGAGGAGGCGGCCCAGCCCGGCCCGGTACCCAGCGGGCGGATGCGTCCGCGCTCGCTGGGGCGGCCGTCGACGAGCAGGGCGAAGTGGTTGTCGGCGGGGCCTTCGTGGACGGGTGCGGTCGCGGTGGAGTGGGCGAGCCGGGCGTACAGCGGGTCGTCGGCGTGGACCCGGTCGGCGGGCTGGTCGTCGCTGCCGTGGTTGTGCAGCCGGACGAGGCCGTCGGCGGCGGTCGACTGGACCAGCCAGCCCGGCTGCGGCAGGGGCACGACGGCGTCCTCCCGCTCGGCCGGGCCGGGTTCCTCGGTCGCGGTCCAGGCCGGGTGGTCGGCGGGGAGCAGCAGTCCGAGGAAGCCCTTGCTCGCCCAGTAGGGGGAGGCGGGGCCGGAGTACTCCTGGACCAGCGGGGGGTGGGCGGCGTACCAGCCGAGCGGGAGGAGGCCGTCGGCGGTGACGGCGCCCCGGTCGAGGAAGTGGCGCAGTGCGCCGGAGGCGATCCGGCGGGTGGTGCCGGGGGCGAGGGGGGTGTGGCCGGTGAGGGCGCCGGCCCACAGGGGTGCGGCGGCGGCGAACCGGTAGGTGAGCGAGCGGCCCTGGTGGACGGGGGCGCCGTCGGCGCCGAAGAGCCGGGCGTAGCCGTCGAGGTGGGCTTCGAGCCGGGCGCCGTAGCGGGCGAGGAGGGCGGCGTCGCCGGCGAGGTGGGCGTGCAGGACGGGGTAGAGGTGCAGGGCCCAGCCGTTGTAGTGGTCGAAGGCCCGGGGGCGGCCGTCGGTGTACCAGCCGTCGCCGAGGTACCACTGCTCGATCCGGCCGAGGCCGCGTTCGACGGCTTCGCGGGCGGCCTCGGTCTCGATGCCGGCCTCCGCGAGGAAGCCTCCGACGGTGAGCGGGAAGAGCCACCAGTTGTTGTCGACGGGCGTGCGCCGGAGCGCCTCGGCCAGCCAGGCGCCGGCCCGTTGGCGGACGGCGTCGTCGAGCCGGTCCCAGAGCCAGGGGCGGGTGAGGCGCAGGGCCAGGGCGACGGAGGCGGCCTCGACCATGGGCTGGGAGCGGTCGGCGATCACTCCCCAGGATTCGGCGTCGCCGTCGGCGAGGTCGCGTTCGAGGGTGGGGCGGCGGGTGCCGGCGTCGAGGCCGGCGGCGTAGCGGTCGAGCAGGCCCTGCGGGTCCGTTCCGTGGGCGCCGGCGGTGCGGAAGGCCGCGAGGAGGAACGTGCGGGCGTAGCCCTCCAGTCCGTCCGACCGGCGGCCGGAGATGCTCGGGCGGGGGCCCGGCAGGTGGATCAGCGCCTGGCCGGGGCTGGCGTGGGGGCGGACCGCGGCCAGCAGGCCGTCGGCGACGGCCTCCCAGTGGGCCCGGGTCCACCCGGTGTACGGGCTGCAGCGGCGGTCCTCGGCGGGCAGGTGCATGGGCGGTCCTTCGTCGGCTGGCTGACGCGCCGCCGAATGTAGGCAGGTATCGATCGTTCGTCAAGATCTTTGATCGAATGATCGAGCTGAGAGGCCGTCGACGTCCCCTCCGGAAAGCCTCTCCCCGGCCATCATCCATGCTCAAGCACTGGCCTGCCGAGCCGTCGGCCGACCATCTCCGAGCGCAATTAATCCAGATCATTCGATCAAACGGTCTTGACGTCGATCGAATGCCGGGGTCAGGATGGCCCCGCCCCGCTCGGCCGATGCTGAGCCCTCGGGTTCCCTCCGGCGTCTGCCACCTTCACCCTGGAGCTGAACCATGCCCTCCCCCACCCCCCGTCGCCGCAGAGCTCCCCGGCTCACCACCACCGCCGTCGTCGTCGCCCTCTCCACCGCCCTGCTGGCGGGATGCGGCAGCACCGGCGGCACGCAGGACCAGCCCGCCGCCGACGGAAAGCCCGTCACCATCACCTTCTGGGGCTGGGCCAAGGGCACCAAGGACGTGGTCGCCGCGTTCAACGCCTCGCACACCGACGTCAAGGTCGACTTCGAGGAGATCCCCTCCGGCGTGGCCGGCGGCTACGCCAAGATCTCCAACGCGGTGAAGGCCGGCAACGCCCCGGACGTCTTCAACACCGAGTACCAGCAGCTGCCCGACTTCGTCAGCCAGGGCGCGGTGCAGGACATCAGCAAGCTCGTGACGGCCGAACTCAAGGCCGACTACCTGCCGCAGGCCGTCGACCTCACCACGCTCGGCGGCAAGTCCTGGGCGCTGCCGCTGGACGCCGCACCCCAGGCCTTCTACTACCGCAAGGACCTCTTCGCGCAGGCCGGCATCACCGTCCCCAGGACCTGGGACGAGTTCCGCACCGCCGCGCAGAAGCTCAAGCAGGCCGACCCCGCCACCCGGATCGCCACCTTCTTCCCCGACGACCCGAGCCCCTTCGAGGCCCTGGCCTGGCAGGGCGGCGCCCGCTGGTTCGACACCGCCGACGGCGCCTGGAAGGTCGACATCGACTCCCCCGCCACCAAGCGGGTCGCCGACTACTGGCAGCAGCTCATCGACGACGACCTGGTGCGGGTCCAGCCTTCGTTCAGCCAGCAGTGGACCGCCTCGCTCCAGAAGGGCGAGACCGCCGGCTACGTGGGCGCCTCCTGGGGCGGCGGCGTGCTGAAGAGCACGCTCCCGGACGCCGCCGGCACGTGGGCCGTCGCCCCGGTGCCGACCTGGGACGGCACGCCCGCGAGCGGCATGCTCGGCGGCACCACCTTCGCCGTGTCCAAGGACAGCAGGAAGGCCAAGGCCGCCGTCGCCTTCGCCACCTGGGCGACCACCACACCCGAGGGCATCAAGGCCCGGATCGCCTCCGGCACCTCCTCAGCCTTCCCGGCCGCGCCCGCGCTCGTCCCGGTCGCCAAGGCCGCCTTCGACACCGGCTTCTACGGCGGCCAGGACGTCTACGCGCTCTACGCCGACGCGGCCAAGTCGATCCGCACCACGTGGACCTGGGGCCCCACCATGGGAGCCACCAACAACTCCCTCAAGGACTCCTTCGCCAAGCTCACCTCCGGCGGCGGCATCGCGCAGAGCGACACCACCGCCCAGCAGGCCACCGTGGCCGAGCTGAAGAACCGCGGGCTCAAGGTCGCCCAGGGATGACCGCCCGCACCCCCGCGGCCGACCGCCGCCAGGGCTCCGTCCGCGCCTCCACCGTCAGGCGGCGCGGACGGCTCGGGGCCCCCGCCCTGCTGCTCGCGCCCTTCCTGCTCCTGTTCACCGCCTGCACGCTGGTGCCGATCGGCTACGCCGTCCACCTCAGCCTGTTCACCGAGCACCGCTCCGGCCTCGGCTTCGGCGACGCCGAGACGGTCTTCACCGGCCTGGCCAACTACACCCGCGCCCTCGGGGACGACGCCTTCCGCAACGGCCTGCTGATCACGGCCGGCTACTGCCTGCTGTACATCCCGCTGATGGTCGGCCTCTCGCTGACCCTCGCCCTGCTGCTGGACTCGGCGCTCGCCCGGGCCCGCCGGTTCTTCCAGCTGGCACTGTTCCTGCCGCACGCCGTTCCCGGCATCATCGCCGCACTGATCTGGATGTACCTCTACACCCCGGGGATCAGCCCGGTCGTCGACGCCCTCGGCTCGGCCGGCGTGCAGCCCGACCTGCTCGGCCACCCGCTGCCGGCCGTCGTCAACATCGCGCTCTGGGAGTGGACCGGCTACAACATGGTCATCTTCTACGCCGCCCTGCAGGCCGTGCCGCGCGAGGTGCTGGAGGCGGCCGTGGTGGACGGCGCCGGACCGCTGCGCACCGCCCTGGGCATCAAGGTCCCGCTGATCCGCGCCTCGATCGCGATGGTCGCGCTCTTCACCCTGATCGGATCGCTCCAGCTGTTCACCGAGCCGATGATCCTGCACGGCGTCGCGCCCGGCGTGATCAGCACCTGGACCCCCAACATGTACGGCTACACCGCGGCCTTCGACCGCAACGACTACAACCTCGCGGCCGCCTCCTCGGTCCTGCTCGCCCTGCTCGCGGCCGGCCTGTCCTTCGTGGTCACCCGTTTCACGGGCGGCTCGCGGCCGAAGCGCAAGGAGTCCCCGGCATGACCGCGATCGCCCCCGAACGTCCCGCGTCCGCCACCCGCCCGCGCACCCCGGCACCGGCCCGGCGCCGGCCCTGGACGCTGTCCAGGGCGGCCGTCAACGGCACCCTGCTCCTCGCCACCGCGTACACCCTGCTCCCGCTCGGCTGGCTGCTGGCCGCCGCCGCCAAGAACACCGGGGACCTGCTCGGCGGCAACACCCTGAGCCCCGCCCGCTGGCACCTCGGCGAGAACCTGCACCGGCTCGCCGTCACCGGCGACGGCATCTACTTCCGCTGGTACCTCAACTCCCTGCTCTACGCCGGGATCGGCGCCCTGCTCTGCGCGCTGCTGTGCGTCGCGGCGGGCTACGCCTTCCACGTGTACGCCTTCCGCGGCAAGGAGAAGCTGTTCGGGCTGGTGCTGCTCGGCGTCCTGGTGCCGACCACGGCGCTCGCCCTGCCGATGTACCTGCTCGCCTCGCAGCTGCACATCGTCAACACCTTCTGGGCGGTGTTCCTGCCCTCCCTGGTCAACCCGTTCGGCGTCTACCTCGCCCGGGTCTTCTGCGAGGGCTACCTGCCCGGCGAGGTGCTGGAGGCCGCCCGGATGGACGGCGCCGGCGAGCTGCGCACCTTCCGGTCGATCGGGCTGCCGATGGTGATGCCGGGCTTCGTGACGGTCTTCCTCTTCCAGTTCACCGCGATCTGGAACAACTTCTTCCTGCCGCTGGTGATGCTCTCCGACAACCGGCTCTTCCCGGTCAGCCTCGGCCTCTACAGCTGGAACAGCCAGACCCACGCCTTCCCCGAGTACTACCCGCTGGTGGTCACCGGCTCGCTGCTCGCCGTCCTCCCGCTGGTGGTCGCCTTCACCGTCCTGCAGCGCCACTGGAAGGCCGGACTCACCGCGGGCAGCGTCAAGTGACCCGCCCCACCACCTCCGCCGAACGGGAGCCCCTGGTGCCCACCGCACCCGCCACACCGCCCGACGCCCCGCGCCGACCCCGCGCCCTGCTCGCCATGCAGCCCGGCCTGGCCGAACGACTGATCGCCCCCGCCACGATGGCCCGGCTCACCGAACTCGCCGTCCTCGACCCGGCCCTGGTCGTCGACGACTTCACCGCCCCCGAGGCGGCCGCCGCGCTGCGCGAGACCGAGGTGATCATCAGCTCCTGGGGCTGCCCGCCGCTGGACGCCCCGGTGCTCGCCGCGGCACCCGCCCTGCGGGCCGTCGTCCACGCCGCCGGCTCCGTCAAGCACCACGTCACCGAGGCCTGCTGGCGTCGCGGCCTGCAGGTCACCTCGGCGGCCTGGGCCAACGCCCTGCCGGTCGCCGAGTACACCGTCGCGGCCGTGCTCTTCGCCAACAAGCAGGTCCTGCAGCTGAGTTCCGCCTACCGCAGGGACCGCGAGGACTTCAGCCCGCACGCCGACCTCGGCGCCATCGGCAACTACCGGCGCACCGTCGGCATCGTCGGCGCCTCCCGGATCGGCCGGCGCGTCCTGGAACTGCTGCGCCCGTACGACCTGGAGCTGCTGGTCCACGACCCGTACCTCGGACCGCTCCAGGCCGCCGAGCTCGGCGCCCGCGCCGTCGACCTGGACACCCTGTGCGCCACCGCCGACGTGGTCAGCGTCCACGCCCCCGAGCTGCCCGGGACCAGGCACCTGATCAGCCGCGAACGGCTCGCCGCCATGCGCGACGGCGCCACCCTGGTCAACACCGCCCGCGGCTCCCTCGTCGACCAGGACGCGCTCACCGCCGAACTCGTCGCCGGCCGGCTGAACGCCGTCCTCGACGTCACGGTGCCCGAGCGCCTGCCCGTCGACTCCCCGCTCTACGACCTGCCCAACGTCCTGCTCACCCCGCACGTCGCCGGCTCCCTCGGCGGCGAACTGCACCGGATGGCCGCCGCCGCGGCCGACGAACTCGCCCGGTACGCCGCGGGGCTGCCCTTCGCCCACCCCGTGCTGTCCTCCGACATCCACCTCACCGCCTGACGGACCGTCGGCACCACTATCGGCACCACCACCCAGCACCAGAGGAGAACCCCCATGTCCCGCAAGGTCATCGGCGTCGTGATGAACGGCGTGACCGGCCGGATGGGCTACCGCCAGCACCTCGTCCGCTCCGTCCTCGCCATCCGCGAGCAGGGCGGGCTCCCGCTGCCCGACGGCGACGTCCTGTGGCCCGAGCCGATCCTGGTCGGCCGCAGCGAGGCCAAGCTGCGCGACCTCGCCGAGCGCCACGACCTCGCCCACTGGACCACCTCGCTCGACGAGGCCCTGGCCCACCCGCTCGCCGAGATCTACTTCGACGCGCAGGTCACCCCGGCCCGCGAACCGGCCATCAAGGCCGCCATCGCCGCCGGCAAGCACGTCTACACCGAGAAGCCGACCGCCGAGACCCTGGCGTCCGCCCTGGAACTGGCCCGGCTGGCACGGGAGGCCGGGGTGGCCAACGGCGCCGTGCAGGACAAGCTGTTCCTGCCCGGCCTGCTCAAGCTCAAGCGGCTGGTGGACAGCGGCTTCTTCGGCCGGATCCTGTCCGTGCGCGGCGAGTTCGGCTACTGGGTCTTCGAGGGCGACTGGCAGCAGGCCCAGCGGCCGTCCTGGAACTACCGCGCCGAGGACGGCGGCGGCATGATCCTCGACATGTTCCCGCACTGGCGCTACGTGCTGGACAACGTCATCGCCCCGGTGCGCTCGGTGTACGCCCACACCGCCACCCACATCCCGCTCCGCCACGACGAACGCGGCGAACCGTACCGGGCGACCGCCGACGACGCCGCGTACGGCATCTTCGAGCTGGAGGGCGGGATCACCGCCCAGATCAACTCCTCCTGGGCGGTCCGGGTGGACCGCGACGAGCTCGTCGAGTTCCAGGTCGACGGCACCGAGGGCAGCGCCGTCGCCGGGCTGCGCAACTGCCGCGTCCAGCACCGGGCCACCACCCCCAAGCCGGTCTGGAACCCGGACCTGCCGGTGACCGAGTCGTTCCGCGACCAGTGGCACCAGGTGCCCGACAACGACGCGTTCGACAACGGCTTCAAGGTGCAGTGGGAGCTCTTCCTGCGCCACGTCGCCACCGGCTCCCCGTACCACTGGGACCTCCTCGAAGGCGCCAAGGGCGTCCAGCTGGCCGAACTCGGCCTGCGCTCCGCCCACGAGGGCCGCCGCCTCGACGTCCCCGCGCTGGAGCTGTGATGACCGAGATCCTCCTGCCCGGCCACGGCCGGCTGCGGCTGCGCGACCCCGAGCCGCTGCACCTGCCCGCGCACCCGCCGCGCTCGCGCACCGCCTTCGCCGCCGCCCACGTCGTCGCCGACCCCCTGGGCGACAACGCGCCCGGCGCCCCGGCCGCCGTCGACTGGGACGCCACCCTGGCCTTCCGGCGCCACCTCTGGTCGCTCGGCCTCGGCGTCGCCGACGCCATGGACACCGCCCAGCGCGGCATGGGCCTCGACTGGGCCGCCACCCGCGAGCTGATCGTCCGCTCCGGCGCCGAGGCCCGGGCGTTCGAAGGGGCGGCGCACCGCGCTTCCGGCCAGGCTGGTGGCGGGCGACGCGAGGGCGCCCTGCTCGCCTGCGGGGTCGGCACCGACCACCTCACCGCCCCCGCCCCCACGCTCGCCGACATCGCCGCCGCCTACGAGCAGCAGCTCGCCGTCACCGAGGAGGCGGGCGCCCGCCCGATCCTGATGGCCAGCCGCGCCCTCGCCGCCGTGGCCACCGGCCCCGAGGACTACCTGACCGTCTACGGCGGCCTGATCCGCCAGAGCGCCCGGCCGGTGATCCTGCACTGGCTCGGCGAGATGTTCGACCCCGCCCTGGCCGGCTACTGGGGCTCCCACGACCTCGACCGGGCCACCGGGACGGTGCTGGACCTCGTCCACGCGCACGCCGACCGGATCGACGGCATCAAGGTCTCCCTGCTCGACGCCGCACGCGAGGTCGCGCTCCGCCGCTCCCTGCCCGCCGGGGTCCGCCTCTACACCGGGGACGACTTCCACTACCCCGAGCTGATCAAGGGCGACGACCTCGGGCACAGCCACGCCCTGCTCGGCGTGTTCGACCCGATCGCGAGCCGGGCCGCCGCCGCCCTGCACGCCCTCGACGCCGACGACCCGGACCGCTACGACGCGCTGCTGGCCCCCACCGTGCCGCTCGCCCGCCACCTGTTCGGCGCGCCGACATACCACTACAAGACCGGCATCGTCTTCCTCGCCTGGCTCGCCGGCCACCAGCCGCACTTCACCATGGTCGCCGGAGCCCAGAGCGCCCGCTCGACCCGCCACCTGGTCGAACTCTTCCGCCTCGCCGACGCGGCCGGCGTCCTGCCCGACCCCGACCTCGCCGCCGGCCGGATGCGCGACCTCCTCAAGCTCGCGGGGGTCACCGCATGACCAGGCTCTCGCTCAACCAGATCACCACCCGCGACTGGAGCCTGGCCGAGGCCGTCGACGGCTGCGTCGCCGCCGGGATCCCCGCGATCGGGCTGTGGCGCGACAAGGTCGCCGAGACCGGCCTCGCCCGCGCCGCCCGCCTCGTCCGCGAGTCCGGACTGGCCGTCAGCAGCCTCTGCCGCGGCGGCTTCCTCACCGCCACCGGCCCCGAGGCCACCCGGGCCGCGCTCGCCGACAACCTCGCCGCCCTGGAGGAGGCCGCCGAACTGGGCACCGACACCCTCGTCATGGTGGTCGGCGGCCTGCCCGACGGCAGCCGGGACCTCGCCGGCGCCCGCGCCCGGGTCGCCGACCTCCTCGCCCGGCTCGCCCCGCACGCGGGCGACCTCGGCGTCCGGCTGGCGATCGAACCGCTGCACCCGGTGTTCTGCGCCGACCGCGCCGTCGTCTCCACCCTCGGCCAGGCCCTGGACCTCGCCGAGGCCTTCCCCGCCGACCAGGTCGGGGTGGTCGTGGACAGCTACCACGTCTGGTGGGACCCCCAACTCGACGCACAGCTCGAACGCGCCGGACGCGGCGGCCGGATCGCCTCCTACCAGGTGTGCGACTGGACCCTCCCGCTGCCCGCCGACACCCTGCTCGGGCGCGGCCACGTCGGCGACGGCCACATCGACTTCGCGGCGCTCACCGCCAAGGTCACCGCCGCCGGCTACACCGGCTGGGTCGAGGTCGAGATCTTCAACGAGCAGGTCTGGAACACCCCGGGCCCGCGGACCCTGAGCCTGCTCGCCGAACGCCACCGCACCCACGTCGAACCGCACCTCGCACCGGCGGCCGCCCGATGAGGGTCGTCCTGGCCCCCGACTCCTTCAAGGGCACCGCGACCGCCGCCGAAGCCGCCGCCGCCCTGCGCGAGGGCTGGCTCTCGGTCCGGCCGCGCGACGAACTCCTCACCCGCGCCATGGCCGACGGCGGCGAGGGCACCACCGCGGCCGTCCTCGCCGCCACCCCGCGGGCCGTCGTCCGCCGGGTGCCCGGCTGCACCGGACCGGACGGCCGACCCGTCACCGGCTCCTACGCGCTCCTGCCGGACGGCACCGCCCTCGTCGAACTCGCCGTCACCAGCGGCCTGCCGCTGATGGCCGCCCCCGCCCCGCTCACCGCCACCACCCGCGGCACCGGCCAGGTGATCGCCGCCGCGCTCGCCGCCGGAGCCCGCCGGCTGACCGTCGCCCTCGGCGGCTCCGCCTCCACCGACGGCGGCGCCGGGCTCCTCGGCGCCCTCGGACTCCGTCTGCTCGACGCGGACGGCAACCGACTCCCGGACGGCGGCCATGCCCTGACCGCCGCCGTCCGGGCCGACCGCTCCGGACTGCTCCCGCCCCCGCCGGACGGCGTGCGGCTCCTCACCGACGTCACCGACCCGCTCCTCGGCCCGGACGGCGCCGCCGCCGTGTACGGGCCGCAGAAGGGCGCCGGACCGCAGAACGTCCGGGCCCTGGAGGCCGGCCTCCGACAGCTCGCCGCCCTGCTCGGCGGCGACCCCGCGGCCCCCGGCGCCGGGGCGGCCGGCGGGACCGCCTACGGACTGGCCGCCGCCTGGGGTGCCGTCACCACCCCCGGCGCGGCCGCCGTCGCCGACCTGCTGCACCTGGACGAAGCGCTCGCCGACGCCGACCTGGTGATCACCGGCGAAGGCCGCTTCGACGCCACCAGCCTGCGCGGCAAGGCGGCCGGCGAGGTCCTGTACCGGGCCCGCCGGGCCGGCACGCCGGCCGCCGTCGTCGCCGGGGACTCCGCCGTCCCGGCGGTGCTCACGCTGACCCGGCTGGCCGGGTCCGCGGAGGCCGCGTGCGGCCGGCCGCTGCACTGGCTGCGCCGCGCGGGCGCCCTGCTCGCCGCCCGCCGCTGGGCGCTCGCCGAGCACCCCCTGACCAGCCGCCGCTGAGCGCCCACCCCCTGACCACCCCCCTCCTCCCTGCCCACCAGACCCCCCAAGGAGCCCCCGTGCGACGCAACAGACTGCCCGCACTCGCCGCCGCGACCCTCGTCGCCGCGGCCGGACTGACCACCGGCCTGCCCGCCCAGCCGGCCGCCGCGGAGTCCGCGCCCGGCAACATCGCCGACCACACCCTGCAGGCCACCCCCACCATGATCGTCCGGCCCGGCAGCTGGCGGCAGACCAACGACGCGCTGGTGCGCGCCGACACCGACGCCGTCGTCGCCAACGGCCTGGCCGCCAAGGGCTGGAACATCATCGCCGTCGACGACGACTGGATGATCAAGGACAACGGCCAGGACTGGAACGGCACCCAGGTCGTCCCCGCCGCCCAGCACGGCCGCGACCAGGCCGGCAACCTGATCACCTCCCCCAGCAAGTACCCGCAGGGCATCAAGGCCACCATCGACTACGTCCACAGCAAGGGCCTCAAGTTCGGCATCTACGAGGACGGCGGCGACCTCACCTGCGACGGCGGCTCCGGCAGCTACGGGCACTTCACCCAGGACGCCGAGTACTTCGCCTCACTGGGCGTCGACTACATCAAGATGGACTACTGCTACCCGCACACCCGCACCTCCACCTCCGGCCTGCTGCTCACCACCGACCACGACGCCGACGTCGCCATCGACGCCTACCGGCAGGCCGCCCGAGCCATCGCCAAGGCCAACGCCGCACACGGCACCCACATGACCCTCAACTGCTCGGCCCCGGCGTACTTCAACTGGGACAACCAGAGCACCGGCTCGCCCGTCTTCCAGAAGGTCATGGCCGGCATCGGGCAGACCTCCCAGGAGTGGCGGATGGCCGCCGACGTGGGCGGGAACAACTGGGCCGCGACCCTCACCAGCCTGGAGCAGACCGACGCCACCGCCGGCTACGCCCGCGCGGGCCACTTCAACGACCCGGACCAGCTCGCGCTGGGGCAGAGCTCCATGACGCCGGACCAGCAGCGCGCCCAGCTCAGCATGTGGGCGATGTACTCCGCGCCGCTGAACATCAAGATGACCGGCGCCGCGGCGTTCACCCCGCAGGTCGTCGCCGACGCCGGGAACACCGACATCATCGCCGTGGACCAGGACCGCCTCGGTGTCCAGGCCACCCCGGTCGCCTCGGACGACGACACCGCCGTCTACGCCAAGCCCCTGGCCAACGGCGACGTCGCGGTGGCCCTGCTCAACAAGTCCGCCACCGTCCGGACCGTCTCCACCACCGGCGCCGCGGTCGGCACCTCGGCCTCCGGCTTCACCCTCAAGGACCTGTGGAGCAAGGCGGTCACCAACAGCTCCGGCACGATCTCCGCCACCGTCCCGGCCACCTCCGCCGTCGTCTACCGGCTGCACCCCGACGCCGGCGCCACCTACGCGGACTGGACCACCGCCCTCAACTCCACCGCGATCAGCGACGACGACGCGGCCACCGCCGGCTCCTTCGACCGTGCCGGCGACAGCTTCTCCTCCGACGCCCTGGCCGCGGCGGGCGTGACCCGCGGCTCCACCGTCGCGGCCGGCGGCCAGACCTTCGCCTGGCCGGCCGGCGGCTCCGGGCAGTTCGACAACATCGTGGCCCGCGGCCAGACCATCGCCTTCCCGACCGACGGCAGCACGATCGGCTTCCTCGGCGCGTCCAGCGGCGGCGACGTCTCCGGCGCCCTCACCCTCCACTTCACCGACGGCACCAGCGGCCAGGCCACGCTCGGCTTCCCGAACTGGCTGACCGCCGACCCGACCGCCTTCGGCGACAGCACCGCCGTCACGACCACCCACCGCAACAGCCCGCACGGCCCCGACCAGTTCGGTACCAGGTACGTGGTCTCCTACGCGTCGGTGACCGTGCCGGACGGCAAGACCCTGCAGTCCATCACCCTGCCGGACAACGCCGCCCTGCACATCTTCTCGCTGACCGACTACTGATCCGACCGGACCCCCGGACCCCTGGCCACCCCAGACACCGTGACGGCGGCGCGGTGCGGCCAGGTCCCGGAAGGCGGCGCTGCCCCAACAGCGCCGCCTTCCGCTCGTCCGCGCCGACCACTCCCGGAGGTGCCTCCGCATGACCACCACTGACCGTGACCGTACTGTCCTGGCCGGTGCCCGGCTGGTCCTGCCCGGCGGTGTCGTCGACGACGGCCGCCTGACCGTCCGGGGCGACCGCATCACGGCCGTCACCAGCGGTCCGACCGAACCCGGCGACCTCGACCTGACCGGTCACACCGTCGTCCCCGGCTTCGTGGACCTGCACGTCCACGGCGGCGGCGGCGCCTCCTACGCCTCCGGCAACGCCGAGGAGGCCCTGCTCGCCGCCCGGACCCACCTCCACCACGGCACCACCACCACCGTCGCCTCCACCGTCACCGGCGAGATCGACGAGCTCGCCCGCCAGGCCGCCGTCCTCTCCGAACTCGTCGAGGACGACGTGCTGGCCGGCATCCACTTCGAAGGCCCCTTCATCTCGCACAACCGCTGCGGCGCCCACCGCCCCGATCTGCTGCGCGAGCCCGACCCGGCCCTCGTCCGCAAGCTCGTCGACGCCGCCCGCGGCCACGCCACCATGGTCACCCTCGCCCCCGAACTCCCCGGCGGCCTCGACTCGGTGCGCATGCTCGCCGACCTCGGCATCATCGCCGCCGTCGGCCACACCGACTCCGACTACGCCACCACCCTGCAGGCCATCGACGCCGGCGCCACCGTCGCCACCCACCTCTTCAACGCCATGCCCGCCATCGCCCACCGCGCCCCCGGCCCGATCGTCGCCCTGCTGGAGGACGAACGGGTCACCGTCGAGCTGATCAACGACGGCGTGCACCTGCACCCCTCCGTCCTCGACCTCGCCTACGGCACCGCCGGCCCCCACCGCGTCGCCCTCATCACCGACGCCATGGCCGCCGCCGGCATGGGCGACGGCCTCTACCCCCTCGGCCCCCTCCAGGTCCGCGTCACCAACGGCATCGCCATGCTCCCCGACGGAAGCTCCATCGCCGGCTCCACCCTCACCCTCGACCAGGCCTTCCGAAGAGCCCTCACCATCGGCAAACTGACGCTCCACCAGGCCGTCCAATCACTGTCCACCACCCCCGCCCGCCTCCTCGGCCTCGACCACCGCACCGGCTCCCTGGAAACCGGCAAACTCGCCGACCTCGTCATCGTCGACTCCGAGAGCTTCGACCTGGTCGCCGTCATGCGCCACGGCCACTGGGCCCGCGGCGCCGACCGCTTCCGAACCGTCCGAACCGTCCGAACCGCCTGAACGAGGATCCGTCACCCTCCTCCGGGGAACACCTTGCCCACGTTCCTCCTGACCGTGCCCAGCTTCCTGAGCACCTGCGCGACGTGCTTCTCCACCGTCCGCTGGGACAGCACCAGGGCCCGGGCGATGTCGTGGTTGGTGGCACCCCGGGCGAGCAGTTCGGCGACCTGCTGCTCGCGCGGGGACAGCCGGTCGCCGTAACCGCGCCCGCTGCTCGACGGCTCGGGCCGCGCCAGTCCCAGCCCGCGGACCGCGCGCCCGCACCGGGCGGCGTCGGCGCTCGCGCCGAGGCGGGTGAACCCGTCCAGGGCCTGCGCGAGATACCCGCCCGCCTCCTCGGGCCGCCGCTGCGCGAGCGCGCGGCCGAGGTGCTCCGCAGCGCGGGCGCAGTCGTACGGGCGGCCGATCCCGAGCCGGATCCGGTGCGCGTCCGCGAAGTGTCCGGCCGCCGCGTCCGGTTCGCGTTCCAGGAGCAGGAGGCCCCGGGCGAGGGCGAGTTCGGCCTCGGCGGCCGGGGCGTCGCGCCCGGCGAGGCCGGCTTCGACGTCGCCGGCCAGGCCTTCGGCGACGTCCCGGTGGCCGGTGCGCAGTGCGGCGTCGACGGCCGCCGGGACGAGGCCGATGGCCTGTGCCCAGGTGCCGGCCTCCCGCAGGGAGGCGACGGCGGGGACGGCGGCCGTGTACGCCTTTCCGGGCTCGTCCTGGGCGAGGCGGACGGTGGCGAGCCCGGCAGCGACGTTCAGCGCGTAGCCGACCTGGGCGTGCTGCCCCGCGCGGGCGGACGCGGTCCGCAGGTGGTCGACGGCTCGGCCGAACTTCCCTTGGGCGGAGGCGAGTTGCCCGAGCAGAAGCTCCTCCTTGACCTCGGCGAGCGGAGCCATCTCCGGGTACTCGGCCCGCAGTGCGGCGAGGCGTTCCGCCAGGCCCGACCAGTGTCCGCCGAAGAAGTCGAAGTGCAGCAGGGCGAACCGGCCGAAGCACACCGTGTTCGTGAGACCGAGCCGTTCGGCGAGCTCCAGGCTTTCGGCCAGCAGCGGCGCGGCACGCCGGTCGTGCCCGGCCATGATCAGCCCGCTGGCCGCGTTGAACAGCGCCCGGGCCGTCTGCGCGAGGACCGCGGTGTCCTCACCCTCGCGGGGCAGCCGGTCGAGCAGGGGCCAGATGCCGGGGTCGGCGTCGCGGGCCAGCACGGTGAGCCTGGTGGCCCGCACGGTGGCGCGGGCCACCTCGTCGGTGCTGTCGAGCAGCACCAGGTCGGCCCGGTCGAGCCGGCTCCGGGCCAGGGCGGTGGCGCCGTCGCGTTCGTCGAGCGCCAAGGTGCTCAACACCCGGGCCACCAGGTCCGGGCGGGTGGCGAGTTCGTCGACCGCCCGTTCCAGGTCCTGGAAGCCGGTGCGGTCGCCGCCCTGGTTGGTGGCCAGCACACCGAGGGCGAACCGGATCTCGCCCCGGACGGCCACCGGCAGCCGCGGATCGTCGAGGAGCAGGCGCAACCGTCCGGCGCTCGCGGAGAAGTCCACGCCGTTCACGGTGATCCCGGCCAGTGTGAGGGCGGCCTCGGCGCGGCGGGCGTCGGGCAGTTCGGGCGCGTCGAGGATCTGCCGCAGGAGCCGGGCCGCCGTTCCGTCGTCGCCCAGGGCCACGGACTCGCGGACCGCGTCCTGCGCCCGGTCCAGCCAGGCGCGGCGGTCTCCGGTGGCGAGGGTGTGGTGGGCGATCCGGACCAGGGGCGCGGGCGTCTGGGCCCGCAGCACCCGCACGGCCCGCTCGTGCAGCCGCACCCGGGACGGCCCCGGGACGTGCCGGTGGGCGACCTGCTGCGCGAGGACGTGCCGGAAACCGTAGTGGCCGGGCTCGGCCTCCGCCAGGACCGCGGCCCGGAGGGCGGCGGTGAGCCCGTCGGCCGCCGGCTCCGGGTCCAGCCCGGCGACGGCGGCGAGCACCGCCTCCGTGCCGGGCACGGCGAGGACGGCGGCCGCGGCGGCGATCGACGTGCCGTTCGGGGGCAGCGCGTCGAGGCGTTCGATCACCGCCTCGCTCAGCCCGGCCGGGACCCGGGCGCTCCGGAGCCGGCCGACGAGGTCGCGGCCGGCGCCCTCGTCGCGCAGGGTGCGCAGGTCCTCCTCGACGACCAGGGGCAGGCCCTGGCTGCGCTCGTACAGGGCGGCTCCGAGCTCCGGTGTGGCGTCGTGCCCGAGCACGGCCTCGGCCAGGGCGCGCACGTCCGGGCCGGTCAGCCGTTCCAGGGCGATGGTGGTGCCCCCGACACCCGGCGGGCGGCGGTAGGCGGCTCCGAGCGCGGGCGTTCCCGGCGGGAGGTCCTCCGTCCGGACGGTGAGCAGCAGGCTCAGCCGCCCGGGCAGGTCCCGGGCGAGCAGGAGGAGCAGTTCGCGCGTGGCCTCGTCGGCCCAGTGCAGGTCCTCGACGACCAGGACGGCCGGTCCGATCGCCGCCAGCAGGGACCGGACCCCCAGGACGATGCGGTGCTGCCGGGCCAGGGGGCCGTGCGGAGCGGGCGGGGGCGGCGGCAGCCGGTCGGCGACGTCCGGCAGCAGCTCCGCGAGCGCGCCCGCCGTGGCCGGGATCCGCTCCGTGGCGGGCAGCAGCGCGCCAACCCCGCGCAGGGCGTCCACGACGGGGCCGTAGGGGAAGGGTTCGCGCAGCGGGTGGCAGGACCCGGCGAGCACGGGCCGCCCCTCGGCGGCCAGGGCCGCGGTGGCCTCCCGCACCAGCCTGGACTTGCCGATGCCGCCCTCGCCCTCCAGCACGGCCACGGCCGGCGGGTGGCGGAGCGCGTCGAGCAGCAGTCCCAGCTCGCGGTCGCGTCCGACCAGGGCGAACCCCCACCGGGGCGTCGGGGCGTTGTCGCGTCCCACACTCCGCGTCACACGACCACCGCCCTTCCCGGCCACGCTAGTGCGCGGCGGCGGACCGGGCAATCGTGCGCCGGAGGCGGTGAACCCGCTGGTCAAGCGCGGTCGGGGTCGGCGGCGACGGTGGCCACCACCCGCGTGCCGGCCGGAGACAGGAAGGCCAGCCACCCGTCCGTCACCCGGGCGACCAGGTCGAGCCCCCGCCCGAACGCCGCGTCCGCGTCCTCGGGCATCCGGCGCGGCACTTCCCGGGCCTTCCACCGTCCGGAGTCCTTGACCTCGACCGTGAGCTCGGCGCCGCGGTAGGTGATCAGCACGGTGATGTCCGGGCTGCCGCTGTGCAGGACCGCATTGGTCACCAGCTCGCTGACGACCAGGGCCAGCGCCCTCCTGCGCGCCGGCGGGACGGACCACCGCAGTGCGGTGTGGCAGGCGAACCGGCGCAGCGCCGGGACGGCTTCCAGGGTCGCCGGCATGCTGCTCAGCGCACTGGTCGTCGGCGGGAGGGAGACCGCGTTCCGGCGGCGGGTACGGACGGCCGCGGGCCGGAGGGCTTGGGTGATGACCATGATCAGGCTCCTGGATCGCCCCGCCGTCGGTGCATCGGCGGGCCTGCCTCGACCGTGCGGCAGCGCGGGTCGGCCGGGCAATGGGGGCGGCCGGAAAGGCGTATGCCCAAAGTGCCCGACGTGCCGCTCCCCGGCGATGGGTAGTGCCGTAACAACACCTCCGGGCACCACCCCGAGGACTTCACAGGCCTCGACGATCAGCGATCTTTTCATCATCTGTCCCCGGAATGCACGGTTCCCAGGAATTCTGGCCGACCTGTCTGCCGGTCGTACGTCGCGAAGGCCCGAAAATTCCGGTCACGAGCCCGGCTCACATATTCCGAGAGTGCTGCTCGTGGAAGCACAGACCTTCCGGGACGCGTCGCCGACCCCGCCGCGCCAGCGCTACCTCCACTCCCGTTCGTGGGCGCGGACAGCCCCGGCGACAGCGCCGCAGAGGCTCCTGGCCTGCGGCGCAGGCGCGCGGAGCATGGTGACATACGCCGGAGTGCGCCCCGATGCGGCAGATGGTCGACACCATCCGACGCCTTCCGAGAAGGGCCATCCGTTCACGATCCGAATATCGTGTGCATGACCTTTTCGCGACATGGATCGAACAACACATCTCGCGTCGCACATTCCTCGACTCCCCCTCCCTTAAAGGGATGCGCAATACGTTGGCAACGTGCACAATCATCACCTCCGCGCATTCTCAACATTGCTCCGGAAAGGGGGAGGATCTGTCATGTCCGAGCAGCAGCAGCCGGAATCCGGCGGTCCCGAGACCTCGGGCGGGATCTCCATCGTGGCGAGGTTCAAGGGTCTGACCAGGGAAGGAAGGGTGGCCGTCTCCGCCGGAGCCGGCGTGCTCATCCTGCTCTGCGCGGGCGTTCCGATCGTTCTCTCCCGCGGCAGCGACACCCCTCAGCCACCGCCACCGCCCGCGACGACGGTGGCAACGGCATCGGTCGGCGGCGTCTCGGGGGGCCCGACCGTTCCACTCCCGCCCTGCGGCGAGTCGAAGTCCGGTGTCAGCCTCGGCAGTGCCGACGTCGTCACCGAGCGAACGAAGGCCGAGGTCAAGGCCGAGATCAACTGCGCGGTCCAGCCCGGCGGCCACCTCGTGTGGATGATCGTCCGAGACGGGATGGGGACACCGGAACCACACACCAACTACTACCCGAAGGGAGAGCTGCCGGGTATCAACCCCCTCACGATCCCGGTGTCCGGGGACACTCCCGGGACGGTCCGCACCGTGCAGGTCGCCATCCTGAACCAGGAGACCTTCGAGGCACTGGCCCGCAAGGCCGCCCAGACCACGGACGGCGCGATCCCGGAGAAGGAGATGCCGCCAGCCATGCGCTGGGCATCCAACCCGATGCGCGTGGTCCGGGGAAGTTAGGGCCCGCCACCGGCCTGCCGCTCGGCGGGCCGGTGGCGTACTTGCCCTGGCATACGGGCAGTTGCGGCACGGCGCCGAGCCGAATTGGGCTGCCGTCGGTGGGGCCGAGCGGGCGGTGGGGCCAGCGGTCGGCGCTACCCGGTGAGGATGCCCAGGGCGTTGGGGATCGGGCGCTCCCGGCCGTGGTCGAGGTGGTTGCGCACCGTCAGCTCGCCGGTGGCCCGGTCGCGGGTGACGAGTGTGGCGGAGGCGCCGCCGTCCAGGTAGGCGCCGTCCGGACAGCCGAGGTCACGCACCGTTCGGGCGAGTTCGGTCAGCGTCAGGCCGGTGGAGGTGCCCTCGCGTCCGTCGGTGGACACCAGCGTCAGCACCCGCCCGCCGTCCGCGAGGCCGAGCGCGCTGCGCGGCTCGGCGACCGTGTCGTCCAACCCGGCCGGCGCCTCCCCGCCGCGCAGCAGCCGGTGGGCGCCCAGCGCGAAGCGGAAGGGCACCGGCCCGCTCGACGCCAGCCGGTAGTCCACGGCGACCGGCGTGCCGACGGGCAGGCCCGCCAGCGCGCGGGCGCCCGCCTCGCGGCCGAGCAGCACGGTGCTCCCCGCGGGGATCGGACCCGTCCCCGGGGTCGCGGAGACCGCCGCCACCCGGCCCTGGCGGACCGTCACCTCCCAGGTGTCCGCCGTGCAGGGGGCCTTCCGCGACTCGTCGCTCCCGCATGCGGCGCGGGCCCGGGACACCGCGCCCCAGTCGGAGGTGAACACGCCGATCGAACCGACCGGGAGGGCGTACTGGTTCAGCCCGCCCAGCGGCCAGGCACCGCCGCCCGCGGCCCGCAGCCGGCCCCGCAGCACCAGACGGCCCAGGCGGGCCACCCCGTCCACACCGACCCCGAGCACGTCCTCGGCCGTGTCACCCGGCGGCGGTTGCCAGCCGAACCGCTGCGCCTCCGGGACGGCCGCCTTCAACGCCCGGCCCCGGTACACGGCCGGCCCGGAGGTCGCCCCGGTGACCTCGACGCCCGGGTGCTGTGCCTCGCTGATGTCGAAGAAGTCCCCGTTCACCGCCGCCACCGCCCGGCGTGCGCCGGCCAGCACGGTCAGCGGCGCGCGGGCGGCCACCGCGCCCGGAAACAGCAAGTCCGCCCGCACGCCCGGCCGGCGCAGGTCGGCACGGACGGCGTACACCCGCGCGCTGCCGTGCGGGGTGTGCACCGTCAGCTCCCGGTACGCCACCCCGGGCGCGAGCGCCGTCCAGCCGGACGCGGCCCCGGGCCCGACCGGCTCCGCCCCGGCGGGCGGGACGACCGGGCCGGCCGCAGCCACGGCCAGCCCCAGGGCAACCACACAGCGCAGCGCATGCCTCACACCGCCATGCTGACGGCCGGTACGGCGGTCCCGCCGCACTGCCGTCGGCGCGTCGCGCATCGGCCCGGCCGCCGTCGGCCGTCCGCCGTCGAGCGGGCCGACGGACGGAGAGGGTCACACACACCTGAGTACGCGTACTCAGGCGCGGGGATCGCCGGTCCGGTGAGCATGGGCGGATGAGCGAGGGGCGCCGCGGGCCGGCGAAGGTGAAGCAGTTCCTGGGCGGCGCCGCCGTCATCGCACCCGTCCTGCTGCAGGCGGCTTTCGGCTCCGGCGTGCCCGCCGCGTGGCGGCTGCGGCGGCTGTCCCGTTCGAAGGCCGTCCGGCAGGCCTGCGAGGACACCGAGGCACAGCTGCGGACGCGGCTGGCGGCGATCGCGCGGACGTACGAGCTGTGGCCGGTCTTCAGCCAGGCGGTCGACACCTGCACCTGATGACCACCCCGCCACCGCCCGGGAGGGACCGGCACCGCCTGCGCCGGCGGGTCTCGACCGATCCGGCCGGCATGACCGTGGAACGGGCCCGGGAGGAGCACGGCCCGCTCATCGCCTGGACCCTCAGCGCCACGTACTACACGAAGGCGAAGGCCCGGTAGCCCCGCGGCCCTGTTCCTCAGCCGTGTCCCAGAGGCCGAGGAGGACGGACGGTACGGCGGCCGGATCGGCGACGCGCAGGAGGAGGTGCCCGATCCCGGCGGACCCGATCATGAGCGACGGGCTGTCGGCGCCGCCCGGCGAGCCGGAGCGCAGCTCGTCGAGGGAACGCCCGGCCAGGCGGAGCGCGGCGTCGCGTGCTGCGGCGAGGAGGTCCGGGCGGCCGAGGAGGTGGCCGGCGGTCCACAGGACGTCGATCAGCCCCGCGAGGCCGTGGCAGAGGGTGGCGTCCGAGTCGACGAGTGCGATCCGTCGCTGCAGGGTGCTCAGGGTGGTGGCCAGCGCGGCCTCGGTGGAGTGGCGGTAGGCGGCGCGCCGTTCGGGGTCCAGTTGCTCGGCGCGCAGGCGGGTCAGGGCGATTCCGGGGGCGCCGTTGCACCACGCCACCATGAACGCCGGGCCGCCGGAGGTGTCGTAGGGGCGTTCCCGGTGGTCGGGCCAGTTCCCGGCCGCGGGGTCGAACTGGCCGTCCTCGGCGGCGAATCCGTCCCGGGCGGCCCGCAGGAGGGTACGGTCCCCGGTGCTCCGGGCGAGCGCCATGAGGGCCAGCGCGACACCGGCCGCGCCGTGGGTCAGGCCCGTCCACGGGGGTGTGTCCGGCGTGCGGTTCCGTCCGGCCGGCCCGGATGCGGTGACGTGGGCGAGGAGCGCGGACCCGAGTGATTCCGCCCGGGCGAGGGCCGGGCCCGGCCGTCGCCAACCGGGTGCCTCGGCGAGTTGCAGGAGAGCGAGGACGGCTCCGGCCCGCCCGGCCATCAGGTCGTCCTCGGCGTCGCCGTCCGGGTCGTCGACGAGGCTGTCGAGCAGCGGCTCGACGGGACCGGTGCCGGGGGCGTCGCCGAGCAGTCGGCGGATCCGTACGGCGGCCAGGAGCACGCCCGGCAGGCCGGTGTACAGACCGGGTGGGGCCGGGGTGGAGCGGGTGGGGCGTTGTGCGGCGGCGAGGGCCGCGGCCAGCGCGCCGTGTGCGGTGCGGGCGAACTCCTCCTCGCCGGTGCCGGCGGCGAGTTCGGCCAGGAAGAGGGCGGTGCCGGCGGTGCCGGAGTAGAGGTCGGGGCCCAGCGTGCCCGATCGCGGTGTGAAGGCGTTCGGGCCGACGCGGCCGGTGAGGGTGCGCGCGATCCACGTGCAGCGGGTCCGGGTGGACTCCCAGCGGGCGTCGGCGCAGATCGACCGGCCGATGCGGCGGGCGGTGGCGAGCAGGGCGTCCGGGTCGGCGGTACGGGGCGGGGGCGCTGCGCTGCCTGGTGGTCCGGCGCTGGGTGACGGTCCTGTGCTGCCCGGCGGTCCCGGCCGGTGGCCGCGGGGTCCGGGCCGTCGGCCCTGGCCGGGCCACTCGTAGCCGGTGCGCGAGTTCGCGGCCAGGTGGGGAGCGAGGGGGTCGAGACCGCGGCGCCGGAACTCCGCTGCCACGGCTGCGGTTGCCCGCTCCGGGCGGGTGGGGCCCTGCGGACCGTCCTCGTCGTACAGCCGCCACAGTGCGTCCGCCACCAGCCGGCAGCGGTGCCGACCGAAGCTGGTGCCCGGGCCGGGGTCCTCGGCCAGTCCCAGGCCGTGGTCGAGGCGGAGGGTGAGCAGGGGCGGGTCGGCCCGCAGGTCCGGTGCCAGGCGCCGGTGGACGCTGCGGAGGACGGGGAGCGCCTCCGGGTAGCGGGTCCGGGGGAGGTAGAGGACTCCCGCGTCCGCCCGGGCGTACCGCGAGGGGTCGCGCAGGACCTTGAGCGTGAAGGGGACCGCCGCGGAGTCGAGGCCGGTGCTCAGGGCGTCGAGCAGGGCGGGGGCGCCGCCGTCCCGCAGGTGCCAGTAGAGGCGGACCAGTCCGGCGGCCTGGTCCGCGGCCGTTCCGGGGTCGGAGCCGGTCACCGTGTGGAAGCCGGTCAGGAGGTTGCGCCGGACGCGGGGGGCGAGGACCAGGCAGGCGTCACCGACGGCCGGCAGCGCGGGTTCGCCGGGCGCGGCGGCGTCGGCCGGGCGCGCGCGCTCCGAGGCCGGGAGCGCGCGGACCCGCGCGGGCGCCGTCCAGTACACGACGCCGTTGCTCCGGACCTGCACCCGGCCGTCCGGGCCCGCCCCGACCAGCCGCCAACCCCTCTCCCACACCCAGTCGTCCGGGACGGCGGCGCTCAGGGCGGCGGCGAAGCGCCCGGCGAGGTCGGCGTCGACGATCCCCGGCTCCAGCCGGCCGCTCGGCCGGACGTAGCAGCGCCAGTAGAGCGCGGAGGCCAGGTCCTCCACCCGGTCGCCCGGCGCGGTGCCGGCCGGTGCGCCCTGCCCCGGGGGCTGCCCGGGGGAATGCCCCCTGGCCTGCCCTGCAGCCTGGCCCGGACCGGCCGGTGTGCCACCGACGTGGGCCCGTTCCGCATCCGGGATGGTGACCGCCAGCGTGAGCGCCGTCAGGTCCGGATGGAGTGCCACCGTGGTGCCCGTGGTCATGTGAGGGCCAGGAACTCGGTCGCCGCCCGGTCCGGGTCGGTGAAGATGTTGGCCGCGATCTCCAGCATCGCGCAGCCGCCGACGGACACGGCCTCGCTGCGGCCGGCCTCCTCGACCTGGGTCTGGACCAGCCGGGCCGCGGTGAACGCCGCGGTCCGGGCGGCCAGGTCCCGTTGCGCCGTCACCGTCGGCGGGCGCACCGACAGGTACGCCCGCCACACGGCGCGGCAGGTGGCCTGCAGGACGAGGCCCGCGGCGGCGACACCCGGTCCGGTCGGGGGCGGGCCCGTGCCGGTCGGGCGGGACGGGGGTGCGGCGAGGGCGGGATCGAGGACGGGGCCGAGGGCCGCCCGGACGACCGATTCGAGCAGCCCTGCCAGGTCCTGGGCCGGGTCGCCCAGGTGCCACAGCTCCCAGTCCACCAACCGGATGTCCCGACCACGGGCCGCGCCGGGGTGGGCTTGAGGCGGACGCGCCGCGGCGGGACGGACCAGCACGTTGGCGGCCCGAACGTCGCCGTGGACGACGGTTCCGGGCCGCCAGCGGCTCACCAACCCGGTGAGCCCCGAGCTGAGTTCGGAGGAAGTCTGGACCATCTCCACCAGCATCAGCGTGCCGCGGCTGGCGGTGCACAGCAGCCACGGGTCGGGGCGGCCGTAGTCGGTCACCGGAGCCACCTCGGGCGGTGCCGTGGGTGCCGCGGTCCAGTCCGGGCCGGCCGCGTGGAGCTCGCCGAGCAGGCGGCCGGTCTCCTGGTAGAGCGAGACGGGGAACTCCCCGGCCGGGCGCTCCCGGACGATGTCGCCCAGTCCACGGTGCTCGGGGCGGAACTCCAGGACCAGGAGGGGCCGTTGCCGGTCGGCGTGCACCAGCCGCACGAGCAGGGCGTCGAAGGGGTGGCCCCGCCCGGCGGCGGCGCGGTAGAAGTCGATCTCGGAGCGCAGCGTCGACCGGCTCATGGGCGACTGCTCGTTGGGCACCTTGACGAAGTATCCGCTGCCGTCGGGCCGCGTGATCACCAGATTGCGGTTGCGTCGGGCACCGACCTCAACGGCCAGGCCGGTGTCGACGACCTCGTCCGCGCTCAACACCCCTGCTGCCACCAGCTCGTCGACCGTGCCCAGCGCCGTGGGGGCCGCCTGGTCGGGCACCTGCGCCACGTCCGGCATCTGCATGGCCTGGCCGGTCCCGCTCAGCAGCAGTCGGGGCACTGGGGCCAGACGTCCGTGCCCGAGCACGGCCAGGTGCCGGTGGTCGCCTCGGTGACCGAGATCTCGGTGGGGCACGTCCAGAACGGGTCGGACTCCGGCTCCTTCTGGTGGATCGCCCGGGACACCAGCCGGGAGGCGAACCGGCTGCGCAGGCGCCCCTGGAGGAACGCCGCCGGACCGGTCACCTGGTTGACCCGCACCAGGCGGACCTGGGCGGCGTCCCTGATCCAGAGCCGACGGGGGCTGTCGGCGTTGTCCGGGTCGACCGACGCGGTACGGACCACGTCGTCGGCGGCGAACTCGTAGTAGCTCGCCAGGGTCACGTCGACGTAGAGCCGGATGAGGTCGTCCGTCGGCCCGGTGCCGACGTAACCGACCAGCACGGTCAGGTTGTCGCCCGACGGTTCGGAGCCCGGTCTCGGCGTGAACGAGTGCGGGGAGAGGTCCCGCTGGTCCTTGCTGTCGCCGCTCATCGGAGTGCCCTTTCCGCCGGCACGGCGCCGCCCGTCGACCGCACGGCGTCCCTGGCACGAGCCGAAGACGGCGTCGGCCCGCGCGCATGCCGGTCCTTTCTCCCACCATAGGCCTCACCGCCCGCCGACGCCGCGCCAACTCCCCTGCGGGAAGGCCGGATCCGGCGTCGCCGACGGGCGAACACACGGAGTACGGACACCCGCCGTGATCGCCGCTGGTCCGGTCCGTTCCGCGCCGCCGAGCGCCACGTTCCGTGGCAGGTTCCGGTGCCGGTCCCGCGGAGGCAGTCCGCGTACGGGTCGTCGACACGTGCACGCAGACCCGGACGCGGATCACGGATCACGGATCACGGATCACGGATCACGGATTCGGTCGGCCGCTCACCCCGCTGTCGCACCCGCCGCGACGCGGGCCACGATCGTGACGCAGTCGAACGTGGTGAATCCCACGCCGAGATCGTTGGCCAGGGTGACGGTGAGCCGGTAGTCCCCGGCCGCGAACGGTCCCACCGAGGGGTTCATCAGCGGCCCCGCCGTACCGGCGGGAAGGTCGGGTTCGGCGAAGTCGCTCGCGGCCCCGTCCACGTCGCTGTCGAACACGGTGTCGTGATCGACGCTGTCGGATCCCGGGCATCCTTCCGGGATGCTCTGGATGACCAGACGATCGACGAAGGCGGCGATGTCATGGTTGCTGATGTTGCGTGCAGACCATTGAACGCGAAAAGAATCGTCGTCGTGAATGATGGAAATGTCCGGAGTGATCGGATTACTGACGTTGGCAAACACGATGTCCGTCATGACGTGACTCCCGTCCACGAAATCCACGCATGCACAAGGGTCCCGTTCACCATCATTCACCGCGGCTCCGGCCGACGCCAAGCGAGGACCGAGGACCTCCCGTACGCCCGGGGCCGCACGGCGGAGTGCCCGTGACCGGGCCCGTCCTGCGGGGGTTGCACCGGCATGACGATCCCTCCGCTGTCCCGGCCGCCGATCCCCGCCCCGCTCGACCCCGGCTCCGCGCCCGAGCCCAGACCGGTCGAGGGACACGGCCGGGCGCCCTCGTCCGCACGGCGGACACGAGCCGTCGGACGGGCTGCGGCGGTCGCCTCCGCCCTGGTGCTGGGTGCCGGGCTCGCCCCGACGGCGTCGGCGGCAACCCCGTACCCGGGCAATCCGGTCGCGGAGCAGCTCGGCAGGTACTGGACCCCGGCCCGCATGGCGGCCGCGCAGCCCGTCGGCGCCGAACCCGCCGCGCCGGGCGCACCGGCCACGGCGGACGGGCCTCGGCCCGGCGAGTTGGTCCCCCCGAGCAGGAGCTTCGACGGCATGCCGCAGACCGGCACGTTCTTCTGGACCGACGCCGTCGGGACGCACCGCACCTGCACCGGCTCCGTGGTCCGCAGCCCCGGCCACGACCTCGTGCTGAGCGCCGGGCACTGCCTCACCGGATCCTCCGGCACCTCCCCCAGGCGGCACCTCGGATTCGTTCCGCAGTACCACGACGGACTCGCGCCGTTCGGCATCTTCCCGGTCAGGACCGGCGGCGTCTACGTCCCGCAGGAGTACTACGACCGGGGCCCGCACGCCGGGGCCGCGTACGACTTCGGCTTCGCGAGGACCGAGCCCGACCGGGACGGCCGGCGGATCGAGGACGCGGTCGGCGCGGTCGAGCTGCTCACCGGCTCCGGCCACCGGCACGCTGCGGTGCGGATGATCGGGTACCCGGCCGCCGCGCAGCGGCCACTGGAGTGCCTGAGCCGGACCACCCGGTGGGCCAGCGACGACCCCGCGGATCCCGGCACCTTCGTGCGCATCGCGTGCGACGGCTTCGTCGGCGGGACGTCGGGCGGGCCCATGCTGGTGCCCCGGCCCGGCGGCTGGGCCGTGATCGGGACCATCGGCGGCTACCACATCGGCGGCAACACCCGCCAGGTCTCCTACAGCGCCTACTTCGGCTCCGTCACCCGCGCCCTGTACGAAGCCGCGACCACCGGCGCAGCCCCGGCGGGCCCGAGTTCCTGAGCCCGGACCCGGGGACCCGGGAGTCCCACCGCCGTGTCGGTCGGGCCGACCGGCCGGGGTCTCGCGAGCGATGGGGGTGACTCGCGAGGCCCCGGCCGTGTGGGAGGCCAGCCGCGGTGACGGGGGGCGCGGCTGCTCGGCGGCCCGACTGCGGTGGGGCCGCCGTGCCGGGAATGCTAGACCCGCGAACCGGCCACGAACAAGGCTTTGACCTGGGATTTTCCGGCCGCGGACATGCCATCCGGAAGGGGTCGCTCCGGACCCCCGGTTCCTCGGCCGTCCGTACGTACGCGCCCGAGGAAGCGGGGGCACTCGTGGCACTCTTCACGCCGAGCCAGGCCGGGCCGGGCTGGGCTGGGCTGGGCTGGGCTGGGCTGGGCTGGGCAATGTCGGCCGAGTGTCGGCCGGCTGTCAGCGGGGACAGCGACCTGTCGGCGGGCTGTGAGCCGCCGCCGGGACGGTGGGAGCCGGACGCGGCCCGCCGTGCAGGTGCGGGCCCGCCCCCAGCCAGACCACTCCGAGCCTCCGGGAGCCCGCCATGCCCACCACGCCCTCCGTACCCTCCGTACCCTCCGCGTCCCGGGCCTCGCGGTGGGACGTCCACCGGCTGCCTCCCGCAGCAGGAAGGAACGTCCTGGTCACCGGCGGCAACGCGGGGATCGGGTACTTCGTCGCCGAGCAGCTCGCCGAGGCCGGGGCCACGGTCGTCCTCGGGAGCCGCGACCGGGCGAAGGCCGAGGCCGCGATCGCCTCCATCGGCTCGCGCGTCCCCGGCGCCAGGGTGCGGCACGTGGCCCTGGACCTGGCCGGCCACGCTTCGCTCGGGGCCTCCGTGGACGCGCTCGGGCTGGACCGCCTCGACGCGGTCGTCCACAACGCCGGTGTGGCGCTCGACCATCCGCCGCGGCGCGAGACCAGGGACGGCCACGAGCTGATGTTCGCCACCAACCACCTGGGCCACTTCGCACTGACCCACCACCTGGCCCCGCTGCTCATGGCGACCCCGGGCAGCCGGATCGTCACCACCGGCAGCTTCGCCGCCAAGTCCGAACGCCTGGACCTCGACGATCTCCAGAGCGCGCGCGACTACCGGCCCAAGCGCGCCTACGCGCGGTCCAAGCTGGCCCAGATGCTCTTCGCCGTCGAACTCGACCGCCGCCTGCGCGCCGCCGGCAGCACGACGCTGAGCATGCTCGTCCACCCCGGCGGCGCACTCGACTCCCTCACCCCTTCGCGCCCGCCCGTCCACGTCCGGACCACCGGCGAACGGCTGCGCCACCTACCGCTCGGCCTCGTCGTCCAGGGCAAGGACGCCGCCGCGTGGTCCGCTGTCCGGGCCGTCCTCGACCCGGGCGTCCGCGGCGGCCAGATGTGGAGCCCCCGGGCGTTCGGGCTGCGCGGTGCGCCCAGGATCGAACCCCTCTGGGACCACCTCACGGACGCCACGGCCGCGGCACGCCTGTGGGCCGCCTGCGCCGACCTGACCGGCGCCGACCCGATGGCCGCTCACCGCGCCGAGGGTCCGGCGGGCGGCCCGGGCCGCCCGCCGGTCCCCACCGATGCCGGCCGTCCGTCTATCTGACGTGTCGTCAACTGTCGTTCTGCGGACCGGTGAGGTTCTTGGTGAGCCATTCCAGCCCCATCGGGATCAGCTTCTCGAAGTCCACGGTCTTGTGCCGGCCGCCCGGCTGCTCGTAGTACTCGACGGTGGTCGGGGGGACGGCCTTGGCGACCCAGTCCTTGACCAGGTTGACCTCGTAGGAGGTGCCGCCGCCGGCGGTGGCGAGCATCCTGACGTCGGCCTTGCTGGTGGCGATCAGCTTGTCGGGGCCGTTGGCGGCCTGCTCGGCCTCGTGCCCCTTCCACAGCAGGGAGTCCGCCTTGAAGTCGCCGTCGATCGGCACGGCGGCCCGGTAGACGTCGGGGTGCTGCAGGGCCAGCTTGGCGCTGCAGTCCGCGCCGCTGGAGGCGCCCATCAGGCCCCAGCTGTCGGCGCCCTTGAGGGTACGGAAGTTGGCGCGGACGAAGTCCGGGACGTCCTGGGACAGCCAGGTGCCCATCTTCGGCTGGCCGGGTATGTCGGAGCAGTCCAGGGACCGGTGCTCGTCGCCCGTCAGGTTCTGCACCGGCATGATCATGATGAAGGGGTGCGCCTTCTGCTCCTGGACGAGCTGGGCGTCGATCTCCTGGACCGGCAGCTGGTTGTCCGTCCAGGTGTTGTAGCCGTTGCTCTGACCGCCCGCGAAGAGGGTGAGCACGGGGAAGCCGGACTTGGCGTACTTCGGGTCACCGTACTGCGGCGGCAGCCAGACCCAGACCTGCGCGGAGACCCCGGACTTCCGGCCCGCCAGGGTGGTCATCATGATCGGCCCGGCCTTGGTGTCCCGGGCCTTCTTCAGGTCGGCGGCCGGGCCGGTCGGCAGCACGACCCTGGAGTCCTTCGGCGGCGCGCCGCCCGCCGCACCGGACGGGGCGGACGAGGTGCCCGCCGCCGTGTTGCCGCCCGCCCCGGGATGGGCGGCCGACGTGCTGCCACTGCTGCAGGCCGCCAGCGCGGCGGACAGTGCGAGCGCGGTGACACCGGCCAGGACCGCCCGGGTACGCGCCGGCCGCGACGCCGACGGCGACTGCGGCGGCGACGGCGACTGCGGCGGCGACGGCGACTGCGGCGGCGACGGCGGCGGTGACTGCGGCGGTGACGGCGGCGGTGACTGCGGCGGTGACTGCGGCGGTGACTGCGGCTGGTGCACGGTGAGAGCTCTCCGATCGGTGTCCTGGACGGGGGCCCCCCCCCCGGGGGGGGGGGGGGGCCCGCCCCCGATAATGTCGGTAGGTTAGGCCGTGCGGGGTGCCCGGGGGGGGCCGGCCGGTGGGGGGACCGCCCCCCCCGCCCCGGGCCGGGG
>NZ_JBEOUW010000060.1:0-47297 GCF_040303045.1 Kitasatospora sp. NPDC096140
ACCCTCGGCTTTCCCCTGGTGCCGGGGCGGCGGGGCGGGGGGGCCGCCGCCCGCCCACCGGCGGGGAGCGCGGCCCGCGACGGTGGCGCGGCACGGCCCGGGGACCAAGTCCGGACGCTCACGCACCTTCTGACGAAACTTCACCAAATCGCCACGAGGGCGTTTCCCGACCCCGTACGCTGAGTGCGGTACCGGTGGGGGCCGGCGCCCTTTCGATCTCACCGGCCACCGGTGGGCGGGCGGAACGGCGGGTCCGGAACGCGGACGCCGGGCCGGTCCCCGCTCCCGGGCTCGGGCGGTCTGAGCAGGGGGAGGGACGATGGGGCGGATTCGCGTCCTGGTGGTCGACGACCACCGGATCTTCGCCGAAGCACTGGCCGCGGCGCTCGCCGCCGAGCCCGACGTGGAGGTGGGCGCGGCCGGCAGCGCGGCCGCCGCCGAGCGGGCGCTGGAGCGCGCCGCCGCCGAGGGCCGGGCCTACGACGTGGCGCTGATCGACGCCGATCTCGGGGCCGGCGGGGGCGCAGGTGCCGGAGCGGCCGGAGCGGTCGGTGGGGCCGGAGCGGTCGGGCCGCCCGGGGCGGCTCCGCCGACGGCCCGCAGACGGCCCGGTACGGACCCTGCCGAGGAGGCCCGGCGCCGGGCGGCCCCGCCCGTACCGCCGCCGCGGCGGCCGGCCGTACCACCCGGGGCGCCCTCCCCGCTGTCGTCCGCCACGGTGCCGGGCGCGCCGCCCGGCGGGGCCCGGTCGGCGGCCGACCCGCTCCGGGGGGACCAGCTCAGACCCGGCGCCCCGCCGCCCGACGGCATCATCCTGCTCGCCCGCCTCCGCCGCGCCCACCCCGGTCTGCGCGCCGTCGTGCTGGCCACCGCGGACGACCCGCACCGCGCCGCCCGTGCCCTGCATGCGGGCGCCACCGGCTGGGTGGCCAAGGAGAGTTCACTGGCCCGGCTGCTCGCGGTGGTCCGGGGCGTGCTGCGGGACGAGACGCACCTGCCGCCCGCGCTGCTCACCGGGGTGATCCGCGAACTGACCACCGCGCGGCGGGACCGCACCGAGAGCGAGCGTTTGGTGGACACCCTCACCCCGCGGGAGAAGCAGATCCTGCGCTGCATGGTCGCCGGCCTGGGGCGGCAGGCCGTCGCGGAACGGCTCTACCTGTCGCCGCACACCGTCCGGACGCACATGCAGAACGTGCTCGGCAAGCTCGGGGTGCATTCCACGCTGGCCGCCGTCGCGGTCGCCCGTCGGGCCGGGGTCAGCCCCGCCGAGCCGGCCGTGCCGCCACCGGCCGTACCGCCGCCGTCCGTGGCGGCGACCGTCGAGCGGGCGTAGGCCGGTCGCGGCTCAGCCCGGGATGTTGTCGAACGGGGCGATCAGCAGCCGCAGCAGTGCGGCGAGTTCGGTCTGCTGGCCGGAGGTGAGCTGGGCGAGGAGTTCGCGTTCGTGCGCGAGCAGCCCGGCGAGTGCCTGGTCGGCGCGGTCGCGGCCGTCGTCGGTGAGCCGCACCAGGACGCCGCGCCGGTCGTCCGGGTCGGGCAGCCGCTTGACCAGGCCCTTGCCGGTGAGCCGGTCGATCCGGTTGGTCATGGTGCCGGAGGTGACGAGGGTCTGGGTGAGCAGCTGGCCGGGGGAGAGCTGGTACGGGGTGCCGGCCCGCCGCAGGGCGGTCAGGACGTCGAACTCCCAGGGCTCCAGGCCGTGCTCGGCGAAGGCGGTGCGGCGGGCGCGGTCCAGGTGCCGGGCGAGCCGGCTGACCCGGCTGAGCACCTCCAGCGGCTCCACGTCGAGGTCGGGGCGCTCCCGGCGCCATGCTGCGACCAGCCTGTCGACCTCGTCCTCCATGACGATCAGTGTATCGGTGGATGTGTCGATGTGAAGTCTCTTGACATCGAGAAATGTGCCGACGAGGCTTCACCGAGATATCTTGATGTCGAGATACCTGTGAGGTGAACCATGAGCACCACCGCCTGGGACCCTGCGCAGTACCTGCGCTTCGCCGACGAACGCACCCGCCCGCTGCGCGATCTGCTCGCCCGCGTCCCCACCCTTCCGCACCCCGGCGAGGAGACCGTCCTCGACATCGGCTGCGGCCCCGGCAACTCCACCGCCGTCCTGCGCGAACGCTGGCCGCACGCCCGCATCACCGGCGTCGACAACTCCGCACCGATGCTCGCCACCGCCCGTGCCGAGGGCGAACCCGACGCCGACTACCTGCTCGCCGACGCCCGCGACTACGACCCGGCCCCGGCCCGGCCCGACCTCGTCGTCTCCAACGCCGCCCTCCAGTGGATGAACCGGAGTGATCGCCGGCCCCGACAGGGACTCTCCTCGCCGAAGGCGGGCGAGGAGGGACGGGCGGACGGCCACCTCGACATCGTCCCGCGCTGGGCCGCCGCCCTGCGCCCGGGCGGCGTCGTCGCGTTCCAGGTCCCCGGCAACTTCGACGCCCCCAGCCACACCCTGCTCGCCGACCTGCGCCGCAGCACCCGCTGGCGCGCCCTGCTCGGCGAGGACGCCGTCCGGGCCGGGGTCCACCCGCCCGCGCGCTACCTCGAAGCCCTCGCCGCCGCCGGCTGCGACCCGGACGTCTGGGAGACCACCTACCTCACCGCCCTGCCGGGGCCGGACCCGGTCCTGGAGTGGGTCAAGGGCACCGCGCTGCGCCCCGTCCTGACCCGGCTCAGCGATCCGGCCGACCGGGCCGCCTTCCTCGCCGAGTACGGGCGGCTGCTGCGCGAGGCCTACCCGGCCGGGCCGTCCGGGACGGTCTTCCCGTTCCGGCGGATCTTCGCGGTGGGGGTCAAGCGGTAGCCGGGGCTCAGCCCTTGCGGTCGCCGACCAGCTTCGGGTGCCGCTCCAGGCCCTCCAGGCCGTGCCAGGCGAGGTTCACCAGGTGCGCCGCCACCGTCGCCTTGTCCGGCTTGCGGACCTCCAGCCACCACTGGCCGGTCAGCGCGACCATGCCGACCAGCATCTGCGAGTACATCGGGGCCAGCCGCGCGTCGAAGCCGCGCGACTTGAACTCCAGGCCCAGGATGTCCTCCACCTGGGTCGCGATGTCGCTGATCAGCGAGGCGAAGGTGCCGGTCGACTGGGCCACCGGGGAGTCCCGGACCAGGATCCGGAAGCCGTCCGTCGAGGTGTCGATGTAGTCCATCAGCGCGAAGGCGGCCTGTTCCAGCAGCTCGCGCGAGTGCCCGCCGGTCAGCGCCCCGGTCACCATGTCGAGCAGCAGCTGCATCTCGCGGTCCACCACCACCGCGTACAGGCCCTCCTTGCCGCCGAAGTGCTCGTACACGACGGGCTTCGACACCCCGGCGCGTTCGGCGATCTCCTCCACCGAGGTGCCGTCGTAGCCGCGCTCGGCGAAGACCGTCCGGCCGATCTCCAGCAGCTGCTCGCGCCGTTGCTTGCCGGTCATCCGGACCCGGCCGCCCCGGCGGCGCGGGGCGGCCGGGGCGTCGGCCCCGTCGGCCGGCCCGCCCGCCGGTGCAGCGGCCCGCGGGCGGGCGGGCGCCGCGTCCGTCCGCGTGCCGTGGTGACCGCCTGTGGTGTCTGCGCTGCTCCCGTTCACCCCTACATCATGCTGGAAGCGCCGCCTCATGCGGTGCGGCGGGCGGCGATCCGCTGTGCGTCCGGCCAGCGGACGTCCCGGACCCAGCCGGCCAGCTCGAACCAGCGGATCAGCCGGGCCGAGGAGTCGATCTGCCCGCGGAGCACCCCGTGCCGGGCCGCGGTCGGATCGGCGTGGTGCAGGTTGTGCCAGGACTCGCCGCAGGAGAGCACCGCGAGCCACCAGACGTTGCCGGAGCGGTCCCGGGAGCGGAACGGGCGCCGGCCGACGGCGTGGCAGATCGAGTTGATCGACCAGGTGACGTGGTGCAGCAGCGCCACCCGGACCAGCGAACCCCAGAAGAAGGCGGACAGCGCGCCCGTCCAGGTCAGCGTCACCAGGCCGCCGACCAGCGGGGGCACCAGCAGCGAGATCGTGGTCCAGAGCCAGAACAGCCGGGAGATCCGCCTTATGGCCGGGTCGCGGACGAGGTCCGGGGCGTACTTGAGCTGCGGGGTCTGCTCCTCGTCGAACATCCAGCCCATGTGCGCCCACCACAGGCCCTTCAGCAGCGCCGGGACGCTCTCCCCGTAGCGCCAGGGCGAGTGCGGGTCCCCGTCCTTGTCGCTGTACCGGTGGTGCTTGCGGTGGTCGGCGACCCAGCGCACCAGCGGGCCCTCGACGGCGAGGCTCCCGGCGATGGCCAGGGCCAGGCGCATCGGCCGGCCGGCCTTGAACGCGCTGTGGGTGAAGTAGCGGTGGTAGCCGACGGTGATGCCGTGGCAGGTGAGGAAGTACATGGAGACGGTGATCGCGACGTCCGTCCACCCCAGCCCCCAGCCCCAGGCCACCGGCACGGCGGCCAGCAGCGCGGTGAACGGCACGAGGATGAACAGGCCGAGCGCGAGCCGCTCGGCCACGCCCTGCTTCTCCCCGCCACGGGTGGCGGACAGCTGCGTGGCTGCGGTGTCGGGATCGGGTTCGGGAGTCGGAGTGCGGGACGCGGTGGTCCCCGCGCGCGCCTCGCCTGCCTGGATGGTCATGGGCGTCCCTTTGCGGCGTCCCGGAACGGGAGAGAAGCGGAGCCTACGTCGGCGTAACTTACGGCATCGTAGGTTGCACTCCGTGTCCAGGGGAACACTCCACCGCGCGGCGCTTGAGTGAATTCACCCGACTGGATGGATGAACCCGGGGCCCGGGGAGTTCGGTCGGAGGGCTCGAATCCGGGCCTCGGATCGGTGCAAGTCGATACCCACGGTGGGGTCCGCTCGGGTAGGGTCTGACACGTCTGTCCGCCGTGGTGTAATGGCAGCACAGGGCCCTTTGGAGGCCTTTGTCTGGGTTCGAATCCTAGCGGCGGAGCCTCTGCACGCCTCCGGTTCGGGCGTCTCCCATCACGCCGGTATTGTCGGTGCTGCTCGGCGGACTGTGCATATGGCGACCGGCCTGGGTCCCGGCCGGGTCCGCTCTGCCCTCTCTGTGAACCTACCGAGGAGCCTCCCCGCATGGGTGCCAATTCGCTTGCCGCCGTTGTCGTGCTCGCCGCCGGAGGCGGGACCCGGATGAAGTCGAACAAGCTGCCCAAGGTGCTGCACGAGGTGTGCGGACGGTCGTTGGTGGGGCACGCGGTGGCGGCGGCCGGGGAACTGGCGCCGGAGCAGCTCGTGGTGGTCGTCGGCCACCAGCGCGAGCAGGTCCAGGGGCACCTGGTGGAGCACTACCCGGCCGTGCGGACCGCGGTGCAGGAGGAGCAGAACGGCACCGGGCACGCGGTGCGGACGGCGCTGGAGGCGCTGGCCGCGGACGACGTGGTCCTGGACGGCACGGTGATCGTCACCGCCGGCGACTCGCCGCTGCTGACCGGGGCGACCCTGCGCCGGCTGGCGGACGCGCACACCGCCCAGCAGAACGGCGTCACCGTGCTGACCGCCGTCGTCCCCGAGCCCTTCGGCTACGGCCGGATCCTGCGCGACGAGGACGGCACGGTCGCCTCGATCGTCGAGGAGCGGGACGCCACCGACACCCAGCGCACCATCGCCGAGATCAACTCGGGCGTCTTCGCCTTCGACGCCAAGCTGCTGGTCGAGGCGCTGGCCGCGCTCACCACGGACAACTCGCAGGGCGAGGAGTACCTGACCGACACCCTGGAGATCCTGCGCAAGGCGGGCCACCGGGTCGGCGCCGTGGTCGCCGAGGACCACCGGGACATCCTGGGCATCAACGACCGGGTCCAGCTGGCACAGGCCCGCCGGCTGCTGAACGACCGCCTGCTGGAGCGGGCGATGCGCGCGGGCGTCACCGTGGTGGACCCGGCGACCACCTGGTTCGACGTCCAGGTGAGCTACGAGCCGGACGCCGTGGTGCTGCCCAACACCCAGCTGCAGGGCGCCACCCACCTGGCCGAGGGCTGCGAGGTCGGCCCGAACTCCACCCTGAAGGACACCCTGATCGGCGCCGGCGCCCGTGTGAGCAACACCACGGCCGACCGCGCCGAAGTGGGCGAGCTGGCCGTCGCGGGCCCGTACGCCTACCTGCGGCCGGGCGCGAAGCTGGCCCGCAAGGCGAAGGTCGGCACCTACGTCGAGATCAAGAACTCCGAGCTGGGCGAGGGCGCCAAGGTCCCGCACCTCTCGTACATCGGCGACGCCACGATCGGTGAGGGCACCAACGTCGGCGCGGCCTCGGTCACCGTGAACTACGACGGCGTGAACAAGCACCGCACCGTCATCGGCGCGCACTGCCGCACCGGCTCGGACAACATGTTCATCGCCCCGGTGACCATCGGTGACGGCGCGTACACCGGCGCCGGTTCGGTGATCACCAGCGACGTCCCGCCGGGCGCGCTCGGCGTGAACCGCGCGTACCAGCGCAACATCGAGGGCTGGGTCGAGCGCAAGCGCCCCGGCACCGTGTCGGCGCAGGCCGCGAAGGCCGCGACGGACGCGGCCGCGGAGGCCTGACGCGGCGGGCCCGGGACCGCGGGGCGGTCCCGGGGCGGACGGTTTCTGCGCGGGCGCGTAACCTTGGGGACATACGTGCGCCACTGGGCTTACCGCCCGTGTCCAGGCGTACCGACAATTCCCCGACCCCGTACCGCGCGTGGGCCTCGCCTGCCCGGCACCGGGTCGCGGGTTCAGCGTCCGCAAACGCGAGGAGACGGTGCAGTGAGCGGGATCACGACGTCGGGTGAGAAGAAGCTGAAGCTCTTCTCCGGCCGTGCCCACCCGGAGCTGGCGAAGGAGGTGGCCGCGGCGCTCGAGACCGAGTTGGTCCCCACCAAGGCCCTGGACTTCGCCAACGGCGAGATCTACGTCCGTTTCCTGGAGTCCGCCCGCGGCGCGGACTGCTTCGTGATGCAGAGCCACACGGCTCCCATCAACCAGTGGATCATGGAGCAGTTGATCATGATCGATGCTCTGAAGCGGGCCTCCGCCCGGAGCATCACCGCGATCCTGCCGTTCTACGGGTACGCCCGCCAGGACAAGAAGCACCTCGGCCGCGAGCCCATCTCGGCCCGGCTGGTCGCCGACCTGCTGCGCCAGGCCGGTGCCGACCGCCTGATGGCCGTGGACCTGCACACCGCGCAGATCCAGGGCTTCTTCGACGGCCCGGTGGACCACCTGTTCGCGCTGCCGCTGCTGGCCGACTACATCGGCGAGAAGGTCGACCGCTCCAAGCTGACCGTCGTCTCGCCGGACGCCGGCCGTGTGAAGGTGGCCGACCAGTGGTGCGACCGGCTGGACGCCCCGCTGGCGATCATCCACAAGCGCCGCGACATCACCCAGGCCAACACCATCCTGTCGGCCGACGTCGTCGGTGACGTCAAGGACCGGGTCTGCGTCCTGGTCGACGACATGATCGACACCGCCGGCACCATCTGCGCCGCGGCCGACGCGCTGTTCGAGAACGGCGCCGCGGACGTCCTGGTGGCGGCCACCCACGGTGTGCTCTCCGGCCCGGCCGCGGACCGGCTGAAGAACTCGCGGGTCAGCGAGTTCGTGTTCACCAACACGCTGCCCACCCCGGCGCAGCTCCAGCTGGACAAGATCACCACGCTGTCCATCGCCCCGTCGATCGCCGCCGCGATCCGCGAGGTGTTCGAGGAGGGCTCGGTCACGAGCCTCTTCGAGGGCGTGCACTGACGAAGCCCGCGCAGGCGGCCCCGGTCCCCAGCGGGCCGGGGCCGCCGCCGATTTCGCGGGAGGCGGTAGGTGCGGTTAGACTCGTGAAACTGCTCGGCGAGGGATGCCGTGTGCCTGCTCGACGGGCGCTCGCTCCGTGATCGACGCGCTGCCGGTGCCGGATTCCCGTCCGCCGGCAGGCCGTTGCCGCCGAGTGACCCCCGAACGTACTGAGGGTGTGGTCCCGGCGGTTTTTCGCGTTGCCTGCACCCCCGCGCCATTTTCCACGAGGAGTGCAGTCGTGTCCGAGATCCGTATTGCCGCTGAGACCCGTACCGAGTTCGGCAAGGGTGCCGCCCGTCGCGCCCGCCGCGCCGGCTTCGTCCCCGGTGTCGTCTACGGCCACGGCCACGCCCCGGTTCACCTGAACCTGCCCGGCCACGACCTGATGATGGCCCTGAAGACCCCGAACGCCCTGCTGGTCGTCCCGATCGAGGGCAAGGACGAGTACGTCCTGCCGAAGGCCGTCCAGCGCGAGGCCATCAAGCGCAGCATCGAGCACGTCGACCTGCTGCTGGTCAAGCGTGGCGAGAAGGTCAACGTCGAGGTTCCGGTCCACACCGAGGGCGAGCTGGCCCCGGGCGGCAACCTGCTGGAGCACGTCCTGCAGGCCCTGCCGATCGAGGCCGAGGCCACCCACCTGCCCGAGGCCGTCACCGTCTCGGTCGAGGGCCTGGAGGCCGGCGCCTCGATCCACGCCAAGGACATCGTCCTGCCGGCCGGTGTCGCCCTGGCCGTCGACGCCGACGCCGTCGTCCTGCAGGTCATCGCCGCCCAGGCCGCCCCGGCCGAGGAGGAGACCGAGGAGGCCGAGGGCGCCGAGGCCTGAGCCTCGCCCCGAAAGCTTTGACCGCTGCCCCGGTCGCTCCCGCTGGAGCGGCCGGGGCAGCGGTGTGTCCGGGACGCGGTGTCTCCGGGGATGATGGCGTCGAGCGTGAAGGCGAGGAGTGAGGGCGCGATGGCGGACGAGTACGAGGGCCCCTGGCTGGTGGTGGGGCTGGGCAACCCGGGCGAGCAGTACGCCCGGAACCGGCACAACATCGGGTTCATGGTGGTGGACCTGCTGGCGCAGCGGATGGGCGCCAGGTTCAAGGCGCACAAGAGCCGGGCGCAGGTGGCCGAAGGGCGGCTGGCGGGCAAGCGGGTCGTGCTGGCCAAGCCGATGTCCTTCATGAACCTCTCCGGCGGGCCGGTGACGGCGCTGCGCGACTTCTACAAGGTGCCGGCCGCCGCGCTGATCGCGGTCCACGACGAGCTGGACATCGACTACGCGGCACTGCGGCTGAAGCTCGGCGGCGGGGACAACGGCCACAACGGGCTGAAGTCGATCACCAAGTCGCTGGGCCCGGAGTACCACCGGGTGCGCTGCGGGATCGGCCGCCCGCCGGGCCGGATGGAGGTCGCGGACTTCGTGCTGAAGGACTTCTCCTCGACCGAGCGCAAGGAACTGGAGTGGTTCGTGGACCGCTCGGCGGACGCGGTGGAGGCGCTGCTGTCCGAGGGTCTGGAGCGGGCCCAGGGCACGTACAACTCCTGAACGTCCGTCAACAGGCGTGGCGGGTACGCAACAGTCGTACAACGCTTGACCGGTCAAACCTGAATCCGTGTGAGAAGCCTGTGCGGGATCGGATAGCGTCGGCCCGGGTACGCGAACGAGTCCTGGGGAGTTCTCGATGCGGGGATTGGGTCCGGTCCGCCCACTGCGGCGGATCCGGGTGGTCCGGCTGAAGCAGTTCGGGCGGCGGATCGGTACGGCCGGTGCGCTGGGGGCGGCCGGAGTGCTGCTGTCGAGCGGTGCGCTGGCGCACGCCGACCCGGTGGCGGAGCCGGATCCGCTGATCGCCCCGGAGCCGGCCGCCCAGCCGGTGCTCGGCGAGTCGATGGGCCCCGACGCGGGGCTGTTGGCGGTCGGCGGCGGCCTGCTGGTGGCGGGCGGCGGAGCGGCGCTGTGGTTGAAGCGCCGGCGCGCGGGCGAGCCCGCGGAGTAGTCACGAGTCCTCAGGGGCCGGTGTCCACGACGGTGGGCACCGGCCCTTCGTCGTACTTTCCCGGGGGTGTCATCCGTTTCCGGCGCGCCGGGCGTCATGGGGGTATGAAGCGCGAATCATTGCGCCCGGGGGGCTCGGGGGCCGATCCGTTCGACGAGTTCGTCGCGGCTCGCTACCAGGCCCTCCTGCGGGGGGCGTACCTGATCACCGGGGACGTCCACGACGCCCGGGACCTGCTGCACGACGCGTTGGCCCGGGTGTACCCGAAGCGGACGGCGATCCGGGACGTGGCGGCCGCCGAGGGGTACGTCCGGACGACGATGGTCCGCACGCACGTCTCGCGCTGGCGGCGCACCCGGCGCGAGGTGCTCACGCCCGTGCTGCCGGACTCCCCGGAGGCGACGGTGGCCGAGCACGACGAGCAGCTGGCGGCGGCGCTGCGGGCCCTGCCGCCCCGGCAGCGGGCGGTGGTGGTGCTGCGCTACTACGTCGACCTGCCGGTGGCGCGGGTCGCGCAGGAGCTCGGTTGCTCGGAGGCCACGGCGAAGACGCATCTGGCGCGGGCGATGAAGACGCTCCGGCAGGAGCTGGCACCGGCGAGGGAGATGGTGGGGCATGGCGGCTGAACACCCGGACGGGTTCGAGGAGGAACTGGTCGTCCGGCTCGGCGCGCGGGCGGGGTCGGTGGCCGGCAGCCCGCCGCTGCCCCAGCTGCGGGAGGCCGGTCGGCGCCGGGCGCGGTCGCGCCTGGTGGTGCGGTCGGTGGCGGGGGCGGCCGTGTTCGCCCTGGGAGTGGGCGCGCTGGCGCAGTGGGGCGGGAGCACGACCGGGGCCGTACGGGGGTCGGCCCAGGTCGTGGGCGGGGGGTCGTTGTCCCCGTCCCCGGGGACGGGGAGCCGGCCGCCCGTCCCGCAGGCGTCACCGGGCTCGCCGTCGTCGTCGGCGCCGGACACCGGGGGGCCGCTGCTGCTCTGCCAGGGCGGGCCGGCCTCGCTGCGGCTGCCCACGTGGGACCAGGTGACGGCTTCGGGGACGACGTCCTCGCGGCCGCCGTCGAGCGGGCCGTCCGGCCTGCCGTCGGGGCCACCGCCCGTGTCGTCGACGACGACGCCCCCGTACGTGCCGTCCGCGGGGGCGAGCACGAGCGGGGGGCCGGACGCCCTCGACCTCGACCCGATCCGGGTGGCCGCCGACATCAGGAGGGTGGGGGCCGACAAGTACCCGGACCACTGGTTCGGCGTCTGCGAGACCCTGGACCGCCAGGTGTACGTCATGCGGGTGCCGGGTTCCGACCTCGACGCCGTCGTGTCGGCCGCCGTGAGCCACCACGGGGTCACGATCAACTTCGTGGACGTGCCGGGGTCGCGTCGGCACTACCTGGCGCTGGCGCGGCGGATCACGGTCGACGACGGCGGCTACTGGGCGGCGCGGGGGGTGACCGTCTCCGGGGTGACGATCTCCGAGGACGGCACCGGGGTGCTCGTGCACACCCCGCAGTTCGCGGCCGTCAGGGCCGACGTCATGGCCCGCTACGGGTCGGAGGTGATCGAGGTGCGGCCGCACTGACCGGAACGCGAAGGGGCCGACGGCACGCGCCGTCGGCCCCTTCGCGTTCCCCGGATCAGCCGGTGTTGCGCAGGCCGGCGGCGATGCCGTTGACGGTGAGCAGCAGCGCGCGGGCGCGCAGCGGGTCGTCGTGGCGGCCGGCCGAGACCTCCTCGCGCTGGCGGCGCAGCAGCGCGACCTGGAGGTAGGAGATCGGGTCGAGGTAGGCGTCGCGGACGGCGAAGGTCTGCTTCAGCACCGGGTTGTGCTCCAGCAGTTCGCTCTCGCCGGTGAGCCGGAGCACCTCGCGCAGGGTGAGGGCGTGCTCGTCCTTGATCTGGTCGAAGACGTGGCGCAGCTCGCCGGGCACCAGCTGCTCGACGTAGTGGCGGGCGATCCGCAGGTCGGTCTTGGCCAGCGTCATCGCGACGTTGGACAGGAAGTTGCGGAAGAAGTGCCACTCGCCGTACATCTCGTCCAGCACGTCGCCCAGGCCGGCCGCGCGGGCGGCGGCGAGGCCGGAGCCGACGCCGTACCAGCCGGGGACGATCTGGCGGGACTGGGTCCAGCCGAAGACCCACGGGATGGCCCGCAGGCCGTCCAGGCCCGCGCCGGAGTCGGGGCGGCGGGACGGGCGGGAGCCCAGGTGCAGCGAGGCGAGCTGGTCGACCGGGGTGGAGGCGAAGAAGTACTTCGGCAGGTCCTCCTGCTCGACCAGGCCGCGGTAGGCGGTGTGGGCGGCCTCGGAGACCCGGTCCATCGCGGCGTCCCAGCGGGCCAGCTCCTCGGGGGCCTGGCGCGGGGCGGTGTGCAGCGCGGAGGCGGCCAGGGTGGCGGAGAGGGTGAGCTCCAGGTTCTCCCGGGCGAGGGAGGGGAGCAGGTACTTGTCGGAGATGACCTCGCCCTGCTCGGTGACCTTGATCTCGCCCTCCAGGGTGCCCCAGGGCTGGGCCAGGATGGCCTCGTGCGAGGGGCCGCCGCCGCGGCCGACGGTGCCGCCGCGGCCGTGGAAGAGGCGCAGCCGGATGCCGTAGCGGTGGGCGACGTCGCGCAGTCGGCGCTGGGCGCGGTGGATCTCCCACTGGGAGGTGGTGATGCCGCCGAACTTGGAGGAGTCCGAGTAGCCGAGCATGACCTCCTGGACGTCGCCGCGCAGGGAGACGAGCAGGCGGTAGGAGGGGTCGGAGAGCATCTCGTCGAGGATGCGGTCGGCCTGCTGGAGCTCGTCGGTGGTCTCCAGCAGCGGCACGATGCCGATCTTGGCGACGCCGGCGTGCAGGTCGATCAGGCCGGCCTCGCGGGCCAGTACGGTGGCGGCGAAGACGTCGTCGGCGCCCTGGCACATCGAGATGATGTAGCTCTCGACGATCTCGTCGCCGAAGCGCTCGAAGCCCTCGCGGATGGTGTTGAAGACGCCGAGGGTCTTGGTGCCGGCCTCGTCCAGCGGGGCCGGGGTGGGGGCGAGCGGGCGGCGGGAGCGGAGTTCCTTGGCGAGGAGCTTCTGCCGGTACTCGCGGGGCATGTCGGCGTAGCGCCAGGCCTCCTCGCCGAGGCGGTCGAAGAGCTGGCCGAGGGCGTGGTGGTGGGCCTCGGCGTGCTCGCGCACGTCCATGGTGGCGAGCTGGAGGCCGAAGGCCTCGATGGTGCGGATGGCGCGGGCGAGGCGGCCGTCGGCGATGAGTTCGCCGCGGTGGGCGCGCAGCGAGTCCTGGATCAGCCGCAGGTCGGCGACGAGTTCGCGGGTGCCGCGGTAGTCGCGGCCGTCGATGTGCGGGGTGCCGCCGGCCAGGCGCTCGCGGGTGTTCTCCAGCTTGAGCCGGATGCAGGTGGCCTTGAGGCGGTAGGGCTCCTCGGCGTTCATCCGCTTGTAGCGCGGGCTCAGTTCGGGGAGCAGGTGCAGGTCGTTGTTGAGCGAGGCGAGCAGTTCGACCGAGGCCCCGGCCAGCCGCTCGGAGGTGGAGAGGGTGTTGCGCAGGTCGTCGATGGCGTCGAGGGCGTCCTTGATGCCGTACTCGTGCTGGAGGTTGAGGACGTCCCAGGTGACCTGCGGGGTGACGTTGGGGTTGCCGTCGCGGTCGCCGCCGATCCAGGTGCCGAAGGTGAGCGGGCGGACGCCGTCGGGCAGGTTGAGGCCGACCCGGGCGAGCTCCTCCTGCAGCTCCTCCAGGACCTCGGGGACGGCCTCGCGGTAGAGCTCGTCCAGGTAGTAGACGGCGTTGCGGGCCTCGTCGGTGGGTTCGGGGCGGGCGATGCGCAGCTCGTCGGTCTGCCAGAGCAGGTCGATGACCTCGGCGAGGCGGCGGTCGGCGGAGCGCTTGGCGCTGCTGGTGCGGGCCGGGTCGGCGGCGACGAGGCCGGAGGCGAGCTCCTCGCGGTGGATGCGGTCGAGGAGTTCGCCGATCCGGCGCAGCTTGTTGAGGACGCTGCGGCGGGCGGCCTCGGTGGGGTGCGCGGTGAAGACCGGGCGGACCGCGAGGTGGGCCAGGGTGTCCGCGAGGTGCTTGGGGTCGGCCTCGGCGAGCTGGTCGGCGGTCTGCGCGAGCAGCGAGCCCTCCCGGGCGCGGCGGGTGGCGAACTCCCGGCCGCGGTGCACCTGCTCGGTGACGTTGGCGAGGTGGAAGTAGGTGGAGAACGCCCGGACCAGCTTGGCGGCGGTGTCCAGGTCGATGTCGGAGAGGAGTTCGGCGGTGGCCTCGCCGTCGGTGCGGCTGAGCAGGCGGACCTGTTCGACCAGGCCCAGCAGCTGGGGGCCCTCCTGGCGGACCAGCGTCTCGCCGAGCAGGTCGCCGAGGCGGCGGATGTCCGCACGCAGGGCGGCGTTGTCGGCGACGACGGGCGTGGGGCTGTCCGCCGGGGCGGGGACCGGAGCGGTCACGGCTGGCTCCCTGTGGTGGTGGGGTTCGGCAACGGCTCATCGTCACAGGTCCACACGCGTGTGGCGGTTGTGACGCGTGCGGACCGCGCTGTCCGACGCGACCAGCATAGGTGTCGGGGCGTTCGCTGTCCGCGAGGTGGCCGGATGGCGGACAGAGCTGCCGAAAAGCGGCGGTGGTCTGGACCACTTGGCGGACTCGGAAGGTGTGCCGGACAATCCCGGTGGGGAGGGGTGGGGATTGCCGCATAGTCTGTCGGGCATGAGCTTGTCGCCGGGGGAGCGCGCACAGGACCGGTCGTTCTGGTGGTGGAAGCGGCCGCGCAGCGCCTTCCTGGACATCGGGCTGGCCGTGCTCGCCGCCCTGGAGTGCTCGGTCAGCACGATCGCCTTCCTCTCCGCCCGGGTCGACCTGTCGACCGCCGGCGTGATCGGCGTCGCGGTGCTGGGCTCGCTGGCCGGCGGCTCGCTGGTGCTGCGCCGGCGCTGGCCGGCCGTTCCGGTGCTGGTCACCCTGCTCGCGATGCCTGGGATGCTCGGCGTCCTGCTGCTGGTCGTGGCGCTGTACACGCTGGCGGAGACCTGGGAGTGGCCCTCGCGGCGCTGGCGGGTGGTGGCGCTGTCCGCGCTGGCCTTCGCCGAGGCGGTCGCCGTGATGATGGTGTCGATGCTGACCCCCGGCGACTCGGCCGCGGAGCCGCCGCCGCTGTGGGGCCAGGTCCTGATAGCGGTGCTGGTCGCGGTCGGGCTGACCGTCCCCCCGGTGGTGACGGGCCTGTACGTGGGCGCGCGGCGGCGGCTGATCGAGTCGCTCAAGGACCGCGCGCACGGCCTGGAGGCCGAGCTGGACCTGCTGGCCGAACAGGCGCAGGAGCGTGCCCGCCGGGCCCGGCTGGAGGAGCGCACCCGGATCGCCCGCGAGATGCACGACGTGGTGGCGCACCGGGTCTCGCTGATGGTGGTGCACGCCGGGGCGCTGGAGCGGATCGTCGTCAAGGACCCGGAGAAGGCCGCGCAGAGCGCCAAGCTGATGGGCGAGGTGGGCCGGCAGGCGCTGAACGAGCTGCGCGAGATCCTCGGTGTGCTGCGGATGGACGACGAGCGGCAGCCGGAGCCGGACTCGCTGGCCGGGCTGCCGCGGCTGGTCGACCAGTCCCGGGCGGCCGGGATGGCGGTGACGCTGACGGTCAGCGGCAGCCGCCAGGAGTTCACCGGCGAGGCCGAGCAGACCGCCTACCGGGTCGTCCAGGAAGGGCTGACCAATGCGCACAAGCACGCGGGCGGCGCCCAGGTGTCCGTCCTGCTGGCGTACGCGCCGAACGGGGTGCGGGTGAGCGTGGTGAACGCCTGCCCGGGCGGGGAGCGGGGGGCGGCCAAGCTGCCCAGCGGGGGCAACGGACTGGTCGGGATGCGGGAACGGGTGATCGCGCTCGGCGGCACCTTCTCGTCCGGGCCGGAGGCGGACGGAGGGTTCCGCGTCGAGGCGGTACTGCCCTCCCGGCTGGCGGTGCGGGCCGAGCGGCTGCGGTGAACCGCCGCCGCTCCCGCCCTGCTCAGCGGTCGTCGGCGGTGCGCAGCCGTTCCGGGGAGGTGCCCAGCACCAACGCGGTGATCGCCTGGTCGATGCCGTGGCCGAGGAACCACTCGCCGGTGTGGTCCAGGCTGTAGACCCGGCCCTCCTCGTCGACGGCGAGCAGCGCCTGCCCGTACGCCTCCTCGCCGAGCGGCGCGACCTGGGTGCCCAGCGCCCGGCCGAGGTCCAGCAGGGTGCGCGGCTGGTGCAGGCCGCACAGCGGGTCGACCAGGAACGGGGTGCGGGCCAGCTGGCGGCCCGGGCCGGACAGGTCGAAGGCGAGGCCGCCGAACTCGGCCCAGGCCTCCACCGCCGCCGGGAAGACCGAGTGCGCCACGCCGTTGGGCGCGCCGTACCCGACCAGGGCGTCGGCCCACTCCTCGGCCTGCCCCATCTCCCAGCGGCCGGGGTGCCAGCCGGCCGCCTTCAGCTCGGCGGCGACGTCGGCGGGGAAACGCGGGCGGGTCCGTCCGACGGTGCCGGTGGCGGAGTCGCCGGGGGCTCCACCGCCGGGGGCGGAGAGGGTCGCCGGCGGCGGCGGGGGCGGGCTGGGCGGATTCAGGGTGGCCTCCAGGGCTCGGGGACGGGGGACGGACGGACCGGCGCTCGACCGGTCAGCGCACGGTCGGTCCGACGGCGACGCTCTGCACGGTGAAGTGCTCCAGCATCGGCGCGCAGGAGCGGCACGGCGGGGCGTGGGTGCCGTGCGCCGGATCGCCCTCCTCGCGGATCCGCAGGGTCGTCATCCGGGAGCCCCTGAGCGCCTTGCGGGCCTCGTTCAGGCTCATCGGCTTGCGGGCGGCGCGCTTGGAGCGCCGACCGTCGACCGCGGCCAGGTACTGGGAGAGCAGGACGGCCTCCGGACAGCGGCCGGTGAACCGCTCGCGGGCCTCCAGCGGCAGGGTGTCCAGGAAGCCGGTGACCAGGTGGTGCAGGACCGGGCGGCGGTCGTCCTTGCCGCCCGCCAGGGTGTGCACCTCGCCGCCCTTGAGCGACAGCGCGGCGGCGACGGCGGGCAGCAGGCTGTCGCGGTGGTGGCGCAGCACGGGCGGGTCCGCCGGCTCACCGGTGGTCATCCGTCGTCCTCCTCCTCGTTACCCGGCCGTCGGCCGGGGTGGCCCGGCCGGTCCTGGGCAAGCCTGTCAAACGACACCGACATCCGTACAACCGGGGTGCGGGCGCGGCGGATACCGGGCGGACCGCGCGGGCCGTTCCCCGATGCTGGCCGAATGCGCACCCCCTCGTCATGACTTGTCCGCCGATTCACCGAAAAGGTCACCGGCCGGGGCGGCGGCCGCTACCGTTCCGGCGGCGGGCCGGGCGGGTGCGACCGGCGATCAGGGAGGCTTCCGGCGGGGCCGACTCCGGTGCCCGCAGCGGGTGTTGAGGCCGCGGCGCGGGGCCGGGCGTCAGGGTCGGGGGTCGGGGCCGGGTGTCGGGGTCGGGTGTCGGGGTCGGGTGTCGGGGCCGCACCCCACCGGGCACGGCCGGGGCGGCCGACGCGAGCGGTCGGCGGGGCGGTCCCCGGGGGCGGGGGTTGTCCAAAGGCGGGGGTCCGGGCCTTGAGGGGACCCCCTAGGCTGGTGCCAGCAAGCACCGAGTATTTGCAGCAGCCAGTGGGGGCTCCCAGATGACGACAGGTCGGCCCGGCGTCGCCGCCGCACCGAACGCGGCGTACGCAGGTCAGGTGGTGCAGTTCCCGGATCCGGTCCGTGCCGAGCGGCACCCCGCCGGGGTCAGCGTGGACGAGTACGGCTACCCGGACTTCGGCCCGTACGCCGCCGCCGCGGCCGAGGTCGCCGACCCGCCGGAGGGCTTCGGCGTGGACGAACTGCGGCTGACCGACTACGTCTCGGCCAATGCCGCGCTCTACACCCAGGGCCACCCGCTCTGGGCCGATCTGGAGACCGCCGTGGCCACCCCGCCCGGCTGGACCTGGCACCACGCGGTCGGCCGCGCCGCCCCCGGCTGGCGGCGGATGGAGCTCGTCCCGGTCGAGGTCAAGGCACTGCTGCGGCACCACGGCGGCCTGGCCACCTCCGCCGCCGACCACACCCGGCGCGGCACCCGCCCGCTGCAGGAGCGCCGGCCGGTCCACTTCTCGCTGGCCAAGGACGGCGGCGACCCGATCGGCGTCCCCGAGGACCTGGTTCAGCGCGCCGAGGAGCGCCTCGGCTACCGGCTGCCCGGCGCCTACCGCACCTTCCTCAAGCTGGGCGGCGGCCGCGCCCCCGTCGGCGTGGCGCTGGACACCGACCTCGGCCTGCTGCTCGACCAGCCGTTCCTGACGCTGACCGAGGAGTACGGCACCGATGACGTCGTGTACGCCAACAAGTGCCTGCGCGACCACCTCACCAAGGACTACCTGGCGGTCGCCTACGCGCAGGGCGGCCTCGTCGCGCTCAAGGTGCGCGGCGAGCGGACCGGCTCGGTCTGGTTCCACCTGTACGACGACGCCCGCGACTCCGGTGGCCCGGAGGCCCCGGAGGACCGCTGCGCCCGACTGCTGCTGCCCTGCGGCGAAGACTTCGACGCCTTCCTGCTGCGGTTGGCGGGCAGCCCGCCGGAGCTGGAGACGGTCGCGGAGCTGATGGTGGACGGCGGGTTCGCCCGGGCCGTCCCGGTGGGCTGATGCACGGGATCGCGGTGGACGTGGTGGTGCTGGTGGAACGGGGGACGACGAGGATGCGGACAGGGGTGAACCGGGCGTGGTGACGTACGCGCAGGCGCAGGAGCTCGCCGAGGAGTGGATCAACGGCGGGGTGCCGCGCTCGCAACAGCGTGAGGTGCGGGTCCGGGAGTTCGACCTGGGCTTCGTCTGCTGGGCGATGCCGCCCGGGGACGGCACCGGGAACGCGGCCGGGGCCGTGGGGCCGGACGGCTCGGTCGCTCCGGGCGGTGGCTCGGGCGAGGCGCGGCTGGTGATCGCCCGGGACACGGGCGCCAGCACGCTCTGGCCGGCGCTGCCCGTCAACGAGGTGGTCCGGCAGTACGAGGAGGTCTACGGGCGGCCGGTCGCGGCCAACCCGGCGGGGGCGGCGAAGCCCGCGCCCGGGCCGGTGGAGGCGACGTCCTTCCTGCTCAGCCCGCCGCAGTGGCTGCAGGAGGCGGGGGCCGCGGCGATCGCGGCGGAGGCGGAGCGGCTGGCGGGCGGTCCGGCCGCCCCGCAGGCCGGCGCGCCTGCGCCCACTGCCGCTGCCGCGCCTGCGCCTGCGCCTGCGCCTGCGCCGACGCCTGCGCCCGCTCCGGTGCCGGTCGAGGAGCCGTTCGCTCCGCCGGTGCCGCCCGCGCCCGCCGTCCTGACCGAGCCGCCGGTCTCCGACCGGCCCGCCGGGGACGCGCCGACCATGCTCGCCCCGCCGCCGGGCTTCGACGGGCCGGGCGCCGCGCCGCAGCCGCAGGCCGCCATGCCCGTCCCGCCGACCGCCGCTCCGGCCGGACCGCCCGCCGGACCGCCCGCGCCTCCGGCCGGTGCCGAGGCCGCGACCGTCCTGATGCCCGACGGACTGCGGACCACCGGCTCGGACCTGCCCGACGCGCCCGCGCCGGGTGCCGAGGCCGCGACCATGCTGATGCCGCCGGCGAGCGGCGGCTACGGCATGCCTCCGGTCCCGCCGTCCGGCGCCCAGCCGCCGGCGGCCCAGCCCCCGGCCGCACCGCCGACCCAGGCACCCGCCCCGGCCCCGGCTGCCGAACCGGCGCCGACGCTGCTCGCGCCGCCGGACGCCATGCCCGGGCTGATGGGCCTGCCCGGTGCGCCGGCGACCCCGCCCGGCGCCCCGGTGGAGCAGGCGCCGACGATGCTGGCCCCGCCCGGGGGAGCCCCCGGCCTCGCCGGCCTGCCCGGCGCCCCGGGCACCCCGCCCACCGGGACGCCCGCCGCCGGCGCGCCGCAGGGCGGGCTCGGCCGCGCGCCGGGCTCGGCCCCGCCGCCGCCCCCGCCGGCCGCGCTGCGCGGTGGCCCCGCCGGTTCGCCCGGTGCGGGCGCCGCCCCCGGTGCACTGGGCCGCAGCGGCGGCTCCGCCCCGCCGCCGCCCCCGCCCGCCGGGCTGAAGCACACCGCGGGCTCCGGCACGCCCGCCGGCGCCCCCGGCGGTCGCGGGGCCGGTTCCGCCCCGCCGCCCCCGCCCCCGGCGGGGCTGCGCGGCGGTGCCCCGGCGCCCCAGGGCACTCCGGCCAGTGGCACGCCCTCGGCCGGGGTGGCGTACGAGGCGACCCAGCTGGCGAGCGCGATCGACCCCGCCCTGCTGGGCGCAGGCCCGGCGGACCCGGGCACCCCGCCGTCCGGCGGCCCCGCCGTCCCGCCGCCGCCCGGCGGTCCGGCGGCCCCGGCCACGCCCGCGGCCGGCTACGGCTACCCGAACGCGGGCGGCGCCGCCGGGGTCGTCCCCCCGGCGGCGGTGACCGGCTCGCCGCAGGCCGCGCCGGTGCCCCCCGGGGTGCCCGCCGTCGGCCCGGGCTACTTCGCCGCGCTCAGCTACCGGGGCCCGGACGGTTCGGAGCAGAAGCTGCTGCACCGCAGCGAGCCCGGCACCCCGCACCCGGAGTGGAAGATCCTGCAGGACCTGCGCCGGCTCAACGTGCCGCCGGAGCAGGTGCTGGAGCTCTACACCGAGCTGGAGTCGTGCGACCTGCCCGGCGGGTACTGCAACCGCATGATCGCCGCGTCCTGGCCGAACGTCCGGCTCACCCACACCGCCCCGTACGGCCGCGACCACGCGTCCCGGCAGGCGGGGATGGCCGAGCTGCTCGACCACCTGGACGAGCTGCACCAGCTGGCTTCCGGTGCCCAGCGGGTCCGCCCGTTCCGGGTGCCGCCGCCCGCGCCCGGGACGGTCCAGGCGCTGCCGCCGCTCCCGCCGCAGCAGCTGGCCCAGGAGGTCGGCGCCGCCTTCGGGCAGAACGTGTTCCGCTACGAGCAGCGGGCCGTCTCCCGTCAGGGCGTGCCCGAGCCGGTGTCCCAGAGCCTGATGTGGGCCGGGCTGCCGCGCGACTTCGGGCCGTTCTTCTGGGCGCAGGCGCAGGAGGGCCGTCCGATCCCGACGCTCGCCGAGCTGGCCGCCGAGCGCGGCCTGGCCGGGGGCCCGGACTTCGGCGGCTACCTGGTGCTCGGCAACGACTACGGCCGCCAGCTCTGCGTCCAGTACGGCACGGCGAACGTGGTCGCGGTGGACGTCGATGGAACCGGCCAGCCGCCCCGGTTCGTCAACAGCGGTGTACCGGAGTTCGTCCGCGCGCTGGCCCTGCTGGGCCGGATGTGGCGGCTGCGGTACGGGCTGACGCCGGACCAGGCCGGTCGCTGGACGACCGACTTCCAGGCCCAGCTCGCCGCGATCGACCCGGCGGCCCTGCAGAACGCGGACACGTGGTGGGCCGTGCTGCTGGAGCAGTTCTGGGACGGTCTGCTGTAGCGGACCGTCGAGGATCCTCGCAGGTGGGGAGGGGTCGTTCCGGTGTCCGGGACGGCCCCTCCGGCGTGCCGCCGTGGCTGTGCCTCGTTGGGGTTTCGCCCGGATCTGCGCAAAATAGGTCAAGAGGATGGATCTATTCGTCCGGTCCTCGACGTATTCCGGTCCGCACGACGACCGAATCCGGCCCCGGGCACCGAACCGGTTCCGGATCCGGCCGTTCCGTCCGATCATGGGCTCCGCAGCCCGCGAACGAGGGGAAGAGCCCATGAGCGACGCCGTCCCCCAGTACGGCTTCACCCAGGCACGGCGCGGCTACGCGCCCGAGCAGGTCGAGCGAGCGCTCGTCGCGCTCACCGCGCAGCGCGACGAGGCGTGGGAACGGCTCAGCGTCCTGGGTGCCGGGATCCGGCAGATGGAGGCCCGGCTGGAGGACATCCGCCGGACCGCCGAGGAGGCTCCGGAGCCCGACTACCAGGTGCTCAGCGAGCAGGCCGCCGGACTGGCCGTGATGGCCGGGAACGAGGCGCGCGCCGTCCGGGAGAAGGCGGAGCGCTTCGCCGAGGACCTGCGCGACGAGGTCTACGAGGCCGGGCAGACGCTCGACCGGGAGGCCAAGGAGTACGCCACCACCACCCGCACCGAGGCCGACGCGGCCGCCCGCCGCACCGACGAGCGCACCCGCGCCGAGGCCGAGGGCATCCGCTCGGAGTCCGACCGGGAGAGCCGCGCCGCCCGGGACTCCGCCACCGCCTACGCCGCCAAGGTGCGGGTCGCCGCCGCCGAGGCCAGCGAGCAGGCCGAGGCCGAGCTGGCCGCCCGGCGCCGCAAGGCCGACGAGACCTTCGCCGCCGCCCAGGCCGAGGCCGACGCCGAGGAGGCGGAGGTCTCCTCGACCGCCGAGCGCCGGGTCAAGGAGGCGGAGCAGCACCGGGAGACCGTGCTGAACCGGATCAAGCAGCAGGAGACGGACGCCCAGGCCAAGGCCGACCAGCTGATCGAGCAGGCCCGCCGGGAGGCCGAGAAGATCAACGCGGCGAGCGAGCGCGAGCAGCGCGAGTTCGACACCCGGCTGGACACGGTGCAGCAGCACCTGGACCACATCAAGGCCACGCTGGCCTCGCTCACCGGGGCGGCGGTCGGCCAGATCGAGCCCGAGGCGGTGGCCGCCGCTGCGGCGGCTCCCGCGGGGCCTGCGGCGCCCGCGACTCCTGTCCCGGCTGTGGCCCCGGCACCGGAGCCGGCGTCGGCACCGGCGTCCGCTCCGGGGTCGGCGTCCGCTCCGGCGTCGGCACCGGACTCCGCTCCGGCTCCGGCTCCGACGGACGCGGTCGCCGGTGCCGGGTCGGTGGACTCGGAGGCGGACACCGGGGAGATCCCGGTGACGAACCTGCGGAAGGCCTCGACCTCCGGGCAGGCGCCGACCGCCCTGCGGGCCGTGGGTGCGGGCACGGGCACGGCGGCGGAGAAGGCGACGACGGCGCTGCGCTCGCCGGTCGTCGGCGGGGGCGCCGTCAAGGCGCCCGCCGAGGCCGTGGTGACCGGTCCGGTCACTCCGGCCGCCGTCCCGCCGAAGCCCGCGTCGCCGCCGTCCCCGCAGGCCGCATCGCCGTCCGAAGCGCCGTCCGCCTCGCCGTCCGAAGCGACGGCTGACGCGGCGGTCGACGGGGACGGCGGTACGGAAGGGAAGGTCGGAGCCGGTGCCCCGTGGCAGCCGGAGGAGGAGACCCGGATCGTCCCGAAGATCATCATCGTCGACGACGGCAGCGGCTACGCGACCCCCAACACCGTGAGCTACCGGCGCCGTTGACGGTACGCCGGGTCCTCCGGCGGCTGCGCGCCACGGTGCCGTCCGGCTCGCCCCGCCCGCGAGCGGCCGGGTGAGTGTCCCGTCCCGGGCCCTGACCGCCTCCTGCCGGGCGGTCGGGGCCTCCGCCGTGCGGTCGGCCCGCATCGGTGATCGGCAGTGGCGGCCCGCAACGGTGGCCGGCATCGGTGGCTGGCATCGGTGGCCCACAGTGGTGGCCGTCCGGTGCGGCGGCCACGCGCCGGCCGGGGAAACGAAGTAGGCCGAGACCCGTGGCGCCCTCCAGGAAAGGGCGCCACGGTTCCCGGCGCTTGGGCGGGCGCCCCCACCCAGGGTCGCCCGGCCTCGCACCTCCGACCCCCATCGGGGGTGCGACAGTGCCGCCACAGCCATCCCCCACGGTTGGGTGCGGCGGGCACGTTCACCATGGTGCGCGATCTCCATGGACGGCCAGTGACCGGAGTATGTCCAGTTCGTGGCGGATGGCCGTGGCCGGTGGGGCGCGGTGTCCGGCTGGTTCGTCCACCCGCCGGTCCGGCGTTCCGGCCGGTGTTCCGTCCAGTGGTTCGTCCCCGGACGCGCTCCCGCCGGGGGTGGGCCGCGGCCGGTCGGAGGAGGGCGGCGCCCGGGCCGGAGGAAGGGGGTCGGGCGGCGGTTCGTCCCCGCCCGGCCCCGCCGGGGCGGTACGCCGCGTGCGTGTCCCTGCCGCGGCGTAGTCTGGAGACCCCCGGCCGCTCGGCGTGCCGGGTCGTTCGTGTTGCCCTGGCGGGCCCTCGTCGCCCGGGGGCAGCTCCAGCCACGGGACGAAGAAGAGACCCCAGATGAGCCTGACCGGACTGCTCGATGTCGTCGCGCGGGACGCGGCGCTCGCCGAGGCGATCGAGGCGGCCACCGCCACCGGAGCCGCGGCCGGCGGACGCCGCCACCTGGACCTGGTCGGACCGCCCGCCGCCCGGCCGTTCGCCATCGCCGCACTGGCCCGGGCGCTCGCCGGGCAGGCCGCCGGGGACCGGGGCCGTCCGGTGCTCGCCGTCACCGCCACCGGCCGGGAGGCCGAGGACCTGGCCGCCTCGCTGCGTTCGCTGCTGCCCGCCGACGCGGTCGCCGAGTTCCCCGCCTGGGAGACGCTGCCGCACGAGCGGCTGTCGCCCCGCTCGGACACCGTGGGCCGCCGGCTGGCCGTGCTGCGCCGCATCGTCCACCCGCGGGCGGACGACCCGGCGGCCGGGCCGGTGCAGGTGATCGTCGCCCCGGTCCGCTCGGTCCTGCAGCCGCAGGTCAAGGGCCTGGCCGAGCTGGAGCCGGTGGCCGTCCGGCGGGGGGAGTCGCACGACCTGGAGGAGGTGGCCCGCCGGCTCGCCGCAGCCGCCTACGCCCGGGTCGAACTGGTCGAGAAGCGCGGTGAGTTCGCCGTCCGCGGCGGCATCCTGGACGTCTTCCCGCCGACCGAGGAACACCCCCTGCGGGTGGAGTTCTGGGGCGACGAGGTCGAGGAGATCCGGTACTTCAAGGTCGCCGACCAGCGCTCGCTGGAGATCGCCGAGCACGGCCTGTGGGCGCCGCCCTGCCGTGAGCTGCTGCTCACCGACGAGGTGCGGGCGCGGGCCGCCGAGCTGTCCGCCGAGCACCCCGGACTGGCCGAGATCCTGGACAAGATCGCCGAGGGCATCGCGGTCGAGGGCATGGAGTCGCTGGCGCCGGTGCTGGTGGACGACATGGAGCTGCTGGTCGACGTGCTGCCGCTCGGCTCGGTCGCGGTGGTCTGCGACCCCGAGCGGGTCCGCACCCGGGCCGCCGACCTGGTGGCGACCAGCCAGGAGTTCCTGCACGCCTCCTGGGTCGCGGCCGCGGCCGGCGGGGACCGGCCGATCGACCTGGAGGCGATCGACGTCTCCGCCGCCTCGCTGCGCTCGCTCGCCGAGGTGCGCGAGCACGCCGCCGAGATCGGGCTGCCCTGGTGGTCCGTCAGCCCGTTCGCGACCAGCGAGTCGGCCGTCGACGGCATCCTGGAGTTCGACGCCAACACGCTGACCCTCGGCATGCACGCCGTCGAGGCCTACCGGGGCGACACCGCGCGGGCGATCGCCGACGCCAAGGAGCGACTGGCCTCCGACTGGCGGGTCGTCATGGTGACCGAGGGGCACGGGCCCGCCTCCCGCCTCGCCGAGGTGCTGGGCAACGAGGGCATCCCGGCCCGGCTGGTCGCCGACCTCGCCGAGGCGCCCACCCGGGACGTCGTCCACGTGTCCTGCGGCTCGATCGAACACGGCTTCGTGGACGAGGAGCTGAAGCTCACCGTCATCACCGAGACCGACCTGTCCGGCCAGAAGTCCTCCACCAAGGACATGCGCCGGATGCCCTCGCGCCGCCGCAACGCGATCGACCCGCTGGCGCTCGCCGCCGGCGACTACGTCGTCCACGAGGCGCACGGCGTCGGCAAGTACGTCGAGATGGTGCAGCGCACCGTCCAGGGCGCCACCCGCGAGTACCTGGTGCTGGAGTACGCCCCGGCCAAGCGCGGCCACCCCGGCGACCGGTTGTTCGTGCCGACCGACCAGCTCGACCAGGTCACCAAGTACGTAGGCGGCGAGGCCCCGACGCTGCACCGGCTCGGCGGCGCGGACTGGGCGAAGACCAAGCAGCGGGCCAAGAAGGCGGTCAAGGAGATCGCCGCCGACCTGATCAAGCTGTACTCGGCGCGGATGGCCGCCCCCGGCCACACCTTCGGCCCGGACACCCCGTGGCAGCGGGAGCTGGAGGACGCGTTCCCGTACGCGGAGACCCCGGACCAGCTGACCACCATCGCCGAGGTCAAGTCCGACATGGAGAAGTCCGTCCCGATGGACCGGCTGATCTGCGGCGACGTCGGCTACGGCAAGACCGAGATCGCCGTGCGGGCCGCGTTCAAGGCGGTCCAGGACGGCAAGCAGGTGGCGGTGCTGGTGCCGACCACGCTGCTGGTGCAGCAGCACTTCTCGACCTTCGCCGAGCGGTACGCCAACTTCCCGGTGACGGTGAAGGCGCTGTCCCGCTTCCAGACCGACAGCGAGGCCAAGGCCGTGCTGGAGGGGCTGTTCGAGGGCTCGGTGGACGTCGTCATCGGCACCCACCGGCTGTTCTCCTCCGAGACCAGGTTCAAGGACCTCGGCCTGGTCATCGTCGACGAGGAGCAGCGCTTCGGCGTCGAGCACAAGGAGCAGCTGAAGAAGCTGCGGGCCAACGTGGACGTGCTCACCATGTCCGCGACCCCGATCCCGCGCACCCTGGAGATGGCGGTCACCGGCATCCGCGAGATGTCCACCATCACCACCCCGCCGGAGGAGCGGCACCCGGTGCTGACCTTCGTCGGGCCGTACGACGAGAAGCAGATCTCGGCCGCGATCCGGCGTGAACTCCTGCGCGAGGGCCAGGTGTTCTACATCCACAACCGGGTGGAGTCGATCGACAAGGCGGCCGCCCGGCTGAAGGACCTGGTGCCCGAGGCGCGGATCGCCACCGCGCACGGACAGATGGGGGAGACCGCGCTGGAGAAGGTCGTCGTCGACTTCTGGGAGAAGGAGTTCGACGTCCTGGTGTCGACCACGATCGTGGAGTCCGGCATCGACATCTCCAACGCCAACACCCTGATCGTCGAGCGCGGCGACACCTTCGGCCTCTCCCAGCTGCACCAGCTGCGCGGCCGGGTGGGGCGCGGTCGCGAGCGCGGCTACGCGTACATGCTGTACCCGCCGGAGAAGCCGCTCACCGAGACCGCGCACGAGCGCCTGGCCACCATCGCCCAGCACACCGAGATGGGCGCCGGCATGTACGTCGCGATGAAGGACCTGGAGATCCGCGGCGCCGGGAACCTGCTCGGCGGCGAGCAGTCCGGGCACATCGCGGGCGTCGGCTTCGACCTCTACATGCGGATGGTCGGGGAGGCGGTGGCCGAGTTCCGCGAGTCGCTGGCGAGTGGCGGCGAGCCGGAGGAGGAGCCGCTGGAGGTGAAGATCGAGCTGCCGGTCGACGCGCACGTGCCGCACGACTACGCGCCCGGCGAGCGGCTGCGGCTGCAGGCGTACCGCTCGATCGCGGCGGTCAACTCCGAGGACGACATCAAGCAGGTCCGGGACGAACTCGTGGACCGCTACGGCAAGCTGCCCGAGCCGGTGGAGAACCTGCTGCTGGTCGCGGCGCTGCGGCTGTACGCCCGGCGGTGCGGCATCTCGGACATCACCCTGCAGGGCTCCAACGTCCGCTTCGGGCCGGTGGAGCTGCGGGAGTCCCAGCAGCTGCGGCTGAACCGGCTCTACCCGCGCAGCCAGGTCAAGGCGGCGGCCCAGCAGCTCCTGGTGCCCCGGCCGAGCACCGGGCGGATCGGCGGCAAGCCGCTGGTCGGCCGGGAACTGCTGGGCTGGTGCCGGGAGTTCCTGTCGGCCATGTTCGACGATCTGGCGGGGGCGAAGAAGTAGCACCGCCCCCAGGGGTGTCCACGGCGGTCTCGGGCTTCGGCCCGGGGCCGCCGTTGCGCGTTCTGCGGCCCCGACGGCTGTGCGGCTCCGACGGCTGTGCGGCTCCGACGGCTGTGAACAGGGCCGTCAGCCGAGCTTCCACTGGCCGGTCTGCGGGGCGAAGCCGCTGTCCAGGCCGAACTGGGCCTTGTCGAGCTTGGCGTCCTTCGGCACCTCGAAGGTGACGAAGCCGAGGGCGCTCTCACCGGGGGCGATGTTCGCGGGGACCTGGAAGCTCGGGCCGGCCTTGGTGTCCGCGATCGTCGTGCCGAAGGCCTGGCCCTGGGCGTCCACCACCTTGGCGCTGTTGCCCGGCGCGTCGCTGTAGGCCTTCTTGCCGCTCGCCTTGATCCGGAACTGGATCGCCACGAAGCGCTTGCCGTCGGCCGGGTGGGTGAACTCGTCCGCCCCCTCGGCGTTGTCGACCACCTTCACCAGCGTCACGTCGGCGGTGTCGGCCGGGTCGTTGCCCTTGAGCGCGATGGTGTCGCCGACCTTGGCGGGGGCCTTGGCGGTGTCGGCCGGCTTGCTCTCGGCCGGCTTCGCGACGTCGGTGCCGGCGGCGGGGGCGGCTGCGGTCTGCTTCGCCTCGGTCGAGACGGAGGAGCCGCCGGTGGAGTTGCACGCCGTCGCGGAGAGCGTCACCAGTGCGGCGCCCAGCAGCAGAGCGGCGGCGCGGCGGGTGGTGGAGCGGCGGACGGCGGTGCGGCGGGCGGTCGTGGACATGGGTGTCTCCCGGTGATCGGTGGTCTTCCCCGTGTCGCCCCCGGTCGGTGGCGACGGAGAAATCCCACCACTCGGCTGTGAACCCTGTCAACGATGATTCGCGAAAGACCTCTGTTCACATGTGAACTCTGATCGTGAGGCGCATCGCTATGCTGTGTGGTCACAGAGCCCCGCTGTGTGGCCACAGCCCCCACCGAAGGAGGCCCCCGTGCCGGACCGCCCCGAAGTCACCGCCGTCGAGATCGCCCGGCTGGCCGGCGTCGGCCGGGCCGCGGTCAGCAACTGGCGGAGGCGCCACCCCGACTTCCCCCGCCCGGTCGGCGGCACCGACGCCAGCCCGACCTTCGCGCTCGCCGACGTGGACTCCTGGCTGCGAGCCCAGGGCAAGATCGCCGAACTCCCGCTGCTGGAGCAGGTGTGGCAGCTCGTCGACACCCTCCGCGACCCGGCCGGCCACCCCGCCGCCCCGCTGGTCGAGGCGGGCGCACTGCTCCTGCTGCTGCACCGGGCGCCCGCGCGCTGGGTCGAGCTCGCCGACCAGCCCGACACCCGGCTCGCCCTCGCGCTGCCCCGGGCTGTGGCCGACACCTCCGTTCACACCTTCGGCCCGGCGGGCGCCCGCCTCCTGGGCCTCCCCGGCCTGCTCGGCAGCACCCAACTGGACCTCGCCCGACGGCTCGCCGCGCTCGCCGCCGACGCCGGCCCGGCCGGCGCGTACGAGCAGCTGCTCACCCGTCACGCCGAAGCCAACACCCGGCAGCTCAGCCCCACCCCGCCGGAGGCCGCCGAACTGCTCGCCGCCGTCGCCGGCGTCCCCGCCACCGTGCTCGACCCGGCCGTCGGCCTCGGCGCCGTCCTGCTCGCACACCCGCCGACCACCGCCCGCTACGGCCAGGACGCCGACCCGGTCGCCGCGGCCCTCACCCGGCTCCGGCTCGCCCTGCACACCCCCGGCGACGAACCCGGCCCGCTCCCGCTGGAACTGCGCACCGGCGACGCCCTGCGGGCCGACGGCTACCCCGGCGACACCTTCGAGGCCGTGCTCTGCCAGCCCCCGTACAACGAACGCGACTGGGGCCACGACGAGTTGCAGTTCGACGCCCGCTGGCCCGGCGGGCTCGTGCCGCCGCGCGGCGAGTCCGAACTCGCCTGGGTGCTGCACTGCCTCGCCCACACCCGCCCCGGCGGTCTGGCCGCGCTCCTGCTGCCGCCGACCGTCGCCACCCGCCGCTCCGGCCGCCGCGTCCGCGCCGAACTGCTCCGCTCCGGCGCGCTGCGCGCCGTCATCGCGCTGCCCGCCGGCGCCGCCCCGCCGTACGGCGTCCCGCTGCACCTGTGGGTGCTGCGCGCGCCCCGGCCGGGGGACGACTTCCGCCAGGTGCTGCTGCTCGACGCCGGGGCGGCGCACTCCACCAAGGCGGCGCTCGCCGGCGGGGCCGCGGCGGCGCCCGCCGCCGAGGGCGGGCGGGACAAGGTCGACTGGCCCGAGCTGCGCCGCACCGTCCTGGGCGCCTGGCGCAGCTTCGACCTGGCAGCCCGTGAGGGCCTGCCGGTCCCGGCCGACCGCCCCGGCGTCCACCGGGCCGTGGCCGCCATCGACCTGCTCGACGACGAGACCGACCTCTCCCCGGCCCGGCACGTCCCGCCCGCCGCCCCGCTCGGCGGCGCGGCCGAACTCTCCCACGTCGCCGGCCGGTTGGCCGAGCTCCTGGCCGGCCTGGCCGACCCGGTCGCGCTGCTGCCGCAGCCGGGTGGGCAAGCGGGCGTCGTGGCGGGGGTCGCTCCGGCCTTCGTGGCGGGGGCCGAATCCGGCGCCGGGTCCGTCGGCGTGGTCACCGTCGGCGAACTGGTCCGCAGCGGTGCGTTGGAGGTGTACTCCTCCGGGACCGGGACCGGGACCGGCACCGGCACCGGCACCGGCACCGGCTCGGCGGGGGCGGGCACGGGCCGTACGGGAGCGGCCGGTGAGGCAGCGGGCGGCACCCTGGTCGTCACCGATCAGGACCTCGCCACCGGCGCCGCGCCCAGCGCCGTCCTCGCCACCGGAACCGGCCCCGCCGGGGACGTCCGCACCCGGCCCGGCGACGTCCTCGTCCCCGCCCTCGGCGGCGGCACCGCCCGCGTCGTCCCCGCCGAGGGCCCGCTGGTCGGCGCCGCCCTCGGACGTCAACTCCACCTGCTGCGGCCCGACCCGGGCGCCCTCGACCCCGAGTTCCTGGCCGGCCACTTCCGTTCCACCGCCGGCACCCGGCGCGCCGCCAGCCACGCCACCACCACCGCCCGCCTCGACATCCGCCGGGTCGAGCTGCCCCGCCTCCCGCTCCCCGCCCAGCGGCGGCTCGGCGCCGCCTTCGCCGGCCTCGCCGCCTTCGACACCGCTCTCGCCCAGGCCGCCGCCCTCGGACGCACCCTGGTCCAGGGCGCGACGGACGCACTGGCGACGGGCACCCTGGCGCCGCCGACCGACTGAGGTGACGCAGGCTCAGCGGCGTTCCGCCGTCGGCCGGGTGGCGGCCCAGTAGCGGGGCGGTACCGGCGCGATACCGATGCGGCACCGAGCGGACGGAAGGCCTCCGGGCCGACCGGGCCGGACGGTACGGTGTGCTGGACCGTTCGCACCGCCACCGGTCCTCACCAGCTCAGGAGCGCGCATGTCAGGGCAGTACCCGGGGCAGTTCGGACCGCCGCCCGGCGGCACGCCGTACGGGCCGGGCATGCCGTACGGGCCGGGCATGCCGTACGGGCCGGGCGCGGCTCCGGTGACGGGCGCGGTTCCGCCGGCGGGCGCGGGGCCGGGTGCCGGCCGCGCTCCGGTGCCCGGCCGATTCGGGACGCCCGTGCGGGTCGCGTGCGCGCTGGCCCCGCTGCTGACGGTCGGCCTGCTCGGCGTCGTCCCCTCGCTGGTGCTGGCGGTCCGGCGCAGACGGGCGTACGACATCGTCGGCGCCGTGGTGTTCTGCGCGCTGCTGCTGACCCTGATGGTCTCCGCCGGAATCGCCGGCAGCCTCCAGGACCCGACCGCCGACACCACCGGCCAGATCACCCTGGTCGTGCTGTGGCTGGCGCCCACGGCGCACTTCCTGCTGATGGACCGCCGCGCGGTGTGGGAGTCCGGCCGGCCCGCGCCGCAGGCGGCAGCACCGTACGCGGCACCGTACGCGGCACCGGCCGCTGCGCCCTACCCCGCGCCGTACGGCTCGCCGCCCGCCCCGCCGTACGCGGCGACCGTGCCCGGGTACGGCGCACCCGCGCCGGCCGCCGCTCCCGCACCGGCCGCTCCCACCGCGCCCCCGGCTCCCTCCGCGCCCGCCACCCCGGCCCCCGGGACCGCCCACGACCTGCGCGAGCTCGGCGAGTTGCTGCGCCGGCAGGCCCGCAAGGACCAGCCGTGACCACCACCCGGCTGATCGCCGACCGCTACCGGCTCACCGAGAAGATCGGCCACGGCGGCATGGGCCAGGTCTGGGCCGGCCGGGACGAACGCCTGCACCGCGCGGTCGCGGTCAAGCTGCTCCGCCCCGAGCACCTGCTCCCCGGCGGCACCGGCCGTACCGGCGGCGAACGCGGCAGCCACGGAGACGAGTTGCGCCGCCGGTTCCTGCGCGAGTGCCGGGTCACGGCGGCGCTCGACCACCCCGGACTGGTCACCGTCTTCGACGCGGGCGAGGACGAGGGCGAGCTCTACCTCGTCATGCAGCGCATCCCGGGCGTCAGCCTGGCCGACCTCATCGCCGAGGACGCGCCCTTCCCCATCGAGCGCGCCGTGGCCGTCGCCGCCCAGCTCTGCACCGCGCTGGCCGCCGTCCACGCCATCCCGGTGGTCCACCGCGACCTCAAGCCCAGCAACGTCATGGTCCGCGAGGACGGCCGCACCGTCCTGCTCGACCTCGGCATCGCCACCGCCCTCGACACCGAGGCCACCCGCCTCACCCTCACCGGCGTGCCCGTCGGCAGCCCCTCCTACATGGCCCCCGAACAGGCCCTCGCCGCCACCACCGACCCGCGCAGCGACCTCTACGCCTTGGGCTGCCTGCTGCACGAGATGCTCGCCGGCGAGGAGCCGTTCCGGGCGCCCACCGCGCTCGGCGTCCTGCGCCGACATGTCGACGAACCGCCCGTCCCGCTGCGGGAGTTGCGCCCGGACGTGCCGCACGGACTGGAGCGGCTGGTCCTCGACCTCCTCGCCAAACGGCCCGCCGACCGCCCCGCCGACGCCCAGACGGTGTACGGGCGGCTGCTCCCGCTGCTGCCCCCGGCCACGGGCACCCCGCAGCCCCGCTACACGCCGCTGCCCGACCCCGTACGGCCGTACCGGTTCCCGCACCAACCGCAACCCGCCGCCGTCGCCCCGGAGCCGCCGGTCCGCCCGGAACCGAGCCCGTTCCTGCGTACGCCCGTCCCGTCCGTTCCGCCCGTCCTGTCCGCACCGTCCGTACCGGCGGCTCCGGTGGTTCCGCCTGCTCCCGCCACTCCGCCGCCGTCGCTCCCCGACCTGGGTGCCCAGTGCGCCCGTCTCTCCGACCTCGTCGACGCCGGCCGTCACACCGAGGTCCTCGACCTCGCCGCCGGCCTGCTGCCCCGCGCCGAGGCCGAACTCGGTGACGCCGCACCCCTGGTCCGCACCATCCGCACCATCTACGCCCGCACCCTCCTCCACGAGGGCCATTCCCGGCAGGCCCTCCCCGAGTACCGCCGCCTGGCCGCCACCGCCGACGGCGGCCCGCACGGCCCCCAAGGCCTCGACCACCGCTACCGCGCCGCGATCTGCCTCGAACACCTCGGCCACGGCGCCGAAGCCCTCGCCGAGTACCAGGCCCTCCTCACCGCCCACACCGCCCGCCTCGAATCCGGCCTCGACACCGACCCCGAGCGGACCTACGACCTGCGCGAACGCATCGGCCTCCACCTCGCGGCCACCGGCGACCCACAGAACGCCTGGCAGTGGCTGCTCCCCCTCCTCCTCGACCGCGAACGCCGCGACGGCCCCCACCACCCCGCCGTCCGCCGCCTCCGCCAATCCCTCTCCACCCTCAACCCCCACCCCACCCCCTGGTCCCCACCCACAGGCCGGTCATAAAACGCCGACGGGGCGGTTCCCCCTCCACCCTCACCCCGTGGTCTGCGACCGCAACCGGGGCATCCCTTGGCCTGCGACCGAGGCCGGGAGTGGGAAGTCGGCGGGACCGACTTCCTGTGGCGCCCCTATGGGGCTCGGAGTCTTGGCCCTCGCGGCCTCGCGGACCGCTCACCTCTCCACCCCCACCTCATCCCCTGGTGCCCGATCGCGGGCTGGGAGTGGGAAGTCGGTGGGACCGACTTCCGGTGGGCTCCTATGGGGTTCGGCATCCTGGCCTTATCGCAGCCCCTGCCGATCGCGCTCACCTATCGACCCCCACCTCACCCCGTGGCCCTCGCGGGCGGGGCATAGGAGGTCGGTGGGGTGATTCTTCTCCGCCCTCAACCCTCACCCCACTCCTGGCCCGCGACCGCGGGCCAGGAGTGGGAAGTCGGCGGGGCCGACTTCCTATGGGCCTCTTCCCTGCTCTCCTGCCGCCTGGCGTCGCTGATCGGAAGTGGGAAGTCGGCTGGGCCGATCTCTGATGCGGTGCGGGGACTTCGTCGTCCGGCTCGTGCGCTGCCTCCGCCGATCCCGCTCCACGTCGCCGGCTGGCCGGAGGGGGAAGTCGGCGGGGCCGACTTCTGGCGCTGGGGCCTCTCGCTGCGGGCAGCTTCGACCGTCCCGCGTTCAAGACCGCTGGGGGCTGCGTGGGGGATGAGGCCAGCTCCGGCGGACGCAGCGTGCGCAGGAAGTCGGCGGGGCCGACTTCTCGTGCGAGGGTGGTCGGTGCCCGCACCCCGCCGGGCACCTCTCGTCCACGAGCGGATCGTGTCCACCGGGGTCGTCCGGACTCCACGCCTTGCCAACCCCGAGCCCGCCTTGTGGCCGGCGGTCTCGGTTCCGACCGGTGGGTGCCGCGTCCCGTAGGGCGCTGCCTGCGCCGCTCCGGCGGTACGCCTGGGTGTGGGAGTCCGGTGGGCTGGGTTCCGTTGTCGGGCTGCGCGGGGCCGCCTCGGGGTGTCGTTGCCATGGAGGGGGGAGCACAGGGGCCCGGCTCCGCCGTTCGACCGTCGGGCTGGTCGACTCCGGTGGGCGGGGTGTGTCGCCCCGCGCCTACCCGGGTCGCCGGGAGGGGTGGGGTGGGTGGGGCGAGGGCCGCAGGTGGCCGCGGTGGGCGGGTAGGTTCGGGGTGTGACGACGAATGTTCCCGGTGCCAAGTTGATTCTGCTGACCACGACCCACCGGGTGGCCCCCGGGTTGCTGGCGTGGCCGGCGTGGGAGGCGTTGCGGGCGGCGGGGCGGGTGCTGGTGGCGGACGAGGGGCATCCGCAGGTGGCGGCGGTCCGGCAGGCCGGGGTCGCGGTGGAGGTGGTGGCGCCCGGTTCGGCGCCCGCGTTGGCGCGGTTGTTGACCGAGCAGCCCGCCGGGGCCGGGGCGACGGTGTGGCTGGGCAGTCCGGACGGGGATCCGGGGCTGACGGACGCGCTCGCGCGGCTCGCGGTGGAGCGGGCCGGTGAGGTGCCGGAGATCGAGGTGCTGCCGGGTTCGTACGACCTGCCGGGGGCGCGGCTGCTGGACCTGGTGACGGTGATGGACCGGCTCCGCTCGCCGGGCGGCTGTCCGTGGGACGCCGAGCAGACGCACGAGAGCCTGGTGAAGTACCTGGTCGAGGAGGCGTACGAGCTGGTCGAGGCGATCGAGGAGGGGGACCGCGACACGCTGCGCGAGGAGCTGGGGGACGTCCTGCTCCAGGTGTTCTTCCACTCCCGGATCGCCGAGGAGCACCCGACCGGGGCCTTCTCGATCGACGACGTGGCGGGGGACATCGTCGAGAAGCTGATGTACCGGCACCCGCACGTGTTCGGGGACGTCGAGGCCGGGGGCGCCGCCGAGGTGGAGGCGAACTGGGAGCAGCTGAAGGCCGCGGAGAAGGCGGACCGCGAGTCGGTGCTGGACGGCGTGCCGGCCGGGCTGCCCTCGCTGGCGTACGCGGCGAAGCTGGTGTCGCGGGTGCGCCGGTCGGGCTTCTCCGGGGTGCCGGACGAGCCGTACGAGTTGCCGGCCGAGCTGACCGCGGGGTCGGCGGGCCGGCTGCTGCTCGCGGTGGCGCAGCGGGCGCACGACGCCGGGGTGGACGTGGACGCGGCGCTGCGCTCGGCCGCGCGCGGTTACCGGGACGCGGTGCGCGCGGCCGAGGGCCTCAAGCCGGACGGGGAGTAGGCGCTCAGGCCGCCGTGGCGGTGCTCTCCACCGGGCGCCGCTGCGGCGGGACGAGTTCGCCGATGGCTTCGCCGACGAGGACGACGAGTTCGGCGAGGCGTTCCAGGTCGAGGTGGTCGGGCAGTTCGGCGAGGGAGACGATCCGCTCGCCGTCCGGGCCGGCGACGGCGAACAGGTCGATCGGCCCGAGGTGCTTCTCCGCGGTGTCGACGAGGGCGGCGACGTCGCTGGGGCGGCGGATGTCGCCGGAGACGCCGACGACGGGGCAGCCCGGCCGGTCGAGTTCGGCGGCGAGGTCCTCGGCGATGCCGACGTGCTGGTCGGCGATCAGCATTCCGGCGGCGCCGGCCGCGGAGAACCGGCGGGCGAGGTCGGCGCCCGACCCGCCGTCGAGTACCGCGATGACGACGACTGACCCGCTGACCCGCATGGTCTGCTCCTCCCTGTGGGCGACACCGCACCGGCGCCCACGCGTACTGCGGAGGATCGTAGGCACGACCTGACCCTCCGCAACAGGGATTACCCCTCAGGTGACCAGGCTCACGCCCGCCGTCCGGCCAAGAGCTGTCCAAGAGCTGTCCACGGACCGTCCACGGGTCGTCCACGGAGTGTTGGGGCGCCCGTCGTACGCCGTTGTCACGGGGGTCGCGAGCCGTCGGCGGAGGGGGGAGCGCACCCAGCGGATACGGTCGACCCATGCCAGCTCAGCCCGACCCCGCCCGGCCCGCAGCCACCGCGTCCGACGCCACCCCGCCCGCAGATCCCGCCCGGCCCGCAGCGACCCCGTCGGACGCCGCCGCTCCGCAGCCCGAGGCCACCGCTCCGCAGCCCGACGCCGCCGCTCCGCAGCCCGAGGGCGAGGTTCCGCAGCCCGAGGCCACCGCGCCGCAGCCCGAGGCCGCCGCTCCGCAGCTGTTCACCTGGGAGTTCGCCGCCGATCCGTACCCCGCCTACGCCTGGCTGCGCGAGCACGCCCCGGTGCACCGCACCAAGCTGCCGAGCGGTGTCGAGGCCTGGCTGGTGACCAGGTACGCGGACGCCCGGCAGGCGCTCGCGGACGCCCGGCTGTCGAAGAACCCGGCGCACCACAGCGAGCAGGCGCACCGCACCGGCCGGGTGGGCATTCCGGGGGAGCGGCAGGCGGACCTGATGACGCACCTGCTGAACATCGACCCGCCGGACCACACCCGGCTGCGCCGCCTGGTGTCGAAGGCGTTCACCCCGCGCCGGGTGGCCGAGTTCGAGCCGCGGGTGCAGCAGCTCACCGACCGGCTGATCGACGGCTTCGCGCAGCGCGGCTCGGCGGACCTGATCCACGAGTTCGCCTTCCCGCTCCCCATCTACGCGATCTGCGACATGCTGGGCGTGCCGGCCGAGGACCAGGACGACTTCCGCGACTGGGCCGGGATGATGATCCGGCACGGCGGCGGCCAACGCGGCGGCGTGGGGCGGGCGGTGAAGCGGATGCGGGCGTACCTGCTGGAGCTGATCCACCGCAAGCGGGCGGACCTCGGGGACGACCTGATCTCGGGCCTGATCCGCGCGAGCGACCACGGTGAGCACCTGACCGAGAACGAGGCCGCGGCGATGGCCTTCATCCTCCTCTTCGCGGGTTTCGAGACGACCGTGAACCTGATCGGCAACGGGACGTACGCGCTGCTGCGCAACCCGGGCCAGCGCCGGCTGCTGCAGGAGTCGGTGGCGCGCGGGGAGAGCGCGCTGCTGGAGACGGGCATCGAGGAACTCCTGCGCTACGACGGGCCGGTGGAGCTGGCGACCTGGCGGTTCGCGACGCGTCCGGTGACCATCGGCGGGGTGGACATCCCGGTCGGCGATCCGGTGCTGGTGGTGCTGGCCGCCGCGGACCGCGATCCGGCCCGGTTCGCGGACGAGAACACCCTGGACCTGGCCCGGACGGACAATCCGCACCTGGGGTTCGGGCACGGCATCCACTACTGCATCGGTGCTCCGCTGGCCCGTTTGGAGGGGCGTGCCGCACTGGCCACGCTGCTTTCCCGGCTGCCCGATCTGCAGCTCGCGGAAAGCCCGGAGAATCTGCGCTGGCGGGGCGGTCTGATCATGCGTGGCCTGCGGGAACTCCCGGTCGAATTCACTCCGGAGAGCCGCTCCCCGCATACGCCGCCGCACGCTCCTTCCGCGCCCCCGGCGAACTGACGCGAGGTGGCGGAACGCCGGGCGGCGTGCTGACGGAACGTCGCCCGGCGGGCTTCCGGCGGGGTGTGAAAACCCATCAATGCCGACATAGTGGCGCCGTTGGTAGGCGATCGGACACGTGCCGTAATTTCTGTGTGATATCCGGGATATGAGCTTGTGATCGGTCTGAAGATCTGTCTACTCTCCCTGGAGTTCGCAGCTGCGGACCTCGTGCGCGGAACGCCGAATCCTGCCCGCCGCGTCACGGGAAACCGACCAGAACCCTGGGCAGGGGCGGGGGAACCAGGTTTGTTGCCGTCCCCACGGCTTGGGGTGAAGCCGCCCGAGCGGAATCGTTTCCGCTTACGGCGGCCGGGCCACCTCCCGGTCCGAACCCGACAGCTCACCTCGCAGGCGTGCGGAGAGGGACCTCTTCATGCTGTTCGTTGGAACCGGCCGTCACCGTCGTCGCACCCAGACCGAGAAGGCCATCGCCGTCGCCGGTGTGGCCGGCGTCGGACTCGCGATGCCGCTCCTCACCGCCACCGGCGCCTCCGCCGCCCCGGTCTCCACCTGGGACGCCGTCGCCCAGTGCGAGAGCGGCGGCAACTGGAGCATCAACACCGGCAACGGCTACTACGGCGGCCTGCAGTTCACCTCCAGCACCTGGAAGGCGTACGGCGGCACCTCGTACGCGGCGCAGGCCAACCAGGCCAGCAAGGCGCAGCAGATCTCGATCGCCGAGAAGGTGCTCGCCTCGCAGGGCCCCGGCGCCTGGCCGGTCTGCTCCGTCAAGGCCGGCCTGACCAAGGGCGGTGCCCCGGCGTCCGTCGACACCTCCTCGGACTCCAAGCCGCAGTCGGCCCCGCAGCAGCAGACGCCCAAGCGGCAGGCCCAGAAGCCGGCCGAGAAGCCGGTCCAGAAGCCCGCCGAGAAGCCGGCCGCGAAGCCCGTCCAGAAGCAGGCCCCGAAGCACGCCGCCCCCGTGCAGGCCGAGAAGCCCGTCGACCAGTCGGCGCAGCAGTACGTCCCCAAGCACGCGGCCCCGCGCCCCGCGCAGCCGGCCCCGGCCGCGCAGACCGGCCACGACTACACCGTCCACGCCGGTGACACGCTGTCGACCATCGCCGCCACCCAGGGCGTGTCCGGCGGCTGGCACGCGCTGTACGAGCAGAACCGCTCCACCGTCGGCGGCGACCCGGACCTGATCCTGCCCGGCCAGGTGCTGCACCTCGGCTGAGCCGACGTGTCCCTGGCGGCACCCGCGACACGCGTGACGGGGGGTCGGTCCGGCCGGCCCCCTTCGTCCGCATTCGCCCGCTCCGGTGGGACAAGCTGGGACAAGCAGGTGAACTACCGGTGGGTAGCGGGGCCACACGCTGAGACGGGACCGAGGCCGACGTGGCCTGGAGAGCCCGGGCGGTTAGGCTCTGGTCCGTAACGACTCCGCAATCGTCCCGCCGACAGCGCCACCGTCAGTGGGACCCTGCTTCCGCAAGGAGATGCCTCGTGCCGTCCATCGATGTCGTCGTAGCCCGTGAGATCCTCGACTCCCGCGGCAACCCCACGGTCGAGGTCGAGGTCGGCCTCGACGACGGCAGCACGGGTCGTGCCGCTGTCCCGTCGGGTGCCTCGACCGGTGCCTTCGAGGCCCTGGAGCTGCGCGACGGCGACAAGAACCGCTACTTCGGCAAGGGCGTGGAGAAGGCCGTCCTCGCCGTCATCGAGCAGATCGGCCCGGAGCTGGTCGGCTACGACGCCACCGAGCAGCGCCTGATCGACCAGGCCATGCTGGACCTGGACGCCACCCCGGACAAGTCCTCGCTCGGCGCCAACGCCATCCTGGGCGTCTCGCTGGCCGTCGCGCACGCCGCCTCCGAGGCCAGCGACCTGCCGCTGTTCCGCTACCTGGGCGGCCCGAACGCGCACGTCCTGCCGGTCCCGATGATGAACATCCTCAACGGCGGCTCGCACGCGGACTCCAACGTCGACATCCAGGAGTTCATGATCGCCCCGATCGGCGCGGAGTCCTTCTCCGAGGCCGTCCGCTGGGGCGTCGAGGTCTACCACACCCTCAAGGGCGTGCTGAAGGAGCGCGGGCTGTCCACCGGCCTGGGCGACGAGGGCGGCTTCGCGCCGAACCTGGACAGCAACCGCGAGGCCCTGGACCTGATCACCGAGGCCATCCAGAAGGCGGGCTACGTGCCCGGCCGTGACGTCGCGCTGGCCCTGGACGTCGCCGCCTCCGAGTTCTACCAGGACGGCGCCTACCAGTTCGAGGGCAAGGCCCTCTCGGCCGCCGAGCTCATCGAGTACTACGCCGAGCTGGTCGCCGCCTACCCGCTGGTCTCCATCGAGGACCCGCTGGACGAGTCGGACTGGGACGGCTGGAAGGCCATGACCGTCAAGCTGGGCGACAAGGTCCAGCTGGTCGGCGACGACCTGTTCGTCACCAACCCGGCCCGCCTGGGCAAGGGCATCGAGACCGGCACCGCCAACGCGCTGCTGGTGAAGGTGAACCAGATCGGCTCGCTGACCGAGACCCTGGACGCCGTCGAGCTGGCCCAGCGCAACGGGTACCGCTGCATGATGTCGCACCGCTCCGGCGAGACCGAGGACGTCACCATCGCCGACCTGGCCGTCGCCACCAACTGCGGCCAGATCAAGACCGGTGCCCCGGCCCGCTCCGAGCGCGTCGCCAAGTACAACCAGCTGCTGCGCATCGAGGAGATCCTCGACGACGCCGCCGAGTACGCCGGCCGCGGCGCCTTCCCGCGCTTCAAGCACGAGGGCTGAGACCGCGAGGTCACGAGGGCCGAGCGCTCCCGGTAGCGCAAGCCTGACCGGTGCCCCGCCGTTCACCCCGTAGGGTGGACGGCGGGGCACCGTCGCGACCAGGAGGGGATACGGGAGATGGCAGGCTGGAGGATCCCGGGCTTGGCGGCCCGGCCTCGGTTCACGAGCCGGGCGACCGTCCTCGTCCTGGTGCTGTGCTCGCTGGTGGCGATCCTCGCCTACCCGACGCGGCAGTTCATCTCCCAGCGCGCCGAGATCTCCGCCCAGCGGGCGAAGGCCGACCAGGTGCGCCGGCAGGTCGAGCAGCTGCGCCGGGACCGGGCCCGCTGGCAGGACCCGGAGTACGTCAAGGCGCAGGCGCGCGCCCGGCTGCACTACGCGGTGCCGGGGGAGACCCCGTACATCGCGGTGGATCCGGCCGGCCAGGCCTCCGCCAAGCCCTCCTCGTCCGCCGCCGGCGCCCCCGCCGCCGGGGTGGCCGCCGGTCAGGCGACGGCCGCCAAGCCCTGGTACACCAGCATCTGGGACTCGGTCGACGCCGCCGACACCGCCGCGCCGGCCCCCGGCACCCCCCTTTCGCTCCCACCGTCCCCCGTTGGAGACACCTCCCCCCATGACCACTGAGAACCACCCCGCCGTCTCCGACGCCGACGTCGCGGCCATCGCCGCCCAGCTCGGCCGGGTGCCGCGCGGCCTGCGCGGCGTGGCCCACCGCTGCCCGTGCGGCAACCCGGACGTCGTGGAGACGGCTCCCCGCCTGCCCGACGGCACGCCGTTCCCGACGCTCTACTACCTGACCTGCCCCAAGGCCGCCTCGCTGATCGGCACCCTGGAGGCGGAAGGCGTCATGAAGGACCAGACGGCCCGGCTCGCCGAGGACCCGGAGCTGGCCGCCGCCTACCAGGAGGCGCACGAGGACTACATCGCCCGGCGCGACGCCATCGAGGTGCTGGAGGGCTTCCCGAGCGCCGGCGGCATGCCGGACCGGGTGAAGTGCCTGCACGTGCTGGTCGGCCACTCGCTGGCGGCCGGCGAGGGCGTCAACCCGCTCGGCGACGAGGCGATCGGCATGCTGGAGGATTGGTGGGCGAAGGGCCCGTGCGTCTCCCCGGCCGAGGTCCAGGCGGCCGGTGAGCGGGTCGCCCGCAACCGCGCCAAGGACCAGGACCACGACGCCGTGATCGCCGCCAAGCAGCAGAAGACCGCCGAGCGCGCCGCCAAGAAGCGTGCCGCGCAGGAGCCGGCCGAGGACGCGGCGCAGGACGCGGCGGCCCCGGGCGGGTCGGCCGGGGACACCGGCGGGCAGCAGGAGTCGCAGTGACCATGACCCGAGTCGCCGCGATCGACTGCGGCACCAACTCGATCCGGCTGCTGGTCGCCGACCTGGACCCGGAGACCGGGGAGATCACCGACCTCGACCGCCGGATGATCGTCAACCGGCTGGGCCAGGGCGTGGACCAGACCGGCCGGCTGCACCCGGACGCGCTGGCCCGCACCTTCGCGGCCTGCCGGGAGTACCAGGAGATCATCTCCGGTTTCGGGGTCGGCCCGGAGCGGGTGCGCTTCGTCGCCACCAGCGCCTCCCGGGACGCCGAGAACAGCGACGAGTACGTCAAGGGCGTGCGCGACGTCCTGGGCGTCGAGCCCGAGGTGGTGAGCGGCGAGGAGGAGGCGCGACTGTCCTTCCTGGGCGCCACCAAGGAGCTGACCGGAGGTCAGTTCCCCGCCCCCTACCTGGTGTTCGACCTCGGCGGCGGCTCGACCGAGTTCGTGCTCGGCGCGGAGGACGTGCAGGCGGCGCGCTCGGTGGACATCGGCTGCGTGCGGCTCACCGAGCGGCACTTCGGCGGCGCCGAGCTGCCCTCCGCGGAGCAGGTCGCCGAGGCCCGGGCGCACGTGCGGGCCGAGCTGGACAAGGCCGAGGAGGTCGTCCCGCTGACCGGCGCGGCCACCCTGGTGGGCCTGGCCGGGACGGTCACCACGGTGTCCGCGATCGCCCAGGGCCTGCCGGACTACGACTCCGCCGCGATCCACCACTCGCGGATCGGCCGGGAGCGGGTCGCCGAGATCGCCCGCGAGCTGCTGGCCGCGACTCACGCCGAGCGCGCGGCCATCCCGTCGATGCACCCGGGCCGGGTGGACGTGATCGCGGCCGGCGCGCTGGAGCTGCTGGAGATCATGGAGCGCACCGGCGCCGCCGAGGTGGTCGTGAGCGAGCACGACATCCTGGACGGGATCGCCTGGGGTATCGCCTCCTGACCCCCGGCAGGGCTTACCCGACCGGCCCCGGCACCCCTTTCGGAGGGCCGGGGCCGGGACGCGCCCGGGCCCGTGCGAAAAGGTTCGTGAATTTCTTCACATGACGATCAGGCCATTCGTCGCACCGGCTCGCCCGCTACGTCCGAATTGTGGGACCGAAGGCCTCCCGGTAGTGACGACCCTTGGATCGCAGGTCAGGGCTCGTTCGGGGTTTGAATATCAAAACCACGCGCGGGAACCCGGGCCCTGTACGGATCGTTGCTGCTCAGCAGGGTGGTGCTCCGGCGCATGTTCACGAGGGGGCGTGAAGGGCCGTGAGGTTGCGCGCCCGTGCCGGTTTTGTGGCCGCGCAGTGTAGCACGGGGGGTCCATGAGCTTGTGACCGGGCTCACGAAGGCTGCTCCGGACGGTGCTGGATACTTTCGGATATGAGCACCACGGAGCGTCCTCGCATCCTCATTGTCGGCGGTGGTTACGTCGGCCTGTATGCCGCGATGCGCATCCTCAAGAAGATGCGCTACGGCGAAGCGACCGTCACGGTCGTGGACCCGCGGTCGTACATGACGTACCTGCCCTTCCTCCCCGAGGCGGCCGGCGGCAACGTCGCGCCCCGCAACCTCGTCGCGCCGCTGCGCAGCGCCCTCAAGCAGGCGGAGGTGCTGACCGGGTCCGTCACCGGCATCGACCACGCCCGCAAGGTCGCCACCGTCCAGCCCGCGGCCGGCGACAGCTACGAGCTGCCCTTCGAGTACCTGGTCGTCGCGACCGGCTCGGTCTCCCGCACCTTCCCGATCCCGGGTCTGGCGGAGAACGGCATCGGCATGAAGACGGTCGAGGAGGCCATCGGCCTCCGCAACCACGTCATGGCCCAGCTCGACAAGGCCGAGTCCACCACGGACGAGGAGGTCCGCCGCAAGGCCCTGACCTTCGTCGTCATCGGCGGTGGCTTCGCCGGCATCGAGACGATCGCCGAGATCGAGGACATGGCGCGCGACGCGTCCAAGCTGTACCGGACCGTCAGCCGCGACGACATGCGCTTCGTCGTGGTCGAGGCCGCCAACCGCATCCTCCCCGAGATGGGCCCGGACCTCGGTCTGTGGACCAAGGAGAAGCTCGAAGAGCGCAACATCGAGGTCTACATCGAGACCTCGATGGACTCCTGCGTCGACGGCCACGTCATGCTGAAGAACGGCATGGAGATGGACGCCTCCACCATCGTGTGGACGGCCGGCGTGAAGCCGAACCCGGTGCTGTCCGAGTTCGGTCTGCCGCTGGGCCCGCGCGGCCACGTCGACACCGCGCCGACCCTCCAGGTCCAGGGCTTCGACTACGTCTGGGCCGCCGGCGACAACGCCCAGGTCCCGGACCTCGCCGCCGGCGAGGGCGCCTGGTGCCCGCCGAACGCGCAGCACGCCTGCCGTCAGGCCGTCGTCCTCGGCGACAACGTGATCTCCGGCATGCGCGGCTTCCCGCAGGCGGAGTACAAGCACAAGAACCTCGGTGCGGTCGCCGGTCTCGGCCTGCACAAGGGCGTCGCGATCCTCTTCGGCAAGTACAAGCTGAAGGGCCGTCCGGCCTGGTGGTTCCACCGCCTGTACCACGGCGCGATGGTGCCGACCTTCAACCGCAAGGTCCGCGTCTTCACCGACTGGACCCTCGCGATGTTCCTGAAGCGCGAGATGGTCGGCCTCTCCCAGATGGAGAAGCCGCAGCTTCCGATCCAGGAGGTCACCCCGCCCACCAAGCCCGTCGAGGCCGCCAAGCCGGCCGCCGACAAGGAACTCGCGAGCAAGTAAGCGACTGAGACCCCGGTGTGGGAGCACCGGGGTATGAGTCGGAGGCCCTCCGCCCGGCAGCGTTGCCGGACCACGACCTCCGTGGTGCTCAGCCGGCCCTGTGACCGGGCGGAGTACAGCAGTAGGAGAGCCCCTGCCGGGATCGGCAGGGGCTCTCCGCGCGTCCCGGGTCAGTCGGTCTTGATGCTCGACAGGATGTCCAGCCCGGCCGCCCGGCGGGCCGGCCAGATCGCGGCCACCAGGCCCACCACTCCGGCGAGCGCCAGGAACAGCGCCAGCTGGCCGTACGGCAGGACGGTGGTCAGCCCGGCCAGGCTGGACTTCAGGGTGCCGTTGATCGCCCAGGCGATGAAGCACCCGAGGGCCAGGCCGATGCCGGCGCCGAACAGCGAGATCACCACGGACTCCAGACGGACCATCCGCTTGATGCCCCGGCGGTCCAGGCCGATCGCCCGCAGCATCCCGATCTCGCGCTTGCGCTCGAAGACCGACATCGCCAGCGTGTTGATCACGCCCAGGATCGCGATCAGGACCGCCATGCCCAGCAGGCCGTACATCAGGTTCAGCGCGAAGGTGATGGTCTGGCTGAAGCCGTCGCGGACGTCCTGCTTGGACTTCACCTCGATCACCGGGTTGGCGCCGGTGGCGTCCTTGAGCGACTGCTTGAGCGTGTCGGTGGCGCCGTCCTTGCCCTTGACGAGGACGTCGGAGACGTACGGCTTCGGGTCGTGCTTGGCGATCTCGCTGTTGGCCAGCAGGGCCGGGCCGAGCATGCCGCCCGTCCTGTACACGCCGCCGACGGTGAGCTGCCCCTTGGTGTCGTCCGGGTAGGAGACGGTCATGGTCGAGCCGGTGGTGACGTTGAACTTCTTGGCGACGTCCTCGTCCACCAGCAGCTGGCCCTTGCCGAGCGCGGCGGCGGACCCGCTGGTCAGGTCGATGTCGACCAGCTGGTCGAAGGTCGCCGTGTCCAGACCGGAGATCGACTTGCCGGTGCCGTCGAGCTCCCAGTACGCCGTGGTCATCGGCGAGGAGGCCGCCACCCCGGGGGCCTTGGCGATCTGCGCGGGCACCTGCTCGGAGAGGTTCATGCCGTTGGCGGTCGAGACGATGTAGTCGGCCTTCATCGAGCTGGTGACGGCCCGGTCCACCACGTCCGACACCGAGGCGCCGATCACGGTGAGGCCGCTGACCAGGGTCAGGCCGATGGTGAGCGCCGCGGCCGTCGCCGCCGTCCGGCGCGGGTTGCGCACCGCGTTCTGCTGGGCCAGCTTGCCGGGCGTCCCGCCGAGGCCGCGCAGCAGCGGGCCGAGCAGGGCCACCACCGGGCGGGAGAGCAGCGGCAGCAGGACGAACACGCCGATCAGGGCCAGGAACGCGCCCAGGCCGACCGGGACCCGGCCGTCGGTGCTGCCGGTGGAGGCGCCGTAGCCGATCAGGGCCAGGCCGCCGGCGGCGAGCAGCGAGCCGATGGTGTTGCGGACCACCAGGCTCTTCTGGGAGGCCGGCTGGTCGCCGCTGCTCATCGCGGCCACCGGGGCGATCCGGGCGGCGCGCAGGGCCGGCAGCAGCGCGGACAGCACCGTCACCACGACGCCGACCACGAGGGTCACCGCGACGGTGACCGGCTTGATCACCAGGGCGCCGCTCGGCATGTTCTCGTTCAGACCGACGATCAGGGACTGCATCCCCGCGCCGATCCCGACGCCCGCGGCCAGACCGGCCAGCGCCGAGACGGTGCCGATCACCAGGGCCTCGACCAGCACCGAGCGGGTGACCTGCTTGCGGCTGGCGCCGATGGCCCGCAGCAGCGCGAGCTCCTTGGTGCGCTGGGCGACCAGCATGGTGAAGGTGTTGGCGATGATGAAGATGCCGACGAAGAGCGAGATGCCGGCGAACACCAGCAGCATCGTGCGCATGTTGTCGGTGCCCTTGGTGATCATGCTCTGCTCGTCGGCCTTGAGCTTGGCGCCGGTCTCGACGTCGAACTGGCTGCCGGACGGCACCTTGGGCTGCACCTGGGCGAGCAGCGCGTCCTCGGTGGTGCCGGGCTTGGCGGTGAGCACGACGCCGCTGTAGCGGCCGGGCTCCAGCAGCAGCTGCTGGGCGGTGGCCTTGTCGAACAGGGTGAGCGTGCCGCCGGTGTTCACCACCGGGTCGTCGGTGGTGAAGACGCCGGTGAGCTTCGCCTCGATCACGGGGCCGTTGGCGGCCACCCGCACCGTGTCGCCGACCTTGTAGCCCGCCTTGTCGGCGGTCTTGCGGTCGAGTGCGATCTCCTTGGCGTTCTTCGGGCCCTGGCCCTCGGCCATCGGGTAGCGCGGGTCCCGGCCGTCCTGGCCGGGGGCGAAGTTGGCGCCCTTGGCGGCCCAGAACTGGCCGATCAGGTTGCCCTTGTGGTCGGCCACGCCGGTGAAGCCGCTCACCACGCCGCGCGCGTTCGCGGTGCCCGGCAGGGCGGCCAGCTGCTGGAGGGTGGCGTCGGTGAGCGCGGCGGAGCCGCTCTCGCTCTTCTGCTTGGCGCTCGCGGCGGAGCCGGCCGCCTGGTCGACCACCTGGACCGAGACGTCCGAGTAGCTCTTGGAGTTGCTGTCCCGCATGGCCTTGCCGAAGGTGTCGGAGAAGACCATGGTGCCCGCCACGAAGGCGGTGCCGAGCATGACGGCCAGCGCCGTCATGAGCAGTCGGCCCTTGTGGGCCAGCACGTTGCGCAGTGCGGTGCGATACATGGGGTGTCCTGGGAAGGGTCGGTGGGCTGGCTGCGGGGCGGCGGGCCGTGAGGGGGTGTGCTCTAGCTGGTGCGGCCCTTGGCGTCGAAGCGGCGCATGCGGTCCAGGACGGTGTCGGCGGTGGGGTGGTGGAGTTC